>JAKMEW010000123.1 GCA_022425745.1 Rubripirellula sp.
CTTTTCCTGTCGGGTCTTCTGATTGATCGCCAAGGGGGCCCGAGTGTAAAACCGCCACAGCCAGATGGATTGTGGGCGGCCGTGGGATATTCGGGGAGCAACACCGTAAGGTTTAAACCTGACTCTGGGGAAAAAGTTTATCGGCGCAGCGTCTACACGTTCTGGAAACGCACGAGCCCACCGCCTCAAATGTCAATGCTCGATGCCCCCAGTCGTGAATCCTGCACCGCGAGGCGTGAAAGAACCAACACACCCCTGCAAGCACTCCTGCTTTTAAACGAGCAACAGTTCCTAGATTCAGCAAAGAAACTGGCTGAACGAATTGCAATCGAAGCCGATGGTGATGCACTGGAAAAGATTCACTGGGTATTCCAAACGGTAACTGCGCGAACGCCAAATGATCGAGAATTAGCAGCGATCCATTCACTACTCCAAGACAGCACTGCCTATTACCAAGAGAAACCTGACCTCTGCGAAGAACTCGTGGGGAACAACAATGCAACGCAGGCCGCATGGACCCTCGTTTGCAACACATTGCTTAATCTAGATGAGGTGGTTTCCAAATGAGCAGGAACCTGAACCGTGAAGCCATCATGGCTCTCACAAGGAGATCGCTTTTTAGTCGTGGTGCTGCAGGACTTGGAGCAGCTGCGTTTGCAGCAATCGACAGTTCAAAAAAATCTCCTTTAGCAAATACGACAGACGAATCAACGTCTCACTTACCGCACCACGACGCAAAGGCGCAGCGAGCAATCTATCTGTTCATGTCAGGCGCCCCAAGCCAAATGGATTTATGGGACCACAAACCCCAGATGGCTGATTGGTTTGACAAAGACCTCCCGGAATCGATTCGCAACGGCCAACGCCTCACCACCATGACCAGTGGCCAAGCAAGGTTCCCAATTGCACCGAGCATCTATCAGTTTTCTCCACATGGCCAGCGTGGAACGATGGTCAGTGAACTGCTACCACACATGGCAAAGCAGGTTGATCAGATTGCTCTGGTGCGTTCGATGTATACCGAGGCGATCAATCATGATCCCGCGATTACATACATCTGCACGGGAGACCAACTCCCAGGAAAAGCAAGCCTCGGATCATGGCTCAGCTATGGACTCGGAACCGAAAATGAAAACCTTCCCGCTTTCATGGTGATGACAGCATCATGGACCGGACGCCAGCAGGCGCAAGCGCTTTACAACCGACTCTGGGGCAGCGGTTTTTTACCAAGCAAATATCAAGGAGTGGCTTTGCGAAGCCGCGGCGACAAGGTCTTATTTCTATCCAATCCCAAAGGGATTGACACCGACGCACGCCGCCGGATGCTCGACACACTCGGATCTCTCAATCAACTCAATCTGCAACAAGTAGGCGACCCCGAAATCAATGCTAGGATTGCGCAGTATGAAATGGCGTTTCGAATGCAAACAAGCGTGCCAGAGCTCGCTGACCTGAGTGACGAACCGCAACATGTTCTCGACCTCTATGGAACCGAAGTACTGGTGCCAGGAACGTTTGCAAATTCATGTATCATGGCGCGGAGAATGGCTGAGCGTGGAGTTCGCTTCACGCAGATTTTCCATCGCGGCTGGGATCAGCATGGCGCTCTACCGAAAGATCTTCCAAAACAATGCAAGGATGTTGATCAGCCGTCTGCAGGCTTACTTACCGATCTCAAGCAACGCGGCATGCTAGATGACACACTGGTTGTTTGGGGTGGAGAGTTTGGTCGTACTGCGTACTGTCAGGGAAAGCTAACCAAGACTAATTACGGAAGAGATCATCACCCAAAATGTTTTTCAATTTGGATGGCAGGCGGAGGAGTTCGTGGAGGTGTTGTTCACGGTGAGACCGATGAATTTAGCTACAACATTACCAAAGATCCCGTTCACATCCATGATTTGAACGCCACGATCCTGCATCTCTTGGGGATCGACCACCGTCGATTTACCTATCCATTCCAAGGCCTTGACCAGCGATTAACGGGTGTAGAACCTGCAAGTGTCGTCAACGAGCTACTCAGTTGAATCAAGCCAGATTCAATGATTCTTCCAAAGCTGAATTAGCTTTTTCACTGACGATAACAATACTCACATTATCAGCAACATCTAATCGATCATGATTCAACTCGCGTTACCAAACCTATTATTTTCTGCACTCTTGATTTCCTTCTTGGCCGTGACACCGTGGAAGATTGCGGGATCGCAAGAAACCAATCAGCGAGCGCTCGGCGACCAGATCGCTTCAGACAAGCCTAATGTCCTTTTTATCTTCCTGGATGACTTTGGTTGGCGTGACTGCGGTTTCATGGGATCTGACTACTATGAAACACCTCATCTTGATCAATTAGCTCGCGAAGGAATGATCTTCACCAACGCCTATTCAGCTGCGGCAAATTGTGCTCCAGCGCGTGCCTCCTTGCTTTCGGGACAATACAGCCCACGCCACGAAATCTATAATGTTGGAACAGCACGACGAGGAAAACCTCAGCACGGAAAACTGATGCACGTTGCGGGCACGGACACTTTGTCACCGCAGATCAAAACATGGGCGCATCAAATTCGTCAGGCTGGCTACAAAACCGCTCTAATGGGCAAATGGCACCTGAGCAACGACCCGATCCCATATGGTTTTGATGTCAACGTTGCCGGCTCACACAGTGGCAGTCCACCACGTGGATACTTCCCACCGCATCCGAACGTACCTGGCCTGCCGGAACCCAAAAAAGATGAGTACCTAACGGATCGATTAACCGACGAGGCGATGGCATTCATCAAGCAAAACAACAAGCAACCTTGGATGCTTTACCTTTCCCACTTCGCTGTACACACCCCGCTGCAAGGCAGAGCTGACCTCGTTGCGAAATATCAAGCGAAACCAAAAGGAACACTTCACGATCACGCCGTCATGGCAGCGATGATTGAAAGTGTTGATGAAGGTGTCGGGAAGCTCATTGATACTCTCAAGCAAACAAAGCAAAGAGAGAAGACCGTTATCATCTTCAGCTCGGATAACGGAGGTTACGGACCGGCAACATCGATGCGTCCTCTGCGTGGATATAAAGGGACGTACTATGAAGGCGGAATTCGCGAGCCATTCTTTGTGAATTGGCCAGGTGTCGTTTCAGCCGGAACCAGCAATGACACGCCAATTATCAACGTCGACCTCTATCCCACTCTCTGCGCGATCACGGGCGCGGCCTTGCCTGAGAACCAAATTCTCGATGGCGTGAATTTGTTACCGCTCTTGCGAGGTGAAGAAGCAGCACTCAAAGACCGATCGTTATTCTGGCACTTCCCCGCTTATCTCCAGAGCTATCAGCGTAGCGACGAACAACGCGATCCGCTATTCCGCAGCCGACCGTGCGGCATTATTCGACACGGCAAATGGAAGCTGCACGAGTACTTTGAAGATGGCGAACTTGAACTCTATGATCTTCAAAATGACGTAAGTGAAGTTAACAATCTTGCGGCGGTGAAGCCTGAGAAGGCAGCGGAACTCCATGAGATGCTCCTCGCTTGGCGGGAAGCGACTCACGCACCAGTACCCACCACGCCTAACCCGAATTATTCGGAATCTGCAGAAGCGGAAGCGATTGAAAAAATCAACCGAAAAGGAAAACGCTAATCGATCTCGAATGATCAGTCATAGCTGGCTGCGATCATCAAGCCTGTGGTGGATGAACACTAACCTTCAAGAACCTGAGCGACTGCCGAGCAAAATGCACTCATCTTGCTCTCCTGCATCCCTGCAACATTGATCCGGCCACTACCGACGATGTAGATCCCATGATCCGCCTTCAACTGATCAACCTGCATCTTGTTCAGTCCACTAAAGGAAAACATTCCGCATTGATCGAGTAGAAATCCAAAGTCATGCCCGTTACCGGTAGTCTTCATGGTGGATACAAATTGCTCGCGTAGGAGCTTGATCCGGTCTCGCATTGCTGCCAACTCAGATTCCCACTGTGCGGTCAAATCCTCACAACCAAGGATGGTCGCAACAATTGCTCCTCCATGCCTTGGTGGGTTGCTGTAATTGGAACGAACCAATCGCTTCAACTGACTCTGCACAGCACCGGCAGCAGCAGCATCTCCGGCTACAACTGAAATCGCTCCAACACGTTCACCGTAGAGACCAAAATTCTTGGAGAAGGAATTGCACACAATCGCTTCGGAGTTTTGACGTAAAATCGCTTCGATCGAACGTGCATCTTCCCTGATTCCGTGCCCGAATCCTTGATATGCGAAATCGATCAATGGCAACAATCCTCGATCGGACAAAACCTTTGCGATTGATACCCACTGGTCAGTCGAAGGATCAACACCGGTCGGATTATGACAACAAGCATGAAGAAGAATCGCATCACCCGGCTGTGCTTTCGTGGTGAGATCTTCAATCATCCCTTCAAAATCGAGCGTGGTACGGTCTGCCGCGAGGTAGCGGTACGATTCAACCGGCAAGCCCTCCGATTCAAAGACCGCGTGATGGTTCGCCCACGTAGGATTGGACGCCCAAACCTTCAAGGGTGGCATCTGTGAAGTCAAGAAACTTGCCGCGACTCGCAGCGCCCCGGTACCACCGGGTGACTGCAACGTCGAAATCCTATCCGAGGCAACGGTCTCACCAAAAACCATTCGCTGAACCGCTTTGCGATACTCAGGCGATCCATCGATTGGGAGATAACCCTTGGTCTTCTCATTTTCCAGTAAACGACGTTCCGCTTCCTTCACACACTCCAAAACGGGCGTCTGCCCCGAGGCGTCCTTGTAGACCCCGACGCTCAGATTCATCTTGTCTGATCGCTGATCTGCTAAAAACGCTTCGGTGAGACCCAAGATCGGGTCAGGGGGCGCTGTCGAAATGAAGGAAAATCGCAAAGCAGCCTTGGATTCGCTTGAATCAGTCATGGTGGAATGATGACAAAGGGATAGAGTAAAAAAATCAAATCGCCATCTGACCAAGCCTTATTTCGACTTGGACAGACTGCAAAAATCGTAATCGACAAACCAAGAATCGACCATCGTACGACCGCCCAGAAAGTGCCATGAATCAGCCAGATTTTATTGTCGTTGGAGCCGGTTCTGCTGGATGCGTCCTCACTCGGCGACTTGCGGAGGAATTCAACGCGACGGTGGTAGTGGTCGAAGCCCCCTCAACTCCCGCTCCAATTGGGGATCGTCAACGGCCCGCACACTGGATCAAACTCCTCAAATCTGGTGAAGATTGGGATTTTCCAACCGAGCCAACACCCTCTCTGGCGAAGCGACGTCTGCGGTGGCCGAGGGGACGTGGGATTGGTGGCAGTAGCCGTATCAATGCCATGATCTGGTTTCCGCCGACGTCCAGAGATCTAAATCGGCTTGCTGACGCCTCGGGTAACCATTGGAGCTCGGATCGAATCCTTACAGCACTAAAATCAGTTGAATCGCTTCTTCAGCCTGAGGAGCCGCGGTGGCTCAGCGAACCGTCTCGGACATTCCTCCGTGCGGCCCAGTCGCTCCAGAACGCTAAACCCATGGTCTATCAACGGTTGAACCGCCGAGGGCAAAGAACTTCTCTCCAATCACTACTTCGTCCAAATCGGGAAAAAGCAAGGAGTTGGGAGGACCGGATCCAAGTGGTTCGCGGGATGGCAGACCGACTTATTTGGACCAATGAAAAAGTCAACGGAGTTGAATTACTGACAGAAAACGGCAGGGCCGAGTTGGTCTCACGATACGGCGTGATTTTAGCCTCGGGCGCAATCGGCACACCCACTCTTTTGATGCGAAGCGGAATTGGCTGCCGAAACGCGTTAAAGGAGCATGGTATTGGACTTCGAATTGAACATTTAAGCGTTGGAAAGAATCTTCGAGATCACCTGATTATGCCGGTAATCTATCAACGCACCTCCGATGCTGATCGCTTTTCGCCGTTTGGCGACCTGCGTCACCTCGTTCAATGGCAAACCTTAGGAAGTGGTCCACTTTCAAGTAATCTGGCAGAGTGTGGTGGGCTGTTCCTCAACGATGCCATTCAAATCCATGTCACACCAACCCATTACCTGACCTTCCCCAAAGAAGACTCCAGTGCGTGGATGACGATCGGCGCGAATGTGACACAACCTCAATCTTGCGGTCACCTACAACTCCGATCGGCAGACCCGAGCGAACCTCCTGTCATCACCACCAACTACCTCGATCAGCAACAGGATCTTGAGCGATCAATACAAGGTGTTGAGTATGTTCGGGAGCTTGCGAATTCAGGTGTGTTCCGTGACGTGATCTCAGCTGAAATCGTTCCTGGAGCCAAACGAATCACCCGGGAAGCGATTGCTCGCTCCGTTGAGCGATATTCGCAGACTCTCTACCATCCAATAGGAACGTGTGCCGCTGGAAACCATCCTGAAGATGCCGTTGATCATCGCTTTCGTCTGCGAAATTCATCGGGGTTATGGATTGTGGACGGTTCGGTCTTTCCAGGAATCACGGTGGGAAATCCGAATGCCACCATCATGAGCCTTGCGTGGATGGCTGCAGAAGAAATTACCGAATCTCGTTAATGACCTGTCGAAGACGGTAACAGGTTTCAGAAGATGTGGTGAAGTGACCTCACCGAACCGACACAAACGTATTATGATTTTGAAATCACACGGTCGATCGATCATCTGGTTACCAAAGTGACTCCAGACGATCGACTCACAAAAATACTCGCTGAACCCATCGTGACGATTGGTTCCCCTCAGGAAATTGTCCGTAAAGATGACGGGTCACACACAACAACGCGGCATCATCCGCACTCTGATTGACAACTCGTTCCTTCTGATCGCAGGAACACTGCTGGCGCTGCTATGGGCCAATGGTGCCTTCAATCTCGGAGGGATTCCGGAAAGCCTGCGACTTTCACCAGAAAGTTACGTCGAGTTCATCGAATTTGACCTAATCTCAGGCTGGTCTGGAGATCACGGGGGGACAGATCATTCTGCCGAAGCCGCACCTCAGCAGGATGGCGGTGAGGTGAACCATTCAGAAGACTCCGGTGGACACCATGGACTCAGCCTCCACTTCCTGGTCAACGATATTTTCATGGCCCTATTTTTTGCCATCGCTGCCAAGGAAGTCTGGGAGTCGATGCTACCCGGAGGGGCTCTATCCAATCCACGTAAAGCCGCCACCCCCCTCCTTGCCACCTTTGGCGGGATTGCGGGCCCTGTACTGGTCTACCTCGGTGGTTGCGTGCTGACGGGACAAAGTGACGTTTTTGGGGATGGCTGGGCAGTTCCGTGCGCGACCGACATCGCCTTCAGCTATCTGGTTGCAAAGGTGATCTTCGGAGCAGGTCATCCGGCAATTGCATTCCTTCTACTATTGGCGATCGCTGATGATGCTGCGGGTCTGATTATTTTGGCGCTCGCGTACCCTCAAGCGCCAATTGAGCCGATCTGGTTCGGATTGACCGTCTTCGCGATGGTGTTCGCAAAGATTCTTAGCAAGGCGAGGGTTCAGTCGCATTGGATCTATCTAATTGGTCCTGGGGTTTTGTCATGGTTCAGCTTTTATGAAGCCAATATTCACGCCGCCCTTGGTCTGGTGCCCATCATTCCATTCCTACCACACGCTCACACGGATCTTGGGATTTTTGCCAAACAGGAACTTCATCGAGATGACACACTCAACGAGTTTGAACATTTCTGGAAACTTCCGGTTGAGTTCTTTCTTGGATTTTTTGGGTTAGCAAATGCCGGAGTGGTGTTTAGCAGTCTGGGCACAGGGACTTGGCTTGTCCTCGCTGGTCTCTTGCTCGGCAAACCGCTTGGTATCACGCTCATGACCCTACTCGCGGAAAAGGGTCTCAAACTAGAAAAACCTGCTGGAATGGACTACCGCCACGTCGTCACCCTCGGCATGGTTGCGGGAATTGGTTTTACCGTAGCACTCTTTGTGTCCGTTGCAGCGTTCAAGGTTGCTGGGCCAGTTCAAGATTCGGTTAAAATGGGGGCGTTACTGAGTTTCGCGGCTGCTCCACTCGCAATCATCATTGGCAAAGCATTGCGAATCCAGCCGGCAACTTTGGCCGACGCAGCGGGTAGCGAGATCAAAGATAAGTCCGTTTCCTGATCCGACAGCGAGCTTTGATCGCGGTCATACTTGATCGGTAATTAACGGTTTTGACTGCCGCCGAGACGTCTTCTGTCAACTTCGAAGAAAAAGGATCTCATCATGCCGCAAGATAAACTGCCAATTGAAGCAATCGGTGAAGACGAGCAAGAACGCCCTCAGCCGGCGAATGAGCCACTATCCAATGATCCATCAGAAGATCTCTTCAGAAGCCTCCGGAAGACAATCGATCGCCTCGAGGAGGATCAACCCGCTCGAGGTGACTTAAAAATCCTCTCAAGAACCCTTCGGGAATTGAGGTACGCCTTTTCTATCTTTCGTCCGTATCGCAGACGAAGAAAACTCACCATCTTCGGCTCAGCTAGAACGGCTGAAGATCATCCGGAGTACCTTGCAGCTGTCGAACTGGGGCGGCGCATGGCCAACCACGGCTGGATGGTGATCACCGGAGCCGGTGGCGGAATCATGGAAGCTGGGCATCGCGGCGCCGGACGTGATGCGTCACTGGGTCTCAATATTATGCTCCCCTTTGAGCAGAGCGCAAATCCGTACATCGACGGCGACTCCAAACTTGTCACGATGAAGTATTTTTTTACTCGCAAGCTAATGTTTGTCAAAGAGTGCAGTGCGGTGGTTTGCATTCCTGGTGGCTTCGGAACACTCGACGAGGCGTTAGAAACGCTAACGCTGATGCAAACCGGTAAGCAAACCGTCCTACCACTGGTTCTACTTGATCATCCTCAAGGCAGCTACTGGAAAGACGCAGGAGTCTTTTTTGAGAACCAGTTACTAAAAAATGGAATGATCAGCCCAGAGGACGTGAGCCTTTACAAAATCACCGATTCGGTAGACGAAGCGATCAACGAAATTTTGACTTTCTATCGCGTCTACCACAGCATGCGATACGTGAAGGATCAACTTGTCTTTCGTCTCAAAGCCGAATTGTCACTTGATCATCTAACGAGGATTCGAGAGACATTCTCAGACATTCTCGTCAAAGGCACGTTTGAGCAGACGCAAGCCTTGCCGGAAGAATCAGGTGAACCGGAGCTGGCGAATCTTCCACGATTGGTTTTCCACTTTGATCGCCGTGCCTTGGGTCGTCTAAGAATGTTGATTGACGAAATCAACCAATCCTAATACTCACCAAGAATCAGTGTTCATCAAAAATCTTGGAACACGCCAAGTTCAAACCGTTGTCCAAACGAGAAGGTCACGCTGAATCGATGGATCTATCTTCGGCTGAGACATCAAAAAACCGCACGATCCGAAATAGGACCGTGCGGCAGATGTGATTCATCGAACTTGGAAGATCTATTCTTCTTTAGCAGGTGCTTGCTGGTTTGGCTGATTGAGACCTGGGCGAACTCGCTTGTTGATGTCTGTCTCAAGCACACCAAAGACGGCTTCGTGACGAGCAACCGACATCTGCAATGCAGCGAGCAGTCGCTTTGCGGTGTAAAAGTTCACGATGATGCGTTGCTTGACTTGAATCGGATCTTTTGGAACACCGATCGGCTGTGGGTTTAAACCAAAGTCAACAATGAGTTCCTCGGGGGAACCGGTTACTCGGCAAAAGTTTGCATACGACGCAACTGCATGATCATCAGTGACCTGCACTTGGACAGGTTGCTGGGTTTGCGCTTTCTCTGCAGGTTGAGCCTTTGCCGAATCTTTGCTGTCAGCCATTAAGTTTTCTCCTCAAATTGACAACGCAATTATTTCAAACGTTTGAATTGTTAACCCTGAGCCCGTAATTTGCTCGGGTGAATTTGACACGGACGATTCCTGCTCCCCGAAGGAAGATGACCAGCCGTATACGCCGCGGGAAAGATTGATTTATCAAAATCCGATGATCGTCGAAAGACAATCTCGGAAAGGAATCAACAAAAACTTCGGTTTGAGGTGCCTCTTTTAAAGAGTGTTCAGATCAAATTTCAAAGTTGAAGGTTTGTGCGATGATACGCCATAAGCGAGATCCCAAAGACATTGGATCCACATGGACTTTGGCTGAACCGCGGTAACCGGGACGTAAGGTGATATCGGTTCCCTCCAAAGGCACTCGCGCCTGGTAAGAAATACTTCGAGGCTTGACCTGTCCAGTCGCGGGATCAATTTCCGTTTGAAGATCTCCGCCAGTCTGGCTAGCCATGGAAAGGGACGTCGCTGAGATGGGCTCGCTCGATTTCTCGGTAATCTTCCCATAATAGGTCATTTCGCGTTCGGCATCGAGTTTGATATCCACCTCTTGCCCGACCCGAACCAGTTGTACGTCACCCTGATCCACCACCAAAACCGCCTCAAAAGCTTCGGGGTTTCCAATCTCGCAGATAATATCCTCAGCGGTGAGCATTGCTCCGCGATTTTTTGGCTCCAGAGGAGAACCCGTCCAAGTGGGCAACCTTCCATCATCTGGATTTCCCTGTGGACGATCCATCGGGGGAATCACGAAACCTGTTCTCGGAGCCAAGACGGTCAATTCCTTGATCTCTTCTTCTGTTTTCTGCCGTAACAATTTTATTGCGTCAAGCAATTGCTCCTGAGTATCGATTTGAGCTTTCAATGCTGCGTCATTGCGACTGCGGTAGGACAGGTTTCGGAGTTCGACCTCAGCAACTTGCTGCCTGCCACTGAGATCCGCTAAACGTATTTCCAAATCAGGGTTACGAAGGATTGCGACCGCATCATCTTGATTGACAAATTGACGGGGTGAGATAGTCCACTCGATCTGACCCGGCGTCCCGGCGTACACCGTTCCCGCCTTACTGGGGCGAATCTCCAAGGCGCAGTCCACGTGATGGGGCAAAGGTACGTAACAGACCAAAGCGATACACGTTGCAAGAACGCCGAGCGAAATCATGAGCGGGGTTCTTTTCACTTTGGATAATCTCCCTGGGGTACGACAAAACTTCCAAGTTTGAACGATTGGCTGAATGACCAGTCCGGCAAACCCAACCACCGCAACCATTCGGCCGATGGCCTGCAGTCCGTAAGGCTCAAGCACCTTGATCACAAACCAACAAATCGAGAAAACGACCACCCAACGATAAATCACGCTGGCAACGGTAAAGGCACCAAATAAAAATCGCCCTCGGGTCGGCAGAAATGGGTCGTCCGGCAACTCCAATCCCAGACAGGTTCTCTGGAACGCTCGCTTGAGCACCTCGGTACTTTTCTGCCGCAGGTTGGGAATTTCCAGAGCATCCATCACAATGTAGTACCCGTCAAAACGCAACAACGGATTCCCATTAACCAACACGGTGCTAACCGCATTGAGAAACATCATGTTGAGACAAAGATCGTTGACCGTTGTGCCCTGTTCGGTAAACCACCAAATGAACGTAGCGATCGATGCCAAGAACATTTCTACGTAGATACCCGCTGCACCAATCCAAACTCTCTTCCATTTGTTGGGTAACATCCAAGAGTCAGACACATTGCAATAAAGACATGGCGTGAAGACGAGCAGCATAAAGCCGATCTCATGACATTCACCACCAAATTTCTTACAACTCAAACCGTGCCCAAATTCGTGCAACACTTTGACCAACGCCATCGTGATTGCCAAGATGAACCACCGGTCAGCGGCAAAAAACTGCTGGAACGTTGGCAGACGTGAGTAGACCGTTTCATACTGTGAGGCCAGAAGTAATGAAGCGGTACAAAAGAGAAAAACAAATCCAATCAGGGCTGGCACGGTAAACAACCAACCAAACCAAGGTATCAATCCATTGAGAATCTTTTCTGGATCAAAACCTCGATAACGGATGGCAAAGACGTTGGTGAATTTACCCATCAACTCTTTGTTCTGCTTTTTCCGTCCTCGTTCTCGCAAAGACTTACCTTGACCCGGTGAATTGCTGATCACGAGACCACTGCGATGAAGCATTCCGATGAACTGCTGCAGATCGCCAAAGGTGATTTTCTGCGGTGCAAAACGCTGCTCAAAACCATCCTTGATTTGCTGTAGGCTTACATGCCCATCGAGCATTTTCAAAATGAAGTATTCTTCTTCATGAAAACGAAAATATTGCAGGCCAACCGGCTCTTTGACCACCCAATAGCCGGTCCCCTGATAACGCTGTCGATTAGCGAAAAGATCTGGACGTCTGCGCACCGTCAGCGGTCGTGATGAACTGCTGACAAGAGATTCCGCAAGCGTGGCCATACGAGGAACAGATTACGAGGTTGAATCGATCGCAAACAAAAGTATTTAGAGGGATGCTGCTTTGGTAGGTATCTTGATCGACGCACGCATCCCCGGCTTAATCAGCCAGTCGATAACCTTGCCGGTTTGTTCGTCTTTGATGGGTTGATTCTGTATCTCGACCCAAACGCGGTGCCGGTTGTTCAGATCAATCTCCATACTGACGTAACCCAACTTGCCGTCGATCTTGATTGCTTTGTCTGGATCGGCATCATTCTCAATCACTACCTTCACGGGTGTACCCTGTCGGACGATCCTGCGATAACTCAGCGCATCGATGTCACCTTCGACTCTCAAGCGATCCATTTGGATGAGTGTCGCGATGGGTGCTCCCGGTTGCAGCCACTCCCCTAATTGCGCGAACCGCGTTTCGATGAAGCCGGTCGATGGTGTTTTCACCTGCCTTTGACTCAATTCAAATTCCGCTAGTTCGCGTCCATTTCGTTTTGCAATCATCTGTACTTCGGCAATCTTTTTCTGCATCACCGCTAAATCAATCCGCAGCTGCGCTCTCTTTGCCTCGAGACGTTTTTTCTCCATCTCCCAGTAAGGAATGGCCCCTTCTTTACGCAGGTCCTTGTACGCCTCGGACTCTGCACTAGCTAACTCTTCAGCGTTAATCGCATCTTCAAGGTTCACTTCGTTTGCCGCATTCATGACGGCTTCTTTCTCTTCGGCCAATTTCAAGTTGACAGCCAAAGCTGCTGCCGTGTCATCAATCACGGCAATTAACTGGCCCATTTCGACCGTGTCACCCTCTTCAAAATGCAATTCCGTCAGCACCCCATCTGACCTCGCCGCCAGATTCACTTTGCTGATGTACTGCACCAAGCAATTTTCAGCCTCGATTGCATCGCCCGGAGAAGGCACTGAAGGAGCGATCGATTGCTGTGCCCAGCAAGCACTCTCCATCCAGACAGCAGACGCGAGCAAGCTGAGGAGGATTGTTAACGGTCTCGATTGCATCTTCTCAATACTCCGAATAGACAACGTCCGAGATACCATGACCTCGAATCAGCAGGCGGAAAAAACTAGAAAAAGAACTTGCAGCACCACTCGTAAATTTCATGAAAGAAGACGAATCCGCTGCTTCTTCGACCACAATAAATCTTGGCAATGACTTTCGCGCCGGGTCGTGGCTGCAGTTCTCGCAGGTTCTCTTGAGAAGGAACGGCTCTCATCTTGATCACGGCACCGTGCTCTTCGTTAGGATCAGCACGCATCGACACACTATCAAGCGCCAGTTCGGCATCGAGCGGAGTGTCGGGATCGGTCGCGAGGATATAGCTAACGGTCAGCTTATCCTGTTCGGTCATTTGCTGTTCCTTGACGTACCGATCTAAATGCCCCTCTCTTTTCTCTGGTAGCTCCACCTCGAGTACCAGCGGCTCATCGAGATCTGCAACCTCCAACAGAACCTGACCCGTCACAATTGGTCGACTATGAAGGGTCTTTTCAACATCCCATGACGCCACACGTCCATTGATGGGCGATTTGATTTCCAGTTCACCCATTCGACGCAAGTAAAGATTCTCTTTCTTCTTCAAGACGTCGTACTCAGTGTCTAACTTGATCTGCTCAGCCTCGAGTGCTCGACGTTCCGAGAGCTCAAGATTTCTCAAACGCAGTTGCCCCTGAACCCTTCTTTCTTCGACTCGGTTCGTTGCAAGCTGACCCACCACTTCCGTCAGTTGAATCTCAAGATCACGATTGACCATGCGGACCAATAGGTCGCCTTCTTCGACCGGATCGTCGTGATCCACGAGCACTTGCAGGACTTCACCATCAATCGGTGCGAAGATCTCTCTGCGTTGTGTCGGAACAAGCGTTCCTTCTGCTTCAAGATTGAAGTCCTTTTTGATGAAGATCAGACCAAGCACCACCGCGCAAAGCAGAGTGACAATTCCGATGGTTTTGGGTAAGGTTCTCGCTCTCAAAACCCAAGTCGCTCGCCCCAAGGCACGCCACAGCGGCATCAGGAAAAGGTTACTGTGGGACATGGAGTTCGCGATCGCCCGCGTCCCATGCTCGTACACCAAATCACATCTTGCCTTGAAGATTTCAGGCGGGATTGCACTCTCAATTTGTTCAACAATCAGCGCACCGATCACCTCCCCACGATGCGCGTTGTCCCGATCGATTTCACCAGCGGCACCCTGATCCTGACTGACCCCTAGACGCCGTTCGGGCTCCCTGAGCGGTAGAACTGCGATGTTCCGCCCGTAACTCTGATCCACGTAATCTTCGAGAGCTTCTTCGATTTGCGGAGGTAGATCCTCGGTCGATCCGTCATGCCAAAGTGGTTCACCCGCAGCAACCACCTTGGTTGCGAGATGATTTAGCGCGGCAACGATATTGGAACGATTCTCGATGGTGTCCTGCCCACTGATCGCTTGGACTAGGCACTTCCGACCTTTCTTGATTGCGACACTGACTCGGTCACAACCAATCAAACGTCGTCCATCATTAGCCACGATGTACGCGGTTTCCTTCAAATCAAGCGATTCGTGCGATGCACGAGCAAAGGCGTCAGCTTGCTGCCAAAGACTCTGCCGATCACCAAGTGTGCGAAGTGTCTGCCCCCGCAACCACTCAGCAGCTAAATCGCACATCTGCTGAACGAATCGCAGATAGCCTCTCTGAGTATCGGGAGCCGTATCGGGACGCTGGAAAACCTCGATCAGACCATCCTGACGCTCGTCATGCTTCAGTGAACCGAGCACGAGGAGGTACCGAGTGGGGTTACCTTCACCCTCACCATCGGTGGTACCCGAATAAGGTGGAACAAGAAGCGATTGCCCTGTTTTGGCAACCCGCTCAATTAGTCTTTGGTGCTTAACGCCATCTTCATTGTCATGATTCAGCAGAGACTGCTCAGCGTTCACCTGATACTGAAGTCGCAGTTTACCATTTTCATCCAACAACCAGATCGCTCCACCTGCGGCCGCAAGTGCAGTGATGATGCGAGTCAACAGCCCTGAATAAAACTCGTCCGGAGTCGCGCCGCTCTTGGCGAGTTGCGCAATTTCATTCACCAGACCGCGAATCTGGGCTTTTGTCTCCTCAACGGTTTGCTGATTAGCCGTCATGTGCGTTTCAGGAACGAGAACGGATTATTAGTGATCTCGTCGCACGGTAGAGAAATTCGACCAACAACGCCAGTTTGACCTTGGAACGATTTTTTTGTTTTCGTTCAAGGAAGTTTACGACCGAGACCTTCCAATCACCAGATTATACATTATGTATAAATAAACACAAAACTTGCATGTGCAGAAATCATGGTTTTTGTTGCTAGCAAACCAATGGATGCAAAAAGCGATGCAAGGAGAGAAAAATGAATTGGGTAGGCCGATGGTGAAGCCAGACGAAACGATGGATCAACTGGAAATGCAGCTCAATCGCCTGCATCGCTCGATTCGCCTAACCATCGAACGCCATCTTCAAGCATTTTCGGGAACACGCTACGAATCACTCGAACAGAACCAAACAGCAGCCGCAAAGATCGCAAAACTTCTTGATCGCTACGGACTGCGAATGCAATGCACAGAATGCGGCACACCCTCGATCCTTCGTGTTTCCGCTCGCAAAAATTCCAACACTGGCGTCTTTGTGTTCGATCACGTCGTTAATGGCAAACGTACTTTCCATGGTGGTAAAAGCGTGTTCCCGCCGATGGATCTAACAGAAAAGCCTCCCCGAAAAACAAATCATTAACCATCACCCAAAGCAAGTCGCCATGAACATCCGCAGAGATCGTGCCCTTGTCCTTTTGGGGCAATGTCGCGGTGATGAAATCTGGAGCGTGCAGCACTGCATCGATCAGGGAGTCCCCTCCATGCTCATTGATAAACTCTCTGACGCGTTTGAATCCGGATATCGCTCGGATACTCAGACCATTTACGAAAATGGTGAAATGACCAACCAATACCACGGTGTCAGAGATTTGGACCTTGCTATTGAGCTGGCCAAAAGTCTGGGAATCGACACGGAGTCTTTAGGACTCGAATTCAAAGGTAAATGCTCTGCGGTTCAAGTAATCAAAGAAGCTGTTATGGATCAGTGATGAGTATTCTCGGTTCTGGAAAAATCGGTTCTGGCAAAATCGGTTCTGGCAACATCGGTTCTGGCAAAAGCGGTTCTGGAAAACTCGGTACTGGCAAACTCGCTTCGGGCAAACGCGCTTCGGGCTAAATCGGTTCTGGCAAAAACGGTCCTGGCAAAATCG
>JAKMEW010000131.1 GCA_022425745.1 Rubripirellula sp.
GAACTCACTGTGTGCAACGGTATCTGGAATGCTGACAAACCAGACTTGAGTCAACTCATCACACTTCGTGGGCACAGCGAGCCCATTAAACAAATTGTGTTTTCTGGTTTTGGTGACTTGATCGCGACCGCAAGTGCCGACAGTACCGTCAAGGTTTGGGAAACCGGAAGCGGCCAGCAACTTGTCTCCCTGAACGATCACGCAGGCCCGGTTAACGCCGTAGCTTTTTCTCCCGACGGAGTTTCGATGGCTAGCGGAGGGCAGGACGGCACCATCAGGCTATGGGACGCCTACGGAGGACTGCCGCTAACCATCTTATGCAAACTCGAGTCTCCCATCACTGCATTGAACTACGCTCCGACGGCAAATTGGCTAGCTGCCGCAGATGAAAGTGGTTCCCTCAAACTATGGGAACTGGAAACGGGACGTGAAATCCTCAATCTTGAGATTCCCGAATCTCAAATCATTAACTCCACCGACGCTGAGCCTGCCATTTCTCAGCATGCACGCATTGACCGAATCATGTTTTCACCGGACGGAAAACAATTGGTTGCAACTGCGGGCGATGACACGCTACTTCGATGGCGAGTGAGTGATGGAAAAGTACTCCCTAAGGTTCATCTTGAAGACAACAGGATTCTGTCATTTACATTTTCCCCGGGAGGGGAAGCGATTGCGACCAGCGGCATCGATGGCCGTCTTGTGGTCACCCAGATTAGCAACGAATCAATCCTAGGCGAAATCACCACTCCTGAAATTCCCTTACTGCTTCAATACGCAGTGGATGGCGTCTTACGTTGGTCCAAATTTGATAGAGACGATTTGGCCAAGATGGGGCATCGGAATTTAGCAGCGGAAATCGCGTCACGATCCCAATTAGCAGAAGGTGCCATCGGTGGCTTTGTTACCCCCGAAGGCATGAAGATGAGTGTTTTCGCCGACGAAACCATGGTGGCAAACCCCGCCGCACTCTGTTTCGACCACAACGGTGCGTTGTACGTCGCTGAAACGTTTCGCTTTGACACGGAAGTTGGGCTTGGTTACGCCGGACGAGAAACATGGCTTCTCGATGACCTGAAAAACCAAACTCCCTCAGATCGACTCGCCATGTACGAAAAGTACGCCGCAGATCGGGAAGACGGGATGGCACCACATACTAAGTTCTCCGAAAGAATCCGGCGTTTGGTCGATACCAACGGAGATGGCAGGGCGGATCACACCACCATCTTTGCGGATGGATTTCGTGAGCCACTCACTGGAACCGGCACGGGACTGCTAGCGGTTGACGGTCATCTTCTTTACACCTGCATCCCTGATCTCTGGCAACTCACCGATATCAATGAGGATGGAATTTCAGATGAACGTGATTCTCTCGTGTCCGGTTTTGGTGTGAAAGCGTCACTGCCACATGGCCTTCATGGTTTGACACAGGGACCGGATGGAAAAATCTATTTCTCGGTTGGAGATCGCGGTTATAAGATCAAAACAGCTGAAGGCGAGGTACTCCACAACCCTTCCACTGGTGCGATCCTCAGGTGCAATCCCGATGGATCACAACTCGAAGAGATTGCGAGAGGCTTCCGCAATCCACAAGAACTCGCCTTTGACGATTTCGGGAATCTTTTCACCTGTGACAACAACTCCAATCAAGGTGATCAGGCACGTTTGATCTACGTTATGCCAGGAACCGAAGCAGGGTGGGAAATGGCATTTGAAACCATGCCCGCAGAGTTCCCACTCGGTCCCTGGAATCTCGACCGACTCTGGGAAACCGCTTCCACACACGGTTCTGCTGCGGTCTTACCGGCGATCGCACATATCGGAATTGGTCCGGCAGGGTTTGCTGCCTACCCCGGCGTCGGCCTACCTGACCGATACCAGCAACATTTCTTTTTGTGCGACTTTGCCGATGCGCCGGAATCAAGCGGTATCCGAAGTTTTGCCCTCGAACCTAGCGGTGCTGGTTTCAAGATTCGCGATCAACACACCTTCATCGGCAACATCCTTCCGACGGATATCGAATTCGGACCGGACCAATCTGTTTACATCAGTGACTGGATTCGCGGAGCAGACAGTGATGGCCTAGGTCGAATCTACAAAGCTGAGTTTGAGGGCACCAACGCGAGGTCCGAGGCTCTTCATTGGCTCACTGCCAACCTATCAGCCAAAACCGTCGAGCAACTGATTGAAAAGCTTGAAGATCCTGACAGGAGGGTCCGTCAACGCGTCCACCTCCAACTCGCCAAGCGTGGGGCGATCGCAGTGACAGGACTGCAGGAACGACTAATAGATCAGAGATCGCAACTTGCAAGGATTCATGCAATCTGGGCCTTGGGGATCATTGCGAATGAAATCCCGAGTGAACGTGACAAATGCCTGAGCGCCATCGCGGAATACACCAAGGACGCCGATGCAGAGATCCGCACACAATGTTGCAAAGTACTCGGTGAGGCACGCTATCTTGCTTCATCCACCCAATTAATCGATGCGTTGAAAGATGAGAACCCGCGGGTCTGTGCGTCAGCAGCATTCGCCCTAGGGAACCTTCAAATAAACGACGCCACCGAAGCGATACTCGAATTACTGAAAAGGGACACTAGCGAGGATCCGTTTCTTCGACATGCTGCAGCCTACGCGTTATCCAAGACAGCGACAGCCCAAGACCTTGTAGCCAATGTAACTGCGGAGAGCGAACATATTCGCATGGGGGTTCTGCTCGCGATGCGTCGCAACCGCTCGCCAGATCTGATCCGCTTCTTAAACGATTCGGAACCAAAAATCGTCATCGAAGCTGGAAGGGCGATCCACGATCTCAAGGTGAGGGAAGGGCAGGAAACCTTGGCATCAAAATTGAATAGCGAACGTACAGAGGAAACGTTCCTTCGTCGCGCCATCAACGCAAATCTACGGCAGCGCGATATCGAATCAGCTAAGCGACTTACTGCATTCATTGATGACGCTCGTGCGTCTGACCAGATTAAGGGAGTGGCTCTTGATGCGATCGGTAACTGGAAAACGCCACCAGCCCGAGACCCGGTCATGGGTACCGTTTGGGAAGATGTCGCAGTCATTACGCAAGAACAAATCCAGTCTGCTCTAACGACCGTCCTTCAACCGTGGCTCAAGAACAGCCTCGAACAAGTGAAATACCCTCACCAAGAAGAACTGATGCAGATTGCAGACTCATTGGCGTTCCAAGTCGGCGACATCAGTTGGATTGGTGATGCTCAAAGACCTGCCAAGGTGAAAGTGGCTTTGCTGAATCAGTTTAAAAAACGAGATGATCCCAAACTCGATCAAGCAATCCAAATTGCAGCACATAGTCATGACGGATCGCTGCGCATCCGAGCTGCGGAATTGATGGCGACTAAAGACCCGGACTCTGCGGCTGAGGTATTAACCGAAATCATTGAGCAAAAAGATGCCGATCGTTTAGTAACAGTTCAGCAAGAGGCATTGGTCGCGATTGGAACAATCAATGCCCCGCAAGTTGATCAACTTCTCACTCGGATGCTCAGTGACTTTATCGTTGGCAAGGTGCCGCCCAAGATCAAGTACGAAGTGCTTTCGATCGCAAATGAGCGCCAAGATGTCACTGTGCAAAAGCAGCTCGTCGAGGTACTCCAGTTCCTTAGTCAGCAACAAACGCTCGCTGCAAAGTATCAAGCGGTTTTGCATGGCGGATCCTCTGAGCGAGGCCGTCTGTTGTTTGAACACCACACTGCCCTCCAGTGCGTACGATGTCACAAAGTCGATCAACTCGGCGGCAAGGTTGGACCGGACCTCAGCAAGATTGGCAGTAAGGTTTCGCGGGAATACTTACTTGAGTCGCTGTTGATGCCCGAAAAGCAGATTGCCAAAGGCTATGAGGGAGTTTTGGTTGCACTTGATAACGGAAAAACCCTGAGCGGCGTCATTGAATCCGAGTCGGACGAAGTACTCAGTCTGATCGATGCCGAAGGGAATGCGGTCGAGGTCACCAAGTCAGAAATCGTTCAGCGACGTGATGGTCGGTCAGTGATGCCAGCGAATCTACTTGAAAATATCAACTCATCCGACCTGCGGGACTTAATTGAATACCTCGCTAGCCTTCGATAAGACTTGATAAGAACCGAAGTGATGTATCCGCTGCTTTATCAACCAGCATCGCCACGCGGTGATGGATCACCTGCCCCGGAATCATTCCGAGTTTGGGTCAGGGCCCGAAGAGACTCGATCGATTTGACTCATTTGTTCAAACAATAAGTCGGCCACAACTTGATGCCCCTCCGCGGTCAGATGTGTGTCCATCGGTTGATAAACCAAAGCTCCTCGACTTGCCTGATCGATCAATGCGTCTGTCGCGTCCACAAACGGAACATCGAGGTTATCGCAAAGCTCCCTTAACTTGGCCGATAGCCTCACCTCCTCGGGCAACTTCCAACCCTCAGGGAGATCGTGTTCAATGCGATAGGGACCATCGGGTGTGTCGACCTGCAAAGGAGCGAAATCACAATAGCCACCGATTACACGAAGCTTTCTTGGAATGAGCAAAACCACCAAGGGGATTTTTCGATCACGCAGGATTTTCGCCCCGCTCGTGATCGAGTACTCGATTACGGGCCAACCGGGGTGTTGATCCGCCTCCGGCAGAAAAGACATCTCAAATCTCATTCCATGTTCGGTTCCACTACTATCGGTGAACACACCTCGAAATGGCCATTGATCAATCTCGGGCACCAACTGATCGTAAAAAAGACGCAAAGGTGATCGATGTTCTGGATCGGTGCGGGGGCTTAATGATGCATCCTTAAATCCAGGCAAGACATTTGGTCGCCCCGCCTGTTGCCACTGAACAAAAAACATCGCATCGTCCAGATCATTGGTCTCGGCGATCTGCCAGATAACAACTTGTGGTTTGCACGGGATCCCAAACTTTTCCAACACCACCAACTCAGCAGGAGGACCGTATCCTGCGATGCCAAGATTGCGCGTACTCATACCGGATCGCTCTTCGATCAGACGCACGAATGTTTTTTCAATGGGAAGATTCCCAGCTTCGGTAAAGGAGTCGCCAATGAACAAGCACTCAGCAAGATCGCGATGCTCAGCATTGCGAAAGCCTTGATGGTCGGTTTGAAACGTCACCGTCGTGGCGTATGGATCCTCGCTATTGGTCTCCATTGCTAGATCGCCTCTGGACATTCCTGACCACTCAATGCCCGGCGGACGAAGCCACGGCAGATCGCTATCTCGCTTCAATGCCTCACCGGTCGAGAGATACCATGGGTTGTCCGAAACGATCGAGGCGGGCCACAACAAGAAGGCGGATTCAACTAGGAACAAAGCAACACAGGCAGACAGAGAAACCGTCAACCATCGCATCCCAAACGTGCGGCGGTGTCGCTTCGGACAAAGCACAAGTGGGATCACCATCGAGGCTAAAGAACCTGCGATTACCAAGACACAGAAGCGGAAAAACGAAAGACGCATCTCTCCAGAAGGCCAGAACCACGCGAGAAACGCGATTAGCGTGGGCGCTAGGAGGAGTGCTATTCGCAGCAACAAAGGTCGTTTTTTCACGTTTTCATCCTCGGCTAAATCCGATTTCAAATCGTAAGAATGAACACTTTTACCCCCTATTTTCATCGCAAAGTCGCAGATTCATCAAGAAACCGGGGCATCAGTCCTTGCCATTCAGGGGGTGCTGCGTCACCATGGGAATTCTCGGCCGACTAATTCTTACTACTTTTTGAAAGGTTATCTAGAAAGATGACACGTTTACTACTCGGTTTCTTTTGTGCGTTCATGTTGACTTTCGCAGTCGGTTGTGGCGGCGGCAGCACCGAACCCACCGTGATTACCGGCGACCAAACCGAAGAGCAACTTGAGCAAGCGACTGACGATTACGAAGCCGAAATGGAAGGCGAAACTGTCGAAGGTGACGGTTGATCCATTGGACAGCCAAGCGTTAACAATCGCTAATAAGCCGGCTTAACATGGGTTCCAAGAGACGACGCGATTCGCTCCGCCACTCTTCCCAACTTGGAAATCTTGATCCTGCTGGGCAGGATGTAAATGAAGATAAATCCACAAGTGAGCTAAGTCCGCAAAAAAAATTCTTAGTGCTGCTAGGCATCATTTGTCTGGCAGCACTTTTTTTGCGCTCCCTCAGCATTCTACAAACCATTGACACTCCCACGTCGGTCCGACTACTTGGTGACGCACGTGGATATCACGACTGGGCAGTTCGAATTGCTTCAGGTCAGTGGTATGGATCGGAGACGTTTTACCAGGCGCCGCTATACCCTTATTTTTTAGCCATCCAAATCAAACTGTTTGGAAGTGGCATTTTTGCCCTTCGCTTATTCCAAGCACTTCTCGGCGCGATTTCCGTCGCTGCAGTCGGGATCGCCGGCAAGAATTTTTTCAGGCCTTCGATCGGACTAATTGCTGCTGCTGGCTACGCCATCTATCCAGCGGGGATCTACTTTGACGGAATCATTCAAAAAACAGCCCTCGCCTCCTTTTTGCTATGCATTTTGCTCGCGGCTATCTCCACCTTATTCA
>JAKMEW010000133.1 GCA_022425745.1 Rubripirellula sp.
TTAATCCCAACAATCTTCGAATCATTCTCGAGTACCTCAAAGAAGATGATCCTGATTACCCTGTGATCATTGATGCGGGGGTTGGAACAGCCAGTGATGTCAGTGTAGCATTCGAATTGGGGGCTGATGGCGTGTTGCTCAACACCGCAATCGCTCACGCTCGCGATCCTATTCTGATGTCACGCGCGATGCGGAATGCTGCTCTGGCTGGGCGTGATGCGTTCTTGGCGGGGCGGATCCCAAAACGGCTCTACGCAACCGCCAGCAGCCCAGAGGAAGGTGTGATTAGTTCTCGCCCTTACGGCAGCCAAGTCGAGACTGATTGATAGTTGTCCATCTGTCATCTCGAAGCGATTGTTTTGCATCCCGCTTCATGCAATCAGGCAGCACCCGCCAGATTCTTGTAAGCTACGCCGGCGGTGTTCAATCCGATTGTATCTGCTGGCGGGTGACTTAATGAAGACGATAGCAATGTTCTTGGGGCCGGGTCTTGCTCTTGTGACCTGGCTTAGCATGTTTGGTCTCGGGCATGGTGCTGACATCGCATGGACAGCGGCAGTGGTGGTCTGCTGTGCGATCTGGTGGATCTTCGAGCCGGTGCCAATTGCGGTGACAAGTTTGATACCGATCGCCGTGCTGCCGCTGGTTGGAGTGCTGGATTCAAAGCAGGTTGGCGGTGCTTATGGTGACCCGCTCGTGCTACTAATGATGGGCGGTTTCATGCTTTCGATGGCGATGGAAAAGAGCGGGACTCACCGCCGCATTGCCGTCATGATGGTCCATGGGTTTGGTGGGGAATATGGAGGGAGACGCCTGGTTTTTGGGTTCATGGCTGCGTCGGCATTTTTGAGTATGTGGATTTCCAATGCTGCCACCGTCTTGATGCTTTTGCCCATCGTTTTAGCTGTTACCGCACATAGCAGTGATGTAGCTCTCAAAAAATGTCTTCTGCTGGGGGTAGCTTACGCAGCTAGCGTGGGAGGTATCGGGACACCGATTGGTACACCTCCGAATCTCGTTTTCATGCGACTTTACACCGAGGTTGCCGGAGGGGTTGAGCCGTCGTTCATGAAGTGGATGCAGTGGGCATTACCCGTGGTGTTGGTCATGCTCCCGCTGATTGGCTTCTGGTTGACTCGAGGTCTTTCGCGGTCTGAATCGCTTGAGTTACCCAAGGTTGGGGCATGGCGGTTTGAAGAGATTGCAACACTCACGGTTTTTGTGATTACCGCATGGTTGTGGATCACTCGTAAAGGTCCGGGTGGCGGGTGGTCTGCCTATTTAGGGCTCGAGAATGCCTCGGATGCAAGCGTTGCATTACTGGCCGTCGTGGTGATGCACTGCATCCCAAATTTGAAGGGTGGCACGATCTTGTCGTGGGAAGACTGCAAGAAAATACCGTGGGGCGTTTTGATTCTTTTTGGCGGTGGGATCGCAATCGCACGTGCATTCACTGAATCTGGATTGGATCAGGTGATCGCTTCTTCGCTCACTCGGCTTTCCGATATTCCCACGTTGGTCATGATTGCTGCTGTCTGTTTTTCGGTGACTTTTTTGACTGAGGTCAGTAGTAACACCGCGACCGCGAATTTGATTCTGCCGATTCTTGCAGCGACCGCAGTTGCGGCGAGCATTGACCCTCGCCTGGTGATGGTTCCTGCCGCAATCAGTGCAAGCTTTGCATTCATGTTACCTGTCGCAACACCGCCTAATGCAATTGTTTTTGGTAGTGATCAACTGACCATTCGCGAGATGGCTAAAGAGGGGTTTGCGCTCAATGTGATCGGTGCAATCGTCGTTACCTTGATTACCTGGCTAACCTTTTCCTGATCCTCAGGAGCAGTTAGCAAAGACTTCACTCGACGTAGCATGATCGTTGTTTGATGATCTTCTAGGTCACAAGGTTGCCGCTTCTTGGCTTAGTATTGAGGCTTAAAGTGGGAACTCGTCTTCAGCCGCAGCGTCCGCATAGAGTGGCATGTGGCGGTAGTAGACTTCGAGGATCATGGTTGCGAACGCTGTACTCGCGAGCCGCCCACCCTCTTTGGGGCCACGGTGCGATGCACTGTTCGGGAAGTGCCAACTACCTTTGGATCCAGGGTCTTGTGATTGAGTGGAGACGAGCCAATCACGAAGTTCGACGTTGAACTTGTCCCACTTTTCTCCACCGTAGTGTCGCAGGACCTGAGCGGCATAGTAGTCGTAGTAGATGTCATTTTTGAGAACGCCGACTTTCGCAAGGCCTTCGACCCCAGCCACAATCCCTGGGTGCTTCTTGTCCCAGCCGGTGTACATTCGGCACAGAAGGCCAATCGCTGTGGTCGATGGCCGCATGCTGGTGCTTGGGCCTGCGTATCCGTAAATGGCGCCGTTGTTGGACTGGACTTTGTCTAGAAAGAGTAAAGTGCCTTGGATGGTGCGTGGTGGAATGATCAGGTGCCCCATGTAACCACTCTTTAGCGCCATTACCTGCCAGCCTGTCACCGATGTGTCACCGCCGTCGGGTTGCTGTGGTCGATATCGCCAGCCTCCGTCACGGCACTGGGCATACACAATGAAGTTGATCGCTGCTTGAGCTGGAGCAAACAATTCTGGATCTTCGGTCATTGCGTATGCTTCGCATAGTGCAATAGCCGCCAGCCCGTGAGAATAAAGGTTTCCCGCACCTTCACTCAGATCCAGTACAGGAAGACCACCCTGAGTTCCTGGTTTTCCGTTCTGGACAAGGAATCTCAGGGCGCGAAACACGACCTCACGAAACTCCCCTGATTTGTGCGTTTGACCTGCCCCCATAAATGGCAGAACACCCATTGCGGTTGCTGCATTGAATGCTTTGGCACGATTGGGTTCGCCGGGGTTGCCGCAGCGTCCGTTGCAGACCAGATTGTGCTGAAAGGTCCAAGCACCATTGGGCATCTGGTGTCGTGACAACCATTTGAGCGCCTCGGTTACGGCAGCTTCGCTGGATTCGTTTCCGCCATAATCTCGCAGTAACTTTTTCTTCATGTCGGCAGTTCGGCTGCTCATCGGCTGAGCATTCAGCGAAGAGACAGTTTGAAGCGACATCGCGGTGGGCGCCATTTCCGAGGCGAAGTCGGTTACATCAAAGTCGACGGTCGCAATTTCCATCGGATCCATCGGAGTCGGCTCAACCATTTCCATCGCTTCTGCGACATCAACTGGTTCGACCACTTCTTCCTCGAGTTCACTAATGTCCCCTGGGTCCATTTCCTCGATGGTAAATTCCTCGACCTCAGGACCTTCTTCACCCGAGTAATTGGCTGAAAGGACGTTCACGATTTTGATCGGGTCAGCAATCGTAACCAATCCGAGGACAAGCAAGATCAGGACATGTACCACCATGCTAACCAACCAAGCCGGAGCCGCTTGGAACCAAAGGAAATGGCGTGTCGGGTCGGCATCTTCGTAGGCCTCAGCTTCCGAATCAGCATGAGCATCGTGATCCGAAGGAATTTGTGGGATCAGATCGTCGGGATTTGGTGAGGATTGCTCGGGCATAATTGTCTTATTTTCAAAGAGACAATGGGGATCGAGTTTCGTGCGAGATAAGGCGTGCAACCCGACCTGTTGTTCGAGCGGGATGCATTGTGTGCAGGGTCGAACGTTAGCAGGCGAATTTCACGTTCGCTCCTCACAAACCGCTCGGGCTGTTTTTCTCATCGTTATAGTATACCCGATCCTCTCACCCAGAGCGGTAAATTGTGCAATAGAGGTAGGCGAGAAATGGCGGATGTAGCAGTTTTGAGGAGTGTGCCCTTCTCTTTCACGGCTGTTGGGTGCGTTCGCTACATCCCCACCGGTATTGCATTTACCGGCCATCTCAAAGCTTGATACCCGAGAATAGTCGTGGAATCGTGAGTGAAAGGCTCTTTGGCAGCAGTGTGGCGCCCTCGATTTACCTCGGGGTTACTTTTCGCGGAGGTCCGAGCGAAGTTGTTGAACTGTGATGGTCGTCTCAAAGTATTTACGCAGTTTTGGTAGCGTTCTTTCAAGGACGCGGATTCGGCGTTGACCGTCCGACGTTCCCACCCAACCTGTTTCCAAATTTAGATCTAATTCCACCACGTCAAAGCGGTGTGCTGTGGGGTCGGTGAGTCGAAGTTGGATGCAACGTGGTTTTTTTTCAATCGGCTCCCCGCAGTCATCCATCGCATTGCCCTCGCCGGGTGTGGTAAAGTCATAATTCCGCTCATCGAGCAGCAACCGACGCAGGTGCCCAAGTCCGGGGGTACCCGATAGATCGACCGGCGTGAATGTCTCCATGCCACGCGGACGAAGTTCCATGCGTTCACCGAGTTGGAGCGCAAGAATGACTTCTTCACCCCAGAATTGCGTGGTTTTTTCGAGCTGTGTGCCGCGACCAACGATACTCACTGCCGCACCGACGATGCTGAAAATGCCGATTCCCACTGCAATCAAAATGCCCCGCCGGGTAATGCTCACCCGTGGGTCGTTGTATTTGTCAGAGTGATCGCTGATAGGGTTTGTTGAGCCTTGCGACATGGCGAGATCTGGTTCGAAAAGTGAAAGAAAGTTTCTGGTTAACAAAGGATTGTAGAATTCTGTAAATCGAGCAACCAGAAGATGCTGATATGAATTGGATCCGGCTTCCCTTGACCTGTTCACGGAGATTAACGTCGAATTGCTCCAGCTTGAATGCGGTTTCGCAGCAATCCTAACATTTTAGGTCGATCAGCCTGTTTTCTCACGACGAGTGTGCGGAATCTATTAAGGCTCTTGGTAGAGTCTGGCTTGGGGTGATGGGCGCGTCGTGGGGTTTGCGAATAATCTATTCTCAAAGATTGTCTGTGCCTGCTTGTACCACATTTAGCGAAAACTGGATCTCCGACCTCATGAACTCTGAAAGAAGCTCTTCGGGCAATCAATCCTGCGTTCGAGTTCAGCTTGGTGATCGAAGTTACGATATTCAAATCTCCAGCGGTGAGGTTGGCCGGTTTATTGATTTGATCCTGGAAGCAATTCCAGATTTGAGCCACGCCTTATTGATTTCAGACGAAGCGGTCGAGTCACCCTGGGCTGACCAACTCAAGGCAGCATTCGAGCAGAAGGCCGTTACAGTTCGCGTTAGCGACACCTCTGTGCGATCCGGTGAGGGCAGCAAATCGATTGAAGAATTCAATCGCTTATTGCAATGGATTCTAACTGAGGGTGGAGACCGCAAAAGCGTTGTAGTTGCCGTCGGTGGGGGTGTCATTGGCGACCTCGCCGGTTACGTTGCCGCTTCGTTTGCCCGAGGTGTTCGGTTTGTTCAGGTGCCAACCACGCTTTTGGCGATGGTTGACAGCAGCGTTGGCGGTAAAACTGGGATCAATCTACCAACGGCCAAGAACATGGTGGGAGCATTTTGGCAGCCATCCCTTGTTCTGATTGACTCTGATGTTCTTTCAACTTTGCCGGACCGAAGTTATCTCAGTGGTTTGGCCGAGGTGGTCAAGTATGGCGTGATTGATGATGCCGATTTTTTTGTTTGGCTTGAAGCGAATGCTTTGCATCTCGTCAATCGACAAAGTGATGCGGTTCGTTACGCCATTGAAAAGAGTTGCGAGAGTAAAGCAAGAGTGGTTGGTGAAGACGAACGAGAAACCAGCGGAAGGCGTGCCATTTTGAACTACGGGCACACCTTTGCACACGCAATTGAAGCAACCTGTGGATACGGGAAGCTGCTGCATGGCGAGGCAGTTTCCATTGGAATGGAGATGGCCGCTCGATTAGCTCAGCGGTTAGGACTGGTCAGCGATGACTTGTTGCAGCGACAGACTCGATTGCTCGTGGAATGCCGACTTCCTGTTGTGCTTCCCGAAGCAGATCCTGATCAGATGCTTCCCGTCATGATGCGTGACAAAAAAGTGGAGCACGGAAAGCTTCGATTCATCCTGCCGAGCCAGATAGGTGCAGTCGATTTGGTAGGTGATGTCGAAAAAGACTTCGTGCGAGAAGTCATTCTAGAGACTCGATAGAACTTAGGGGTCTCGTCTTAAATCACCACTGAATTGATTACGCTGCTCAGCGATGTATCTGAGCCACGCCTGCTCGTCGTATCCAAAGTCGACTTCTTCTGGCATCACCTCTTTGACCAAGGTTAACACGGCGGGATTCTTGCGTCGTTCAGTGCGAACTTGCTTTTTGCCACCCATCTGCAAACCACCTCCGTTTTCTCCAAAACCAACCTGCATTTCTGGGCCCGGCGCTGATTCATACTGGTGGGTGGTGACCAATGACTTGATGTACTCAATGGATCGTTCCGGGTCAGGAAACCATGTTAGTGCATGAGCCGCTCGGTTAACCAGTTTATTGTCATTGCTACCTAGGTATTGCAGGTAGGTTGCGATGGCCGAATCAGATCCATAATCAACGAGTTGCTCGAGCGCTGCTTCACGAATCACGTTATCAGGCTCTTCGAGACCGGTACGAACCAACGCTTCTACCGCGACAAGATTTCGGTACTGTCCTAACCGTTCAATCCAAACCATCCGCAGTTGGCGACTTTGAATCGACTTACCACGAGACTCGAGGAGTTCACCCGCGATTGCTCCCGCAGCAAGAGGATCATCAATCGCCTTGAGGCTCTCCAGTGCCTCCGGAGCTTTGGATGAACCTCGAAGTACCACCGCGACCAAACGTTTGACTTCACGAGTCCACTGTCTGGCATCCACATTCTGCGAGTCTTGATAGTCGGCAATCGCTGCGGACTCGGGAAGTTCCCAACCCGTGGTTCCCGGTACCATTCCACGATCGGTCATCAATTGATTGGTCTGAATCCAGCGTCCATTTTCCTGCGTGAATCCTAGTGCGGCTCGAGCTTTCGCATGATCGGGATCCAGTGCGATAGTCCGTTGCAGGTGGTAATCTTTGTATTTTTGTATTTCGCCCGGCACCTGTTCCGAGCGAACACACCAGAGCGCCATCTGGTAATGTTTCTCAGCGTCATCTCCGAGCTTTGCAGCCAAGTCGCGGTAGGCATCAAGTGATTCGCTTTTGACCACCCTCTGCACCCGGCTTGCGGGTAAGGCGATTTGAATCGAGTCGTCAATTCTAACCACTACGTAATCATCCTTACGCTCTACCTGCCCGCTGAGATGGCCTCCGCCAGAGAGTTCGACGGTATCCGCTAAGAGATTCGCACAAGGAAGTGACAGGCAAAAGTAGCTGTAAGCGGTGAACGCTGCGGTCGTAATCTTAAGCCAACCTTCGAGGCTATATCGACAATGGTGATTGTTTTGTCGCATCGCTGGTATCCGATTGAGGTCGCCGGTGGGTCCCATCACCCAAAAGTTTAGCATGCTGTTATGATCGACTGATCATCGATTTGGCCGGTTCGGCACCGAACTCACCGGGTTTCCTGACCTCCGAGATCGCTCACGGCTCCCGGACCTCAATCCGGACCTTTTCGCGAAAACCCCGGAATCCCGCCCGCTTCTGGGCTCAATACTTCCGATACACCTGTACCTTTGTCCGCCCAGCGTCTTTGGTTCTGTCTGCAGAGGAGCTGTTTGCCTGTTAGTTCATCGGAGTTGAGGCTGGGGCACCTTGACCTTCGCTTCCGGATGCAACCAATTGTCTCTGGTTGAGGCGTTTATCCGTAAATCTAGGCGTTCTATGGATTTGGGCGTTCTGCGCAGTATTTCCCTGCTTTCGTACCCATTCAAAACGTTCAGCTTTAGTTGGACAGCGATTTAACCGATCAGATACTTGACTAAGTGGATCATGTTTATAGTATTTGGGCTGTTCGCCCGAATTCTGGGTGAAAATGGCATGAATGCTTCGCGTTTAAACATGAAAAAATTGAAGCCGGATGGTGACATACCATCTCAATCTCACGGAAAACCACCGCTGCAAGTGGTTTCAATAGACGCCGATAGAAATCGGGGTGCCTTGGCCGCTGCGCCACCCTTGGAGCCAACCGATGAGCTACTTAGTGAGCTCAAGCGTGAGAGTGATCGGCTCGAAACGGCAACACCACAAGATATTTTGCGTTGGGCAGTGGAGCGTTTTGCGCCGAAGTTCACCATGGCCACCGCGTTTGGCCCTGAGGGTATGACGATCATCCACATGCTCGCTGAGATCGCTCCGGAGACTCCAATTTTTAATTTGGACACGGGGTATCAGTTCGAAGAAACCTTGCGATTGCGCGAGCAAGTCAACGAGCGTTACGGGATCGAAGTCGAATTAAAAAAGCCCGAATTGACTGTTGAGGAGTACGAGAGAATCAATGGTGGGCCGGTCTACGCAACCGATCCTAATCGCTGTTGTTTTGATCGAAAGCTAAGTCTCCTTCACGACGCTGCACGCGGACAACACGCGTGGGCCAGCGCCATTCGCCGCGACCAAAGTGAGGACCGAGCCAAGGCTCCAATCGTTGGATGGGACCGAAAGTTTCAGTTAGTGAAGGTCAGTCCGTTGGCAAATTGGACCAAGCGAGAAGTTTGGTCGCTGATCACTTCAATGAATATCCCCTACAACCCGCTGCATGACCAAGGCTTTCCGAGTGTGGGCTGTCGCCCGTGTACCCGTGCGGTCTTACCGGGTGAGGATGAGCGAGCTGGGCGCTGGAGCGGGTTCAAGAAGACAGAGTGTGGGTTGCATAATTAGCCGCAAGGTTACTGAAAGAGTTTTTTACCGGGGAGCTTGATCATGATTTCAGCTCGAGTGCACTACGCCTGTCTTGCAATGTTAGAGCTGGCTTCTCGGTCATCGGAGGAGGCTCCTATTTCTCTACGTGAAATCTCGGATCAGCATGGGGTTCCAGGGCCATTTCTGGTTCAGATTTTTCGATCCTTGCGTGCCGCAGGTTGGGTGCAGAGTGTGCGAGGAAGCCAAGGAGGGTATCGCCTTTTGGTGCGTCCTGAAGATGTTAGCCTGTTGGAAATCGCGGAGACGATGGGCTATCAGGACTCAGGAAACCCCAGCACGGGCAAGACCACTGCGGCAGAGATGATGCTGCAAGAAGTCTGGGAAGAGATGTCCCGAGCTTCACGAGAGATTCTCAGTTCTGTCCGGCTCAGTGATCTCGCCGAACGGTTTCACCGCGGTGAAGCATCGATGTTCTACATCTAGGGTCGCGATAAGCATCGCACTGTTTGACCGTTACTTTTTCTTTGGCGGTCGTTTGCGTTGGTTTGGCCGTTCGATAGGCATGTCGGGCTTTGCAACCTGACTTTTCAGCCGGTCAACCAAGCTCTGAGATTTATCTGCCTTCCCGCCAACTCCTTCAAGCACAGTCGAGTCAAAATGTTTTGTGTCAGGGAGTGTCTTCTTTACGAGGATTCGCTCGCAGATACCCCACAGGCTACTTGTGATGAAGTAGATGCATAGACCGGCCGGAACGCGGAAAAAGAAAAGTCCCATCATGAGTGTCATGATGTTCATCATCTTTTGCGTCATTGCAGTTTGTTCGTCCGTTGCGGGCGGCATGAACATTTTCTGCTGCGTCAAAAATAGAATGACAACGACAACAGGCAGCAAATTGAAATAGGGTCCCAACCAGCCCGTGCCGCGACCGGAGAAGTAGTCCCATAGCCCGTCACCCCAAAAGAGGAACATGTCAGGTGCAGCAAGGTTTGAGGCCCAGTCTGTCGAAGAAGAAAACGCCGCCTGACGCAGTTCGATGTCGACTGAGAGCGCTCGGTAAAGACCGATGAAAATCGGTAACTGAATGAACATGGGGAGACAACCGGCAAGCGGATTAAAGCCAACTCGCTGCTGCAGTTCTCGCTGTGCTCGAAGCTTACCCTCCATGTCATCTTTGTATCGCTCGTTGATCTTCTTCATCTCTGGAGCGAGTTCTTGCATCTTCTGTGCATTGACTGCAGCTTTACGGCTCAGTGGGAACATGCACCCACGAACAATGACCGTAAGAAGAATAATGGCCAAGGCATAATTGCCAACGTTATCAAGAACGTGAAGTAAGCCGGAAAGGATTTTCGCAAAGGTGGCGAACCAGCCGTAGTAGATGCAGTCTTCAAGTCCATACTGCTCAAGGATCGCTGGCTGCTTCGGGCCAGCAAAAAGACGCAGCTCTTGTCTGAGTGAACTTCCTGCGGGGACTTCCGCAACGCGACTGTCGAGGAAGAAGGTGGTGTTGACCGCGCGTTCTTGGTGACGTGGGATTTCTGTTGCTTCAGCTGCAATCCCCGCGGAGGCTCGACGAAGCGACGTGAAGAAATCTTTACCTTCGGTTGGGATGTAAGCAACGGTGAAGTATTGAGCATCGACACCGATGTATCGGAGATTGCGTTCCGATTCGCCGCTGTCACCGGCGAAGATGGTTTCGTTTGGATCAGCGGTTTCTTTCTTTGCGCGGTTCAACAGGTTGAAACCGCTCAGCAGTCGGTGGCTTCCAGCTTGTGACTGGCAAACGATATCTCGAGCTGCAGCTCCACCACCCCAGTGTGGACTAATCTTGTTGCTGTACCACCAACCCTCGAGAGTGATGCCGTTGGCACCTTCGAGGCGATATGCCAAGTCCTGACTCTCATCCGAAAGGTTGTCAATCTGAATCGTCATGTCCAGGTCGTATGATCCCGGAGCGAGAGAGTAATTTCTTTTCAGTCGAACAGCGTCTCCGTTGACCACTGACATTTCTGCGGCGGACAACTCCAGGGACATGGCGGCTGCAGATGTTGACGTTTCTGCAGCGACTGAAATGCTTGAATCCACATTCCAGATGAGATTCATTGGATCAACCAAGCCAGCGATATTGCGGCCGCTCGGTTCGATACTTTTACGATTGACCTGACTGAGTGTGAGCAAGCACGAAGCTCTTGAGAGATTTCCGGGCACCTGATCCGCACCACCATCCTTGGCAAGTCTAACCAGATCCAGTGGATGTTCGGATAGCTTGGCGGAGAGCGTGACTTCACTTTGCATTTCGCCGCGAAGCAGCGTGAGTTGAATTTCGTCACCAGGCTTGGTTTGGGAGAGAGCTTGATTGAGTTGCTCGCGGTTGGTGACTGCTTGGCCTGCCAGCGAAATAATCACGTCGCCAAGTTGAATGCCTGCGGCCTCCGCCGGCGTTCCGGGCCCCACGACATTCACGACGACCCCGTCCGCATTGCTAGATGATTCAGCTGCGAGGTACCCAAGGTAACCGGATCGAACATCGACTCGTCGATATCGGAGTGCACCCGCTTCGTTCCGCTCGGTCATTTCAATTCGCTCAATCCCCGCGCCTCGGGTGTTGAGGGTGACCAGCAGGTAGTACCCAGCTTCAGGTGCCATCGAGCCAAGAGTGATCCAAGTGGGATCGGCGGGCTGTTCTACCGCAATCGTTTCTTCGGTGGGCTCGCCATCCTTGGCGGTGTTTTCGGCTACCGTTTCAGCTGCCGCTTGGTCGCCTTCGGTTTGTGTCACATCGACTGAGCTTGATCCGTCTTCAACCAAAACCTCTGCGGCTGTGTCAGCTAGTTTCGGCTCGGGTGGGATAAAAGTCATCCGCACCCAAGTGTAGAAAATGAAGAACGCGGTCGAAGCGACGACAAACGTTAGCAGACGGCGTTCCACAATTGATCCCAACAAAAAAGCGTAATCGATCAGCAAAAGTCAGAAGGGCGGGATGAATTGCCGAGCCCTTCGCAGCGAGCTAATATTCTGCCCACCATGGGTGCTTTTGGGAAGTGATCTGAGCCGTCCTGAGCTGCTCTGGACGGGATAATCGTTCTATTTTTCGTGAACGCATCCCAGAATCTAACCGCCAACGCTGAATCTGATGATCGGCGGTGGTGATTAGTGACTTTCTCGTTACGGCTTCGTCGCGATCTCAACGCTCGGAACAGCTCCCAAGAACGACATCAGATCGCTGATTTCCTGAAGGCTCGAATCATCCAAGAGGGCGGCAGGCATGATGCTGCTGCTGCTCGGCAAAATCTGATCCACGTTTTCTTCTTTGATGACGAGGATCTGATTATTGGAGTCTCGCACTTGGAGGGTTTGATTGCCCGGTGCAGTGAGCATCCCAGTGTAAGATTCCCCATCGAGCGTCAGGACTTTCTTGCTTGCGTACTGGTCGCTGATAATGTGAGACGGATAGAGGATCGACTCGAGGATTTCGCGTTTGGTAAAGCGACTTGCAATGCCGGTTAACTCGGGACCGATCGATTGTCCATCTTCTCCAACTCGGTGACACTGAACACACTTCGCTTTCGCAAAAATGTGTCGTCCCGCTTCAGGATTCCCCTGATTTCCCTCTTTGCTATTGATGTAGCTGGCAAGTTGGTCAAAGTCCCACCGCGAATCATCTCCATTGGGAAGTTCTGCCAACGGTCGATCCGGATACGTCTTGGCGTACCATTTCTGCCACGGACGCATCGATCGATCCGCGTCTTGAGGTCGTTGCATTCCCGTCCAATGCTCGAGCAATGCTTCAAAATCTTTGAATGAGCTACGTTTTTGTTCAGCCTTCACACCCAAGAGAATAAGCTGACGCAGAGCCATCGGATCATCCGTTGCAATGGCGACTGAATTCAACGCTCGGGCGACCTCATTTGCAGCTTCACCGGAAAGCACATTCAAGCTTCGCACCAAGTAATCCCAGTTGTCTCCATCGGGTTGCTGGGCGAGACCCAGTGCGATAATTGGTCGGCGCTCTGGTTCGGTTCTCCAGAGACTTCGAAGGTACTCGAACGACTCCTCTCCGCCGGAAGTCGCCAATAGAGCAACGATTCCAATTCGGAGTCGACGCTCAATTTCACCGTGGTTGGGAGTATCGACGAGGTTTTGATCAAGATTTCTCAGGGTCGCCGCCATCGTTTCATCGACCGGTTGTGGGATGTGATCCAGAGAAGCCAAGGCGGCATTGCGCCACGAGGCACCCTGTTCAAGGATGGCAAGGATGTCATCGTCACTGAGTGATTTGGCAAAGTCTTTGGTAACATTCTGCAAATACATTGCCAGAGACGCAGAAGTGGTCGCCGTGCTCGCATTTTCGTAGTACTTCAGAAGGCGGAAACGCTGTTCTGCATTCCAGCGATGTGAAAGGAATTGCAGGTACATCGCGACAAGCGTCCGATCCATCTCATCATGGTCACTGTAAAGGTAAGTGAGCGCTCGATCAGATACCGCATCTGCCTCCAGGTAGGCCGCAAGTCGAATCAGTTCATGATTCATTCGATGGTCACCCGCTGGGAACTCTTCAGCAATTTGATCTCTTAGTCCCATAACCGCTTCCGGTTCCACTTTCCCTCGATGTAACGCGATCTGGCAGAGGCGAAGCGTGTCAAGAAAATCGTTGTCTGACATGAAGCCTGACATCCACTCACTGGCCTTTTCAAGCACCCGAAGGCTCGTTTCGCGACTAGGTGAAGCATTCACCAGTGCCATCATCCCAAGAATTGCAACCCTTGGATTGTCTGATTCGAGGATGCGATTTTGCCATTGGCTGCTTGGGATTCTTTCAAGTAGGCGTACCGCAACGAAGGCCAGATTTCGATCATTGGATTCGAGAAGAGGAACGATTTGCTGGGCGTCGGCGGGTATCTGGCCGCTGCGTAACATTGCCTCGCAAGCTGACCGCTGGACTTTTGGGTTGTCGTCGCCAAGTAGTTCGAGTAGACGCTGGTGGCTTTGCTCACCCGGATGCAGCCCCATCATCCAAGCTGCCTTGGCCCGAACTTGTTCATTCGGTGCGGAACTAAGCTCAAGCAAAAGTTTTTCGTTGGGTACGGGCCCAAACAGTTGCATCAGATCAATTGCTCGGGTTCGATAGTGAGGTGGGTTGTCGTTGCTAAGTGCAACACCCGCAACAAGTTGACCCCATTGGTCGCCCAGTTCTTGGCGTACTGCTGCTACTGATTGACGAGCCCAAGCGGATTCGATTTGCGGTTGGCGAATGGCGGCGGAAATTCCGGTCCCCAGCTGCCGCATCCGTTCGGGGACTTCGCCCTTGTAAATGACTCGGTAGATACTTCCAGACGTTCCACGACCTCCGGTGCAGAAATACATTGCCCCGTCAGGACCCACTTCCAAATCCGAAACGTTTAACGGTTGGCCTTTGAGGAAGACTTCGCTTTCAGCGACGTAACCTGATTGGCGTGGTTTGAGACGTACATTCAAAATTCGTCCCTCAGACCAATCTGCAAGGAAAAGAGATTGGTGGTATCGGGCTGGGAACATGTGATGCTCATAGCAGGTGGCTCCTGTCGGACTCCCTCTGCCAGTGTCGAGAAGATTGGGTAATCGGTCCATGTAATACTCAGGCCACTTCGCCCAGCCAGCTCTCCATCCGAGTTCTCCGCCTTCAGAGACGTCAAACAACGCTGTCGGCCGATACCAGGAGGTTTGGAGGTCTGATTCCATGTCCGAGTCATGGACAAAGAGTGAGCCTGCTGGATTGAATACGAGGTCATAAGCGTTTCGAAGCCCGCCCGCGACCGTCTCGACCATGCTGCCGTTGATGTCCGTTCGAATCACTGTTCCGCCGGGTGCCTTAACGCTCATTCCCATGCCATTGGGGTCTTGGTAGCGAGGAAGTAGGTCTCCCTCGTAGCTGATTCGAAGGGTTTCACCGTCTCCGGTTTCCCCGAGGGCTTTTGCATGGTTACCGACAGCAATGTAGATCATTCCATCTGGACCCAAGCGAAGACCATGAGGCCCATGTTCACCGCTTTGATGATCGAATTTCACAATCGCCTTGATGCCCTCAAGGTGGCCGTTACGATCTGCGTCACTAAGTCGATACAAAGCAGTTCCCTCGGGACCTTCGCCAGTGACAAATACTTCTCCGTTTAGCGCTAAGATTCCGTGGCAGTTGGTTACCTCATCGCAATACTCGGTGACATGTTCAGGGATGCCATCCTGATCCTTGTCAGAAATGAGTAGCAACGGGCCGTTTTCTCGTGAGACGATCAGATGGCCGAATTCGTTAAAAGTCATTGCGATGATTGAGCCGATTTTTTCATCGCTGAGAACTCGCTGAACACCAAATCCCTTTTGAATTTGGAATCGTTCTTGTTGCTCCGTTTGCACTTCGGCCACGACGTCCACCGCACGATCCCAAGGAACCGTGTCGCCGAGTTCTCCGAACGAAGACGCAGTTCCCCATAAACGATCGTTGAAGACAACCGACTGCCACATTGGGCTCTCTTCGGTGCTCACACGCCATGACGGGCTGCTGCTGAAAGTGAACCACTTGGGTTGTTTTTCTGGCTTGATCGAGACGCGTGCAGCCAAAGCGGCAGTCGTTCCGTGAGTGTTGACCACCTTTACCGCAATCACATTGCGTCCCACCTCTAACTGTTCTGAAATATCGAACTGCTGAAGTTCTCGGGATGATTGACCTTTACCAACCGGCTTTCCATTGACGAACAGCTCGAACTGGTCATCTGCAGCGATTTCAACACGCCCGATCGAGCGAATTTTGAGGTTGATCGGCTTTCTGAAATAGCATGTCTCACCCGTGGCGATTTCGGTCTGGATATCGATCCCATGATTCCAAATCCATTGCGCTTCTTCCGCAACAGAATGGGAACTGCCTATCATTCCAACGAGCAAAATCGTTGCGTAGAAACGTGCTGAAAAGTGACTGAACGTTCGACGTAAGCCTTCCATGGCATATCCAAACACTAAGGGAATTTCTCGGGTCTTGCATTTCTGCCGCCGCAGACTAGATCGAGCCGGTTGCGCAACGCAAGAGGAATCTGGAAGGCTGGCAAGATGGGCAGCGCAGGGGCAATGGGTTGCGTGGCGTTTGCGTGATTTCTTTTTTCAACAGTGAGAGCACGCGCCGAGCAGATTGCGACTCAACGAGAAAAAGCGATTGCGAAGCAAACTTCGACCTTATTGCGAGCGAGTTGACGCACGCGGACCCGCTGTGGATGCCACGTTTCAATCTCACTTGTCCAGTCTGCAATTTTTTGTGACGCCTGATAGTTACCAATCTTCAGGGTCACAAGGAGTCCTTCGAGCGTGCAGTCCCGATGAAGAACGACATTCTTGATTGTGGTGAGGGTTTTTTCCGGTGCCACATTTGAGTCAACCAATAGCCACTTCGCCCCTCGAAAGACCTTTCGGGGAAGGTCACCGGCACGTGCGCGCAGGTGAATGAAGTTCGTGTTTTCTGCGATTCGAGGATCCATTTCCGCCGGATCAATTCCGATGACTTTTAAGCCGAGTTCCAGCAATCTTCCGCAGGCACCGCCGGGTGCACTTCCGATTTCAATCGCGGTTTCACCCGGGCGAAGCGGAAACCCACTCCACGTGATCGATTCAGCTGCCTTGTAGTAGGCTCGCGAGATTGGTTCTTCCTTTGGCGTCAACGGTTGCACACCACCAGGCCAACGGGTGTGCCAATCACTCGCTTCATGCCAGCCTAAAAAGCAGTGCGACGGTTCCACGAGAACGAGATCAAGAACTCGGTCACCGCTCTCCGCGATTCGGTTAGGGTGATCACACGTCAGCCATTTTTTAGCTAACAACGGGAAAATTTCCTGGCTGACGGCCTCGGAGACTTCGTCAGGGCCAGGTTCGAACCCAAATCGTCCAATGGGTGCACGGTCTTTGGACCACACGTGCAATTGGTTGAAAGGACGGTTTGCGTCGAATTTCTTGTCGAGCTGCGAGAGTAAGTTTTCCGCAATGTGACTCAACGATGGATCGCGTGATGAACCGATCGACAGCGAAGATGTTCGAATGAACGTGCCGGTGGGCGGCGACTTTTGGTCTTCGTGTTTTAGCGTAACGAATCCTGGCCGTGAAAACGCCAGACGCCAACCCTCCTCGAAGACGGAAGCCTTTACTGCAGTTTCCGCTCCAACAGCACAAGAGATCATGGCAAAGGTGGGATGGCTCAAAGCAGTGTCCGTCAATCGAATGATCGTGTGAACTGTGTCACTAGCACGAGACCCTTTGAAAGCCCCAAGTTGACGGAGGATTTCTGGCCGCGGTGGATGACCTTAGTTTTTGTGCGTTCAGTGTAAAGAAATCCACCGCTGCGTCACGGGGCCGTGACTTTGTGTTTCAGACGCTCGAGACGTTCCGCAACACCGGGGATCAATTTCGAGGCGTTTTCATAGTAGAGCTTTTTAAGGACTTGATCGGGAAGATTCACGGCATGGATTTTCCAGAGTCCTTGGGGTGGCGGTTGTTTCTCGCTGTAATCAAACGATTCATCGCGTGTTTCGAAAAATCGCCAGTTGATTTGCAATCGTAATTCCGGCCAGGGGCCATCGGTGCCGAACAGAATGCGATCAGAATACTTGATTAAAAAATCTCGCGAACTGTACGGTTGCCTACCCAGTTCTGCGATCCGTGAAGCCGTTTCTATCCAAAGGTTGGGGTACTGGTCGAGCCACTTACTCACTTCGGATAGATCCTCCGCTTGATTAGCGACATGTGCCCCGATGAATTGCGTGGTTGGATGTCGTTCAATGATGCGATTTCTTGCTTCATGTAATTCTTTTCTCGAGGGAAAATCGGGTCCGTGAAAACTCCAGTCCGGATGCCGGCTCAACTCTTCCCATCGCTCATTTGTTTCATCAATCGGATCAAAGAATGCAGCAGGATCTGCGGTGTGGATGATTACCGGAATGCCAAGTTTTCCGCAGGCAGCCCAGATCGGATCAAAACGTTCGTCATCGATCTTGATTAGACTGCCGTCCGGATTGCGATATCCCAGTCCGAACTGTTTAAAAACTTTGAGGCCGCTAGCACCTTTTTTAACGGCCTGCTCAATCTGCTCGGCAGTCCTTTGAGCGAAGCCGGGCTGATGACAGGCCCACGTCGCGGGTTGATCGGTTATGCCATCGCCTCGCCAATCCACGTTCGCATAGATCACGAAGCGACCTTGATGACGCTTCCACAGAAAGTTCATGTGTTCATCAAGTTCGCTTCCGAGGCGACCATCGAGCGAGCAGCAAACTGCAATGTGGTTGCGATCCATGACTCGAACAAAATCATCGAGAGCTTGTTCGCTCTGACGAAGTTTGAAGCGAAAATGGGTGTGGACATCGACTACCGAGAACTTTGCCGCTCGTTTGAGGTTTTTCGATCTTTTTAGTTGGCTACTTGGGCGGAAGTTTCTCAGTAACAGTTCTCGACCTTCACGGCCGTCAAGTTTCTGATTTTGGTGTATCGTTGAGTCGGTTGCTGGATTGGTTTCACCCTTCTCGGCGACATCTACCTGACTCGTCGCTTTTGTGATGTTTATGTCCCTGCCGATCTGAGTTTCGGTTGTTGCGTCTGTAGTTTCTACATTGGCGAGACTCGCTGGTGCAGCGCAGAATGATAGGCTGACAAGGATGAATGCGAGGTGCTCTGTCCGGCGAACGCTTTTATTAGGCATTTGTTGCGTTACAATTTCGGTCATGAGGTAAATGGCGGAGTTGATCTAGAATGGAATGGTCTTACTGACGATCGTACCAAAGGTAAATCGACTCGGGCAGCGTTCACCGTTGAATGCTTTTGAGCGTCTTGGGGATTCCCGTGCTCCACTTTTGCTGTGGGGGTGATCTCCGCCACCTGCCCCACGGTGAAGCTCGGATTGAATTTGCTTTCTCAGTTGCGGCACGAACTTGGTTTTCAGATATGGATTTCAAAAAACCACCTCCCAGCAACCGAGAGGATTCCGACTCTCAACAGGTGCGTCACCAAGACGAAGGTGCCAAGGACAACGGCACTGAACCTCAGTCGGTTGATGCAATGGCCTACAGCCAGCAGATGTCGGTGCAAGCAACCACACCACCGGCGAACGTTCCCGGTTATCGCTTAACTCGATTCCTGGGTGCGGGGGCGTTTGGACA
>JAKMEW010000137.1 GCA_022425745.1 Rubripirellula sp.
ACACAGAGCACTGATCCATCTCAATGGCTAGAAAGAGACTTCTGGACAACCGTCGATGGCAAACCGAGCGTCGGGCACTGGGATTTCTCTGGTGATGAGATCCAACTTACGCATCCTCGTGGTGGCCCCGGTAGTCTTCTCAGTCCACCACTGCCACCCAACTTTGAACTGGAATGGGAATGGAAAATTGAAGCAGGAACAAACTCCGGACTTAAATATCGCGTGCATAAGTCAGATGGTCGATGGCTCGGTCTTGAATATCAGATCATTGACGAAAAGATGACGAAATTTGGTAAGGCGAGCACAGCATCTATTTACGATTTAGTTGCACCTCAGTCTGGTAAACCAATCCTACCGCCCGGTCAGTGGAATCACTCGAAAGTAATTGCCTCTGGCAGCCACGTTTCACACTACCTCAATGGGGCGTTGATTTCAGAGTGTGTCACTGTTGGGGCAACGTGGGAAGAAAAATTGGCAAAAAGTAAGTTTTGGGCGGTACCCAATTTCGCCTCCGAGCAAAAACCACAACGGATCATGCTTACGGATCACGGCGGCAAAGCATCATTCAGAGATTTTTCCTTTAGAGTAATTGAATCATTCGAACAAAGTGCACAACAATCTCATGCTCCGTATCTGGCAAACGGAATAAAAACAAGTTGGGTAACAGAGAACTCTGCAACCGTATGGTCGCGAACCACCAAAAGTTTCGCAATGAATTCGGGAGGCGCAAACTTTCTCGACATACCAGAATCAAAACTTCTTTCGAAGGAACTCACGCTGTCGGAGCAAGATTTCGCCAAACTACAAATGCCACCTGGGCATGACTTAGATCAAATGCTTGGAGCTTGCCCAGGTCTTCAGGGCGAAATCCGACTGAGTTATTTTCCCGAAAAACAAAATAAAGCAATTAGCACCACTGACTGGGTGAAGACGGATGCTACTCGAGACTTTACCCATCAATGGAAATTGACCGGACTACTTCCTGACCGTCGATATGCAGTTGTTGTGGAAGCCCGACCAATTGATGAAACGACCGTCTCATCTGTACTACGTGGGCATTTCCAGACGGCTCCCGCATCTAATGCCTTAAGGCCCATCACCTTTTGCATGACAACGTGCCATGATTTTATCAGGCGTGATGATGGCATGAATGGCCACAAAATCTATCCAAGCATGAACAAACTCAATCCTGATTTTTCCATTCATGCGGGCGACATTGAATACTATGACAAGCCTTTTCCTTGGGCAACTTCCAAAGAACTGATGCGGTTTAAATGGAATCGAATTTTCGCTCTTTCTAGTAATCGTGATTTCTATTCAAACCACACAGCCTATTTCCTCAAGGATGATCATGACACTCTTAGAAATGATTGCTGGCCGGGTCAAACCTATGGATCCGTAACCTTTGAAGAAGGAAAACAAATCTTTAATTTGGAACAGTTTCCTAGCATCCAACAGCGATATCAAACCATTCGATGGGGGAGAGATCTGCAAGTTTGGTTTTTGGAAGGACGAGACTACCGAAGCCCAAACAACATGCCGGATGGCCCGGCAAAGACGATTCTAGGATCAGAGCAAAAACAATGGCTGTTTAAGACGATTGAAGAGTCAGAATCACGATTTAAATTAATCATTAGCCCAACACCAATCATCGGTCCGGACCGCAAAAACAAACGCGATAATCACGCGAATGCTCCATTTACGCATGAAGGCGAAGAAATCCGGAGTCGCCTATCAAGGCATTCTGGAGTCATCATTTTCTGCGGTGACCGACACTGGCAATATGCATCCAAGGACCGAGATACCGATCTCTGGGAATTTGGCTGTGGCCCAGGTAGTGAGAAACATCAGCTCGGCTGGAGAGAGGGTGAACTACACCCATTACATCAGTTCCTCCGTGTCGCAGGAGGTTTCTTATCGGGCCAACTGACCTATGGCCGTGACGATTCTGCGTCACCTACTCTAACACTCCGTCATCACAAAGTTTCAGGCGAAGTGGTAAGTGAATTCAATTTTGCAACGCAATAAGGGAAGCAAGTCCAATACGTTCTAGTTGCCAATGTATCGTCCCAATCCCCGCATAGATTCCGATGTCTTCTCGGTAATCCGCGGCATTGCATACACCGACCAAGCGACCATATTGATCAAATAGCCCGCCACCACTACGACCATCAATTGGTGCGCCTTGGATTTCATAGTTTGATAAGCCAAGATGCTGATCGTATTTATTCACACCTGTGATGCGAGTATCTAAGCGTGTTGGCTGGCTGCCTCGATCGCATCCAAAACTAAATACCGGATCGCCACTTCTCGTCGCGTTATACAACGCACCGATCTTTACCGGCTCAACTGTTTCCTTTGTTCGAATTGAAACCAGCGCGATATCGCGTTTCTCAGCGTCATAGTCGATAATCTTCCCGAGTACCGTTTTGCATGTTCCACTACGAAAAATATCTACCTCAACTCGTGCGGTAATTCCTGCATCTCTAAATAAATGCCCGCATGTCAGAATCAACACCTCGCCTGCTCGAGAATCGATCATTGTCCCAGTACCAACACCATAACCGCTCGAGTCGTAAACTCGCAGTCGAACAGTTGCGGACTTAGCTCGTTCAATTGCGTGAGCTGTTACGCGGTTCGGCATCACTTCGCTGTATCGATCCACTCCGCCCGATACCAGGCCGCCTACTGAATTTGAGATTACACGTTCATCCCGCAAACGGCTTTGGGTTTTTGTTGCATGGAGTTCATGTATTGAGCGAGTGGGCACGAGTGTCCTCTCTCGTGTGATCAGAAGCGCTCGCTTCAATTGATCAGAACTCTGCACCCCGACTAGTCTTGTTACTTCCTCACCACCGCAGAGAACAATAAAAGTGGGGGTCAACCGCACTCCAAAACGGGCAGTAAGGAAAGGCTCTTGAAGCACATCCACCTTTCTCACGGGAGTGCCCTCTGCCACCAACCGAGTCAGAGTAGGATGAATCGTCTTACAAGCACGATTTTGTGAGGATTCAAAACAAAGTAGCACCGCGTCGTTTTGTTCTGCCAAACCAATGATTGGAAGCTCAATCGCAAAAACAAAAAAAACCATCCATATTCGGAAGTATTCCACGCCAATTCCTCCTTGAAATGGCACTCTCATTCATCGTAATTGCAGGATTAAAACGATTTGTGAGGTCAGAACAAAAACTATCCGACAGATGGCGGATTTCTCACGACCCGCCTTTTCTGTTACTCCAAGATGGTCTTCCAAGTGCCACGGCTAACACAAGGCCAAACCAGCAGTGATTCTCGGATCGCCTTTAGAAATCCCCAACTATCGTTTGGGCCGTTTTGGACCCAGTCATAGGGTTCAGATACCTGTACAGAATCCCGGTCGTCCAATACTCGATCGTTAATTACAATTCCTACTCGGCGATGCGAATGCTGAGTCGCACAGTGTCTATTTATAATTTTTCACGAGACCGACAATCGTGTCGTGGTCTCCACCGTAAAGCCGGCCCATGAACCGCCAGATTCTCGTCACTAGCGCCCTACCGTACGCAAATGGCCCCATTCACTTAGGCCATTTGGTGGAATACATCCAAACCGATATCTGGGTGCGGTATCAAAAATTACGGGGCAATCGCTGCATTTATCTGTGCGCTGACGACACGCACGGTACCGCAATCATGATCCGCGCGAAGAATGAAGGTCAAAGTGAAGAAGACCTCATCGCATCGATGAGCCAATCTCACCAACAAGATTTTGCGAGATTTGGAATTCAATTTGACCATTACGGGAGCACAAATTCTCTGGAAAACAAAGAACTGTGTGGTATCTTTTGGACCGCCCTTCGAAACGCCGGACTTATCACTGAAAGAACCATTGAACAACTATATGATCCTGAAGCAAACACCTTTCTTGCAGATCGCTTTGTTCGTGGCACTTGCCCAAAATGCGGCTTGACTGATCAGGCAGGTGACAATTGCAACTGTGGCCACACTTACAGCCCAACCGACCTGATTGATCCGAAAAGCACCTTAAGCGGCTCGACGCCGGTACTTCGAAATGCTATCCACCTGTTCGTAGAGTTAGAAAAGTTGCGTGGATTTCTGACCCAGTGGGTCGAAGAAGGCAACCACCTACAGACCGAGGTTGCTAATTATCTCAAAGGCCACTTTCTAAGTGACGAACTTCGAGATTGGGATATCAGCCGTCCGGCTCCTTACTTTGGATTTGAAATCCCTGATGCACCCGGACACTATTGGTACGTGTGGTTCGACGCACCAATTGGCTATATCGCAACGACGGAACAGTGGTGCCAAGCAAACGGCGAATCCTTAGCGGCTTGGTGGAAAAATGATGAGTGCGAGATTCATCATTTTATTGGAAAAGATATCACCTATTTCCATACGTTGTTTTGGCCGGGGATGCTTCAAACAGCAGGTTTCAATTTACCAACCCAGGTTCACATCCATGGTTTCTTAACCATTAATGGCGGAAAGATGTCAAAAAGCAAAGGCACCTTTATCGCAGCAGATACCTATCTCAAATACAACAACCCATCATACCTACGTTATTTCTATGCAACGAAATTGACGCAGCGTGTTGAGGATTTGGATCTCGGAATTGATGAATTTGCGAGGAAGGTTAATACGGATCTCGTTGGTAAGGTCGTAAATCTCGCAAGTCGGGTAGGTAAATTTGCTCACCAAACAGGACTCGCTGATCACTATCCGGATGACGGAGGTTTGTTCGACCAAGGCGTCAAAGCCGGTGACGAAATCGCTGCAGCCTACGAGTGCAAGGATTACTCGAAAGCCATTCGCCGAATCATGGAACTTGCTGATGCGGCCAACCCTTACGTTGAGCATGCAAAGCCTTGGGAGATGAGAAAAGATCCGGCGAGAGAAAATGATCTACGCGCGGTGTGCACCGTGGCGATCAATCTGTTCCGACAATTAACCATTTACTTAGCACCCGTGCTACCAGATCTTGCAGAGCAATGTAGCCAATGGTTGGGCGAGCCTATTGAGTCGTGGGACCAAAGCAAGTCACACTTGCTGGGGACCAAGGTGGGCAAGTTCAATCGAATGCTGGATCGAGTACAAATCGAGGACCTTGAAAAAATGATCGAAGAAAGCAAGAACACGGCTGAAGAAACACAAGAGACCGCGAGCAGTTCCTTCTGTGACAGTGATCAACCACTAAAAGACGAACCACTTGCAGACGAAATTAGTATCGAAGACTTTGCAAAGGTAGATCTTCGAGTCGCAAGAGTACTCGCTGCTGAACATGTTCCCGAAGCCAATAAACTTCTGAAACTTCAGTTGAGTCTAGGTGGAGATGAGAGAAGACAGGTTTTTGCTGGCATTAAAGCAGCATACGAGCCCGAGCAACTTGTCGGACGTCTCGTTGTAATGGTTGCGAACCTCAAGCCACGTAAAATGAGGTTTGGACTGAGCGAAGGAATGGTCACCGCTGCAGGACCAGGTGGAGCAGAGGTATTCATTCTCGGGATAGACGATGGTGCTCTACCGGGCCAGCGCGTTCACTGATGTAGGTCAAAAAAGTAAACAACAAGGAGTCATTGGATGCTGACCCAGTTCAGACAGTTCCTCCTTGACCGCCTCGTTTTAAGACCCACAAGAGACGCAGTCGCGCCGCACACTCAACGGCGCTCCGAAGTTCAGCTCAGTCAATACTCCATCGAGTTCTTCGTGCAGAAGAACTTTGACGAAGAGGTGAAACCAGATCTTCTAATTTTAAAATTCCCTGGAACTGCTGGGCGTGCTGAACGCAGTTCTCCGTTTCCCGCCGACCATTTCGAAGATCTAAATGTTGAAATATGGACTTGGAATCCTCCCGGATACGGTAAAAGTGAAGGTCAAGCAAGGCTAACAGAGATAGCAAAGACTGCCGCGGAATTTTGCAAATACGCAGAGTGCAACCGAGGAAAAAATTCGGTTCTGTGGTTGATGGGTAATAGCCTTGGCTGCCTATCCGCGCTTCACATCGCCTCCAAGATGAATCAAGGATCTAATGTTGGACTCATTCTACGCAATCCACCACCATTGATTTCCGTTGTTAAAAACGTTGCAAAACGATACCCCTTTGGTTGGTGCATCAACCCTGTGGCTGATAGCGTTTGCGATCCGATGAACGCAATGCTTAGTGCTCCTCAATGCCACTTCCCTGCTCTCTTTCTCCAATCCGAATTGGACACCCTCGTTCCCCCACACTTGCAGAATGAAATCGTCGAAGCTTACCTCGGTGAAAAACGCACAGTGGTCTTGGAGGCCATTGGGCATGACGGCACACTTACTAAAAACCATCAGATGCAAGTGATTGATAAACTCCGTTGGCTCTGGTCCTTGACAAAGCAAACCAGATAGGGATTCCGTCTATGCTGAACCAAGATTCGATACACAACGAAATAAAATATCGCAAAGTAGAATCCCAAGACATCGAGAGCATCTGCGCAATCTACAATTCGCACATTGATCTCGGGGGCTCGACTTTTGAAAAGGAATATTGGCAAGCATCAACACTTGAGAAACAAATCATCAACAACCAAGATGATTTCTGGTTCGTAGCACAACTAACGGATAAAATTATCGGTTGGTCTGCTGCTCGACGCTATAGCGACAGATTCGGTTACCGTCTGACGCGAGAATTTGCGATTTACTTTGCAACTGAATACACGGGTAATGGGTATGCCGCGAAGCTCTTGGAAATGACCGAAAGAGCGTGCAGATTAGCAGGCATTCACCATCTGGTATCTCGAGTGATCACCAACAACGAAAAAAGCATTCGCTTTCATCACCGATTTGGGTATGAGACGGTTGGTACTCAGAGAGAAATCGGTTACTTAAATGACCAATGGCTAGACGTAGCGATCCTGCAAAAGATCCTCTAGTCCAGCGATTCTCCGGCCACGAATCAATTTAGGTTCGCGCGGGCCTCTTCCAGCATTTCCAGCATCTCAGGCAATATCAGCGAGGCAGGAAGTAGGTAACTGACTACTCGCCCAGCGCGGGCAATATTGATTCCAATTGCTCGCCCCTGTGAATCGAGAACGGGTCCTCCACATTCTTCAGGGTCAAGCACGGTATCGTGTTGGATGACACGGTCAAACCCACTTAGGCGGATGTTTCTTGGCCCATTAACCTTGGCATCACTCGCGGACTCCTGGAGCATGCCCATATCACGAATCTGCGCATCAATATCGATTGAGTCGAACTCGCTAAGCTCATTTGGACGGAGAATCGTAAGAGTAACGTTCTCTCCCGGATACATTTGTTTCAAACGACTAATCACAGCATCACGGCTATCTTTTGCTTCACCATTCACCGCAACAATTCTGTCCCCTGGATTGATCCCTGCGATAGCCGCTCCAGATTCTGGCAACACCAATTGGACCAATGCTCTTCCCTTTGCGTCATCTTCCAGCATCACTCCAAGCCTGCCTTGATGTTTAATAGGGCGTTCCTTAACACCTACGACGCCCAATCCAATAGGCCGACCTGTTCTCCCTATCGTGATGAGAAAACTCGCTATTTCTGGCGAATAGGCGTCAAAGACTAAGGGTTCAAAAGAGATATCGGCATCAACATGAAGTAGCACCAAATCATTGCGGCGCCGGACTGCTGAAACACGAGCGGGGAAAAGACGCCCGTCAGACAGGCGAACGCGAATCGGATCACTCGTCAATTCGCTCCGTTTAGTTATTACGAAACCGTCAGCGGACACCACGGTACCCAAAGCCACCGGCGTGCCACCGCACAGGATTTGCACCACCGAATTTTGAACTTGCTCGCCAAGTGGCCGAAAAAGATCCAGTACCTCCGGATGGTCTCTTCTCTCGTCAGCCAGAATATTGCCTTCAGTCAATGCACATTGAACTAGCAATGCAGTTGCAGCAAGAAGGTTTCGTGTGATGAACTTCATAAGCACTCAATTCAACTTTTAATGTTGCAGCCGGTTCTTGAATCAGGGATTACCAGCACGACCAATCTCAACGACCACCACGCGAGTCCGACCATCACGATTGACGAGCAACCGTACTCTCTCTCCCGGCATGGTATCTGCAACCGCGTCTTGTAACGACTTAAAATCAGTTAGCAGTTTATCGCCAAACTCTTCAACAATATCTCCTTCTCTCAGACCGCCTCGATCTGCCGGAGAACCAGCTCTGACCACTTCAATGACCGCTTTCTCGGAAGATGGACTGCCACGAACGCCTAGAATTGGCTTGAATCCCGGCAGATACCCCCATGATTCGCCCTGCTGCATGCGTTCCCATGAATCCGCATAATGATTTATCGGCACATGCAAATTATCAGCCACATCGTTTCCAATTCGACTATGAACAGCAATCAATTCGCCTGCTAAGTTAAACAGCGGCCCACCGCTGTCCCCGCCGATTAAGGCGCAATCGGTGACGATCGCAAGATCTCGAATAGCTAAAATTCTACCAACTCGTGTTACGGAACCCCTCTGCTGATCGTAGCCCCCTGGATGTCCCGTTGCGACACACCACATTCCAGGAATTAATTGCTCACTAGAACCTAACGATGCATGAGGCCACGGCTCACCATTATTCTGATCCGGATTGATTTTCATGAGTCCAGCATCAACGCTACGATTCATACCCAATGACTTCGCTTTTACAACTCGGCCATCTTCTAGAAAAATCTCTGCATTCATGCCCGGACGCATCGCGACATGGGCAGCGGTGAGTACATAACCACTCTTCGTGATAATCACACCACAGCCTTTGGCTGCTCCAATTTTCACACCCACAGTACAAGCAGCAACCGCTCGAGCTACCTCACTCTGTTGAACCTCTAAAGCCCTCAATTGGCTAACACTCGTTGGTACGCCACCCTTACTGAGAATCGGTAATAGAGAGTCATCAACGTCGCATCTGGTACCATCCCCATTGAGTTCGCCTAGAGTCTCTGCAATTGACCCATGATTCTTCTGAAAAACGAACTGGCTCTGCCGCTGCGTTTTGTTCGCTTGCGTTTGAAACTGGCCAAAAAGCTCACCTGAAGTGCTGCACACCAACAAAAATATCGAAACGTACTTCAATCCAAAGCTCATTGGCGGTCGCCGCACCAAAGCTCTTTTCAAACTCGGATAAAGATTAATCACGGGATGATTCCTAGAAAGCCGCTCGAGAAACTCAGCTGTTATGTTATCAGTGTAGTCAGGATTCCAGAGTGAGGAGAAATCGTGCCAAAATCCAACCTAAGTCCGCCAAACCCCCATCCTCACAAAAACGTACTGATTTACGGTTGTGGTTATTTGGGTCGTGAATTGGGACAACAACTACTTTGCCAAGGTTGGGATGTTTGCGGCAGCACGCGACGTCGCGAAAATGCGAGGAATTTATCGAATACAGGGATTCATCCGATTATCTCGGATTGGAACAACACACGAACGTTGGGGCACCTAGACTCCTTTTCCAACGTCGTAATCTCCGTAAGTCGAAGTGTGTTCTCAAAACGAGATCACTGGGAAACGCTGGTTTTGGGACTTCAAAACCTTCTACCGCGAATTTCACCTGATGCGCGTATCACTTACATCAGCTCGACAGGGGTTTTTCATCAGAAAGAAGGCGAGTGGGTGGATGAAACGTCACCAACGCATCCCAACCGCCCTAGCACTCGATCTCACTTAGCCGCTGAAAACCTACTGCGTAAAAATCGTTTACCCAATTCATGGAGTATTCTCCGGCTTGCTGGAATCTACGGTCCAAACCGCGTTCCAAATAGTCGCAACCTGACTGAGCGAAAGCCAATTTTTGCGGATCCCGACAGCTATCTAAACTTGATACATGTGGAAGATGCCGCACAAGCGGTCATCGCAACCTTGGAAAGGTCCGATCAAAGGGTCTATGTCGTCTCGGATGATCGTCCCGTACTTCGAGCTAATTATTATGGATTCATCGCAAAACATCTGGGATGTCCCGAGCCGATTTTTGCTACTAGAGAAGCAATGGACACGGTTAACACGAGATCCAGTGGGAACAAGCGTGTCTGGAACCGACGGATGAAAAAAGAGCTTCTGCCAAAGCTACGTTATCCAACATTTATCGAAGGACTCACTCCGCTTCTCGATTAAGTCCGTTAGTTCGGGCCGCATGCAAGCTTGTCGCACTCTGCAAAACAGTAAAACGATCGAGTTACATAGCTCTGAAGCGACTAGATAATCACTAATTCCGAACCGCACCATGCTCACTCGTAAAATCATTTACCCCGGCCTCATTGAACTCAATTTCCAAGCGGGTGAAGTCCTAGGCTGTAACGTCTACCTCGTATTCGATGCAGACGAATGGGTTTTAGTGGACATCGGTTATGAGGAAACAGTTGAGGATTTTATTGAAATCATCCGCCAATTGGATTTCCCACTATCGAGATGCAAGACGTTAATTGCCACTCATGCGGATGTTGACCACATTCAAGGCTTAGCTCGAGCCAAACAATCTTTGAAAACTTCTGTGACTTGTCACCCCAACGCCGTCAAACCACTTGAAAATGGTGACACTCTCCTGACGATGGCAGAGATCGCCGCGCAGGGTCTACGAATGCCGATGCCATCGGTCACCGTTGACAATCAAATTCAAGATGGTGATTTGATCCACGTTGGTGAAATTGAAATGGAAGTGTGGCATACACCTGGTCACACCGATAGCCAACTCGCCTTTCGTATTGGCGACGTGCTACTGAGTGGAGATAACATCTACCGGGATGGATGTATCGGCGCCATTGACGCTCATCATGGCAGTGACATTAAAGCATTTATAAAGTCGCTTGAAAGAATTCGTGATAGTGATGTCACTTGGTTGGCACCGAGTCACGGCCCCATTTTTAGAAAAGACGCTGCAATGATTGATCAAACCATCAATCGCTTACGGGGCTATCTTCAAATGGCGGACTTTGGAACACTTGCGGAGCACTGGCCTCTCATGGACGAATGGGAACAAGAAGTTACGGAAGGCAAACTACCTGAAGGTCTGTAAATCATTGAGCACGCATTTCAATGCATCCTGTTGAATAATCTCGAACCGTAAGCCACAACTTGATTTATCATCTCATCACAATCCCTTAAACAAAAGTATGACCGACGCATCATCACCTCCACCAACAGACACGAATCGGTACTTAGGTATCGATGTGGGTGGAACAACTATCAAGTTTGGTTTATGCGACAGCGATGGAACCATACGATCTAAAGCTTCCACACCAACGGACGTGCTACCAGAACCTGAAGCGGTGATCCGGCATGGAATGGAGTTTGCCCACGCATCCTTAGGTGCATCTGAAACGCTAACTGGCATTGGACTCGCAGTCCCAGGCGTACTAGACACCTCCACTTGGAGCCTTAAGGAAGTCGTCAATCTCCCGCATTGGACAAATCGTCCTTTGCTTGCGATTTTGGAGGAAGAATCCCAACTTCCATGTGCGGTGGTCAATGATGCTAATGCGGCTGCTTTAGCGGAACATCAGCTTCGTGGACTCACGGACGAATCATTGGCGCTGATTACTTTAGGAACGGGAATTGGCTGTGGTTTAGCGATAGGAGGAAGAGGTTTATCAGGAGATCATGGATGTGCCGGTGAAATCGGCCATCTGGCAATCAATTTTTCAACAGATGCGAACCTATGCAATTGTGGGCGTCGTGGTCACCTCGAGGCCTACGCCGGAGCCCCTGCAGTAGTAGAACGAGCTAAAAAGGCATTCGAAAGCCTGAATGCGAATGAAATCCCCGATACGCTTCTTCAATCCGAATTGGACCCGCGTGACTTGTCTCGTGCCGCTGAAGATGGCTTCAAACCTGCACTAGAAATCATCATGGAAACCGGTACTTACCTTGGTCAGGCAATTGGAATTCTTGGCCAAGTGATCGACCCAGCGGTAGTACTCTTAGGCGGAGCAATGACATTTGGAGGAGAAGCTAAGTCGACGGGCAGAGATTTCCTCAATGCAGTCAAGCAGGCGATGGTGAGCACAACCCTTCAGCAGGTGGGGAGTCAGATGACCATCGATTACGCTTCTTTAGGTAATACGGCGGGGGTAACCGGCGCAGCACTGGTCGCACTTCAGAAAGGCCACAAATCATGACAATAAGTAACGAACGTATCCCAGCCCGTATCTTTTCTCGCGCATCTGAAGCGAGTATCGCTGCCGCGGATGAAATTGAGAATCTAATTACGGAGCGAGCCGCTGCAGGTGAGATGTGCGTGCTCGGTTTAGTCACTGGCTCATCACCAACGGGCATTTATGAAGAACTCGTACGAAGACATCGGGAGGACGGTTTATCCTTCAAAAACGTTATCACCTTTAACTTGGATGAATTCTTCCCGATGCAGGCGCATGAGTTGCAGAGCGTAAACCGCTTCATGCACGAGCATCTTTTCGATCATATCGATCTCCCAGCTGAACAGATTCATATTCCAAAAGGAAACATCCCCAAAGAAGAAGTTTCTAGTTTTTGTCAGGACTATGAAACGTCAATACGAGAAACTGGAGGTATTGACCTGCAAATACTGGGAATCAACCGAACGGGTCATATTGGACTGAATGAACCTGGATCGGATCGCAACTCCCGCACCCGCATGATTACGCTTGACGGCGTCACACGTACCGACGCAGCCAGCGATTTCTTTGGAGCGGAAAATGTTCCGAGGTACTCTATCACGCTGGGCGTTGGCACGATCTTAGAAGCGAAGCGCATTGTGCTGTTAGCGTTTGGTGAGGGCAAAGCAAAAATCATTTCCAAAACGGTCGAGGGTTATGCGACTTCGACTATTCCCGCAACCTTTTTGCAAGATCACCCGAACACCACGTTCTTCCTCGATGAGGCAGCGGCATCAAATTTAACTCGGATTCAATCCCCTTGGCTACTCAACGAAATCGAATGGGATCCTACCACCATACGTCGTGCCGTTATCGACCTTTCGGAAGACGTTGGAAAAGCAATCCTTAAACTGACCGATGCAGATTACAACGAACAAGGCCTACAAGACCTACTCGCAGCACATGGAAGCGCATACGACATCAACCTGAGGGTCTTCAGGGATCTTCAATCCACCATCACAGGTTGGCCCGGAGGAAAACCCGAACACGAAAAAAAGATTGGTGATCGACCAGGTCATCGAGATGATATTTTTCCGAAACGTGTGATCATCTTCTCTCCCCATCCTGATGACGATGTAATCTCAATGGGAGGTACACTAATTCGACTGGTTGACCAAGGCCATGAGGTTCACATTGCATATCAGACATCAGGAAACATTGCTGTCTTTGATGAGGATGCTCTTCGATTCTCAGAATTTGTTGAGGACTTCTGTCGGGAATTCAAAATACACACGGAAGGCCTCGAACAACTTGAGACTCACGTTGATGAATTCCTGCGGAATAAAATACCGGGCAACGTAGATAGTGAACCAGTGCAAAGAATCAAAGGGCTGATCAGAAGAGGTGAAGCAAGAGAAGGTGCACGTTGCTGCGGTGTACGAGATGAGCATCTACATTTTCTTGACCTGCCCTTTTACCAAACTGGCCGGGTCACAAAGAGTCCAATCTCGGATGCGGATCGACAAATCACGCTCGACCTACTCAGAAAAATAAAACCTCATCAGATCTATGCGGCAGGAGATCTTTCCGATCCTCATGGTACTCATCGAACCTGCTTGTCGGTAATTCTACAATCCTGCACGGCGTGCCAAGACGAAGATTGGTTCTCTGATTGTGCGGTTTGGCTTTACCGTGGAGCGTGGCAAGAATGGGCGCCTCACGAAATCGAAATGGCCGTTCCACTGAGCCCCCAAGAGGTCGCAAGGAAAAGAGCTGCAATCTTTAAACATGAATCACAAAAAGATCGCGCTCTTTTTCCAGGCTCCGATGTCCGTGAGTTTTGGCAACGCGCTGAAGCGAGAAATTCTGAAACTGCAAAACGATACGATTCGCTCGGACTAGCTGAATACGCAGCCATCGAAGGATTCGTGCAATGGGACGGTAAAACTGGACTAGACCTCTAGCGTGCTCTCCTGAAACGGAAACATAGAATCACATGGCGAGGACCAAACACATCTCCAGAAATGCTCACCCACCCGTTGAGCATTGGCGAGAAAATCGATTCAATATGTTTCGCGGGACCCTTAACCTGACGTCAAACCAGCGATTTGCATGACACTGACCAGCCACGCTATCGTACTACTCGCCAAACTTTTTAGCGGCTTTACTGTCCGCTGGATTGACTGCCAACCTGAAACCTCACAACGCATCTACTTTGCGAATCATACAAGTCATCTCGACGCCGTGCTTTTATGGTCTGCTTTGCCACGTAACCTAAGAAAGATTACGAGACCCGTTGCTGCAAAAGATTACTGGGCAAAAGGCTGGCTAAAGCCACACATGGCAAAAAGCTTCAATGCCTTGCTAGTCGATCGGAAGGAAATTAAAGTCCACAAAAGTCCGATCGACATCATGCTTCAGCAAATGGGTGATGTTTATTCACTGATTATTTTCCCGGAAGGCGGACGATCTTCTGGTGATGAAGAGATGGGGGCATTCAAAAGCGGTCTGTTTTATATGGCAAAAAAAAGACCGGACCTCGAACTGGTTCCGGTTTATATAGATAACGTCAATCGGATTCTACCCCGAGGCGAAGTTCTACCGGTTCCGCTTTTGAGCTGCATCACCATCGGTGCACCCATTTTCCTGGAAGCTGGTGAGCCCAAATCCGAGTTCCTCCAGAGGGCTCGAGAGAGCGTGCTGAAACTCAAAGAAACATGATTTCTGGCCCAATAAATGAATTGGAGAGCCATAACGCTAGGCTCTCAATCCATGGTGATTTCGTGCCATAGAATCAATGCTACTCCACTTCGTCAGCACTTCTTGGATCCGTTGTCAAACTTGAAAGATAGGCAACCAAATCCCGAAGCTGGCGCATTGTCAATTTATCAATCAGATCATCAGGCATTGATGATTTCCCTTTACGTCTAGCTTCAACGTCGTCTAACTCAAGGCGTACGATTGAACCATCCGCCTTGATGAGATCAAGGAAATCCTCGTTTTCGGATTTTACAATCCCAGCAATTGTCTCACCATCAACAGTCAGTACCAAAGCGGTTTCAAATCCTTCTGCCACCACCGCATTTGGAGTGCAGATCGATTCCAATAGATATCGGCGGTCTTTTTTTGCAGCGATCGTCGTGAGATTCGGCCCTACTTGCCCCCCGGCACGTCCGACCTGATGACAACGAAGGCATGACAAGCGAGTATCTTCAAAAAAAAGTTTACGTCCACTTTCTATATCACCCCCCTCCATGGCAAGCGACCAACGCCCCAAAGGATCTTGCTCACTCAGCTCTTCTTGATGAGAACGAATCCTATTCAGCAGGTCCTCGGTCACATTCCCGTCAGCACCTTCCAAGACATTTAACGCAACTGCCACTGGAAGATCACCGGTGAGGTATTGCTCAACACCGCGATTGAAGACTTCACGTACTTCGTTGCCCTCCAGCTTAGCGAGCAGATCCCATGCAAGTTGCCTCACTCGTATGTTGCGGCTTTCAGTAGCCTCAACTAATCGCGATTTTGCAAGGGTTGGTGCGTGTGCCGCTAACACTCTCAAGCCTGCAAGCAGCAACTCATCCGCAGGAAGCATTCGAATATCCGAGGCGATCTTAATTGCCACGGACACATCAAGTCGCTCAAGTGCCTCCAATGCACCTGCCCGCTCTGCGGAACTCAGCTCGATGTTAGCGACTCGTTCAACCAGCAAAGGAGCAATGCCCTTAATACCTAACTGTGATGCGACTCGTATCGCTTCATCACGAACTTCCGAACTACCTACCATCAATCTTTGCAATTGAGGCTCCAACGCGTTTACCGCGAGATCAAGCGATCTATCTAATATGGGACGATAGTCATTCAAGACGCGATCGCGAGGATCAGATTGACACCAGTTTTCTAGCAGTTTGAGCGCCTCAAGCCTCATAGAAACATCATTGGAAGATGATGCAGCGAAAGCAACGATTCGGCTTGCCGCATGGGCTGTACCTACTCGATGGTTCGAGTTGAGGGCACGTCGTTGAAATTCTATCGGACGATTTTCAAGGTTCACTGACTCGCTCAATCGAGGCATCGCCTCAAGAATTGGCAAATCGTAAATCGCGTTTCCAGCTTCGGAAGTAACCCTATCACTTGGGTCGTCGAGAAAAGCAGCGACGTTAGCATGGCGTAGTCGACGCAGGGCCACGACAGCTGATACGCGGACTATTTCACTCGAGTGGTTTTTGAGTGATTCCAGCGCCTGTGGAGTCTGAGTCTTGGCTAAAGCAACAATCCCTGCATGCCTTAATGCGATATCCGATTCAGAGTTCTCGCTTATCTCTGCCAGGATCTGATTCAGGCTACCTTGGTCGTGCAATGCCGACAAAGCCAGTAACGCAAAATACTTTACTCGAGCCGATTCATGTTGCAGGCTCTTCCTTATCGATGAGAGGGACTCTTGGTCGCGGTGTTCGCCAGCGAACTTGATTGCAGCGCTACGAACTAAATTATCATCAGCTGCTATCAAGGGGCGAATGCTCTGAATAATGCTGGTCGACAACTGATCATGCTGCCGAGCAATCTGATCAGCTCCCCAAATTCCGTGCAAACGAAAAACCGCATCCAAGGAACTATCCTTCGCTACATTTACCAGTGATTCCCAATCTCGACGTTGCGCAAGCTGCCACTGGGATTCCAGCCGGATTCTACGATCAACATGTGTGAGGCCCTCGACTAGACGTTGTGTATCTAAATCGTCCCAATTAGATGACAACCAGTCCCTTACCTCCGAAACTATGTTGCTTTCGGAATGCTCTGGATCCGTAAATCGATAGATTCGCCCTTTACCAAGCCCGTCCCAACCGTTGACCCAATCGCTCACATAGATTGCTCCATCCGGTCCAAAACCTATGTCCGTGGCTAAGACTGTCCAGATTGGATTGTCATCTGAAGCGAATCGGTACGAGGCTCCCTCCGCTTCCAAACGAAACGTTCTCACACCGCTGTTTGCTGACCCACCGCGAAAATCACAGATGAAAAAAGTGTCGTTAAACTGATCACCAAATCCCGTGCCCGGATAATAAGCCAGACCACTCGGCCCATCAGTGAAATTTGCGAGCGGCGGTACGATGTACGCTGGTTGCCCTGGCTGGATCGGCTTCCAAATTGCTTCACGATTAAATGGCCCACGATCCGGCAAATACTGATAATACATACGCCAACCGCTATCACTCCCCTCAAGTAAATGAACAACTCGTGCTTGATCACCACTGTCACTGTTGTTGTCCACCGTGAAAAAGTCACCAATATCATTGAAAGCGAGTTCTTGAGGATTCCGCAAACCACTCGCAAACACTTCAAGTCGTGACCCATCCAATTCGCAGCGAAAAACGGCTCCCGATACCGGATTCGCTAAAACGTCGCCCGCCTCTGTTGTGACGTGGTAGCCGCGATCTCCAATACTAAAGTAAAGACGACCATCTGGGCCAAGAACCAGTCCATGTAAATCATGCCCACGAAAGGCAACTCGCACACCGTATCCATCAGACATTACGATTCGCTCATCGATCACGCCATCTGCATCGGAATCAATCAATCGCCAAAGCTTTGGGATACATGTGTAATAAATACCTGAAGGTCTCCAAAGCACACTGGCGCCTGTCCCTTCCTCTAAATGATTAAAACCGTCGGCGATCACTTTGCTGGCGTCTGCTATTCCATCTCCGTCAGTATCCTCGAGAAGCCGAATGCGATCGTCATGCTGTTCATATGTAACAGCAGCATCTCCAAGCAACCTTCGGTGATAGTCGATTCGATCTTGCACCGTTTCTGCAGCCAAATCTGCGAGCAGCCACTGATCATTGTGGCCGCGGTTATCAGTCACCCCTCGATTTTGTCTAAACGTTTCGCAGACATAAAACCTACCTTGATGATCAATATCAAATGCGACCACATTCGCGACGTTTGGCTCTGCTGCAAAAAGCTCAACCTTCCAACCATCAGGGACGCGAATAACCCCCATTGCCTCCTTACCCTCATCTGATGCTTCGGCAACGTCAGGCTCGATTATCTCGGCCGCCACCGAACGAATACCTCCCGTCGATAATAGAATGAGGCTCCAAGACAAACAGACTAAGGTCAACAATTCACTTAAGCCGCCAGATAGAAAGTAATTGTTCCCCTTACCTGTCAAATCACAATCACTGCAAAAACGCATCGCCTACCTCAGTTATCTCTATCTTTAGTTTCAGATCAGAACCGGACAAGTCTTGCGGTCGACCGACCGTCTCGAGGCACACCTACCAAGCCAAAATCGACAAAGAGTGATTCGGAAGATATGACCAACGCTCACCAAAATGCAGAAAAGGGCAGAACCAGAATAACCCAATTTTTTAAGGCGTCTCGCCAAGCGTTCTTATTCGTGAGAGCAAGACATTGCTGCTAGCATCAGATGTCGCAAGGATAACCTGAGATCGCGATTTATGACAAGATTCACAAATAGGGGACAATGGTTTCTATGAGAATCTTTCTCAAGGTTCCTGTACGCGGATTGCAAAAAGCTACAACCTCCTAGGAGCGAATCATACCCAAAATCCCCAGAATCCGATCCTTCTCGAGTTCCTTTAACTAATTCAAGACACCGAATCCGATATGGCTATAATCAGTGCGTGAAAAGCTGGGGATGGTCCATCCACTCCAACTGATACTCCGTAGCTCGTATCCCAACACTCTTAGTTAGAACCTCGCATGACAACACTGAATCGAAGATCATTCCTGCACACCTCCACAGCGGCAGCAGGTAGCACCATTCTTTCTGGGGCAAACGCCCGAGCAGCACAGGCAAATGAAGAGATCAACCTTGGATTCATCAGCTGCGGCGGACGAGCAGGGCAGCTGATGGGTCAGTTCTCGAAGGTTCCAGGAGTAAATATTGCTGGACTATGTGATCCAGACGAAAATCGACTTGGTTTAGCCAAGCAACGTTTCCCAAAAGCAAACGGCTGGAAAGATCTCCGTTCTTTAATCGATTCAGATTCGATTGATGCGGTTGTGGTTGCGACGTGCAATCACTGGCATTGCTTGGCCGCAATTTGGGCGATGCAAGCCGGCAAAGACGTTTACGTCGAAAAGCCGTTATCCCACAGCCAGTGGGAAGGAAAACAGACCGTTGCTGCAGCACGTAAATACAACAAAATATGTCAGCTGGGAACGCAACAACGTTCTGATCCCATGCAGACGGAAATCAAAAATTTTCTACATCAAGAAAAAGGCCTAGGGAAACTCCTCGCCGCAAGAGTCAATCGCTACGGAATTCGTCCATCAATTGGGAAACGTGACTCACCGCTGCCGATTGATAATCAAGTTGCATATGATCTTTGGCTGGGACCGGCACAGGACCGACCAATCTTTCGTAATGCTCTTCATTACGATTGGCATTGGGACTGGAACACCGGATCCGGAGAGATGGGTAACTGGGGAGTACATGTGCTTGACGACGTTAGAAATAACGTCTTTCAAGACAGTGTTGCCTTGCCGAAGCGAATCCTCGGAGGGGGTGGCCGAGTTGGACTAAACGATGCGGGCGAATCCCCGAATGTCCATTTCGCCTATTTCGACACGGGTAGTATCCCCGTCGTGATTGGACTTTCTAACCTACCTGCGGAGCCTAAAGGCAAGAAAAGCCCAGCCCATCCTGGCCCGAACAGTGGATACGTCGTCTACTGCGAGGGAGGACGCTTCGAAGGCCAGCGTGGTCGTGCTGTAGCCTACGATAACAATGGCAAAGTGATTAAAGAATTCCGAGGAAACGGTGATGTTAGGCACCAACAAAACTTTATTGACGCACTCCGTGCACAAGACCGGAACCTACTCAACGCCGAAGTGGCTGTTGGTAACGACAGTACTGGCTGGTGCAACCTCGCCAACGTGGCGGTTCGCTGCGGAACCAGCTTTTCAGGAGAGCGGGCAAATAGCATTGCACTCAATGAATGGAATGTATTGCTGGGTGAAATGAACGAGCATTTGCAATCGCACCAGATCACAATGTCAGATGATTCGATCAGACTCAGTCCGATACTCGAGCTCAACTCAGAGACAGAAATGTTTGAAGGCGACCACTCCGAATCAGCTAATCAATTCTTGAAACGCGAATATCGACCTCAATTCGCGGTACCTGAAATCACTGCCTAGCGGCAGAGAATCGTCATCCTTGCAAAGTTGGACGCTCCGTAGTGACGTCCAACTTTTTTATTGCGCGTAACTTAACCGGAGTCTTGGGAGACTCTAGGCATCATTGGTTTAATCTCTACTGGTCAAATAAATCGCCTCGCCAGTGAATCGCTCTTGGAGCTCTTGATCAGACCACAGCGTTTCTCCGAACGCGGGATCCGAGATGATCCAGCAGCCTTGACTATCTTGCCCCCGAACGACTACTGCATGGCCTTCACTGCCAGCAGACGCGTTCCAAAGCTCGGTACCAAAAAACATCGCACCCAATTGATTTTCCCTCGATCCACCCAGCCGCACGAGACAGATATTGGGAACAGCCATCTGCTCCATCCATTTTGACGGATCAGATGGTGCAACTTTTAGCGTCAAGCTTGATTGAGCCAACGCCCGATTTAAGCCTCGATATAACCCTAATGCCTCAGTCCCCTTGCCGCTCGTTAAACACCATCGCGCAAGATCTTGCTCGGTTGACTCACAACCCTTGAGATTTAGAAGGGTAACCGCAGCAGCCGGTGCACAACTAGACGGATGACTCTGAAGACAGTTGTTATCCTTCCAGATTGTTGAGTCACTCAACTCGATAGGAAACAACACAGGACGAACACAAGGAAGAATGATGTAGCCACAGGCGAGTGTCAAAAATAAGCCAGCGCACAATGGCCGCCACAGTTGATTCACATGATGGCTCTTCAAGCAAAAACCAGCAGCAACACTCAGCAACAGTGGTGTTAGATTCGAAATGAATAAGACATGTTCGCTTGGAATCAACTTGGCCCACAAAAGTCGGCCTGACAAGAAACTACCGACCCACAACGTCGCGAGTAAGACGCAAGAGAACAAGACCGGTTGCTGCCCCCCTCTGAGAATGACAGAGAGCCTGAAAGCAACAAAGCAAAGAAAGAGTAACGAGGAAACGCCAATCAGCAATTCGCCTACCATGCCCGATGCTCCTATCACAGAAATAAGAAGATTGCATGAACAATCTGCCATGTTCTCGTAAAGGTTAATCGGGTTTAAAGCAAGATTCCAACAGACATCTAATCTGGATTGTGAATATTAAGAGAAAATTAAGAGAAAAAGTGCCTTTTGCCGGCTATTCAAGGGAGGCACCCTAAACAATTACGGGGTGTCAGTGAGCCCCAATTGAAAGCCTCAGCGAATATTATCTTCTCGTGGATAAGGAATCGTTCAACAAGGGTTTACTAATACTGCTGAACTGAACTCTCATTCGCAGTTAACATCCAATTATTCGCTACCGAAACGGTGAATCGTGACCTCATGTAGATTCTGTCCTGGCCTAAGAAGCGTGCTAGGAAAGCTAGAGACGTTGGGCGAGTTTGGATAGTGCTGTGTCTCGAGGCAAAAAGCGTCATGGCTAGCGTGGCCATTGGAACGCTCGTTACCCGGCAAATGATTGGCGGTGTATAGCTGCATCCCCGGTTGTGTGGTTTCAATCTCCAAAGTGCGACCGGACTTTGGATCCACAACTTTTGCCGCCGGTCTTAGGGTTCCAGCTTCACCTCGAACCACGTAGCAATGATCATAGCCATTGGTCCCTACCAGAGTAGCGATTCTGTGGCCGAACGCTTGCGGCTTGCGAAAATCTAACGGAGTCCCCTCAACAGAATTCAATTTACCTGATGGTATTAAATCCTCATCTACATCTAACCAATTATCCGCCTGAATGATTGCTACATGATCTTTTGCTGTGCCGGTGCCCGCCCCTGCGAGGTTCCAGTAACTGTGATTGGTCAAATTCACGTGAGTCGGAGCATCCGTTTCTGCGGAATACTCAATGATCAACTCGTTTTGATCATTCCATTTATAAAAAGCCTGTGCCTTAACATTACCGGGGTAACCTTCGTCCCCATCTTTGCTGGTTAGGCTAAAACAGACGCCGACAAAGTTGTCTCCTTCGACGACTTCGGCGAGCCAAAGTTGATAGGAAAAATTATCTTTCCCACCGTGCAGATGATGCTTGCCGGAATTTACTGTCACCTGATAGTCGACGCCATCAATCTGAAATTTACCTTCCGCAATTCGATTACAGAATCGACCGACCGAACTCCCAAAATAAGGATGCCCGGCTTCATACGGAGCAAATGTATCAAAACAAAGATTCACGTTTGCGAGCTTACCATCACGGTCAGGCACCATCACCTCAAGTAGAGTAGCCCCAAAATCGGTCAGTGAAACCGAATACCCGTGAGAGTTGGTTAGGGTAAAACGACTCACCTTCTGGTCTGAACTCGTCGTACCAAAAGACTCTGTTTCGATCTTCATCGTGAGATTATTTGCGTGTGCGTTGGCAAGTATGAAAAGAACTGGCAAAATCGTAACCTTACGTTGTATTGACGCAAATACCATCAGTTGACCCTACTTACAATTGAATCCAATAAATCGCGACTGCTCGCGCTTAGCTTCTCACCTAGGAACACTAGAGATGTTCGACCAACCTCAAACTGGTTCGGTAACAGACGCCCCAAGCTCAAGGTTGTCATCGCTGAAAATTGGCAACATTGAAATTGGATTTCCGATTGTACAGGCTGCCCTTTCCGGCTACAGCGACCTTCCCATGCGAGTCATCGCGAGGCGTCATGGGGCAGCGTACAGCATCTGCGAAGTGATGTTGGACCAGTTCCTGCTAGCCCTCAGCAAGCGTCAGAAAACAAAACACTTTCTTGATATTCATCCTGACGAACATCCGGTTGGCGGCCAACTAATGGGTGCTGAGCCAGAACAGTTTGCCGCGGGAGCGTTGAAATTAGTCGACGCTGGATTTGACGTGATAGATGTTAACTTCGGCTGCCCAGTAAAAAAAGTACTTGGACGGTGCCGAGGCGGTTTTCACCTATCGCAACCCACGGTGGCGTTGGAGGTGCTTGCAAGAACTCGCGAATCGGTTCCTGATTACATACCGGTGACCGTCAAAATGCGGCGAGGCATTGATGACTCAAACGAGAGCAGAGATAAGTTTTTCACTATCTTAGATGGTGCAATGGCGATCGGACTAGCAGCCGCAACGATCCATGGGAGAACCGTCGAACAACGATACATTGGGCCAAGCCGTTGGGCTTTTCTGCGAGAGGTAAAGGAATATGTAGGAGATCGCATAAAGATTCTAGGAAGCGGTGACCTGTTCACGGCACAGGACTGCCTCAACATGATTTCAGAAACCGGAGTCGATGGAGTTACCGTTGCGAGAGGCGCGATCGGGAACCCTTGGATTTTCGGACAATGCGCTGCCTTGTCCAATGGTGAACCTTTGCCTCCACCACCGAGCACGAAAGTACAGGCCGATGTAATGCGGGAGCATTTTGACCTCTGTGAATCAACCTACCCAGAAAATCGTGCTCCCCTTCTCATGCGCAAATTCTGCATCAAGTATTCACAGAGCCACCCGGAGCATGAAAAAGTTCGTCTTGCAATGGCGCGAATTCGATCACGAGAAGACTTTGAATCCGTCCTATCAGAGCACTACTGCGAAGATACGGCAGGACAGTACATCAATCCAGAAAGCCACCGATCACAGGAAGAATAGACACTTGTCTCGTATTGTCAGCACGAACGTGAACTAAATCGTCCCGGCTCAACAGCCGAACTCACCATCGTGCACCGACAAAAGATGCAAAGCCGAAGCCCAAGTTTACGAATCCACCACCATGAACAGACGGACTCAAGATCACTCGTCTTTTTTATATTGATCGAGTCTTCGATACAAAGTCCTTGCTCCGATACCTAAGACCTTAGCCGCTTCATCGCGATTATCATGGGTCAACTTTAGCGTTTCTTCAATTGCCCATCGTTCGATCACGGCGAGTGGCTGGCCGATCAAACCTGCTTCCGATGAAATCACTGGCGTCGTTTCCGTAGCAGGCTCATCGGAGTGGGTACATAGTTCAGGCGGCAAATCATCGAGATCAAGTTTACCATCGGTATCCAAGACAACCATCGTCTCAACGAAGTTTCTTAGTTCACGAACATTTCCCGGCCAAGCATACTCAAAAAATCGTTTTGTCACGGCAGGTGTGAAGTGGGCCACAGGCTTGTCATGACGCCTAAGAAAAAACTTTCTGAAGTGATCCATCAATGGGACCACATCTTCCAACCTTTCCCGCAACGCGGGCAACTCAACTGTCACCACTTTTAGGCGGTGATAAAGATCTTTCCTGAAACCGCCCTCATCAATCATCTGATCTAGTGGCCGGTTGGTTGCGGAGATCAATCGGACATTTACTTTGATCGTCTTGTTATCACCAACACGCGTGATCTGATTCTCTTCCAAAACTCGCAATAACTTGATCTGTGTACTCATCGGCATATCACCGACTTCATCAAGAAATAACGTTCCACCATTGGCATACTGAAATGCGCCTTCACGATCCGCCACAGCATCAGTGAACGATCCCTTAACGTGACCAAACAATTCACTCTCCACGAGGTTTTCAGCAATTGCCCCGGTATTCATTGCAACAATGCGTTTGCTACGACGAGGGCTATTCTGATGAATCGCCTGCGCTATCACCTCTTTACCGGTACCATTTTCACCGGTGATGAGAACTGTCGCGTCCGTCGCTGCGATGCGGCGTATCCGATCGACCACATCCTGCATTTTCTTGCTGACGTAAATAATTCCTTCGAAGCCAAATCGTTCATCAAGCCTCTGAAGGAGTTCCGTGTTTTGTCGCTTCAGCAACACCGCTTCCGCAGCTTTCTCAGCAATTGCTCGCAAGCGATTCGGAGTGATCGGTTTTTCGAGAAAATTAAAAGCACCCCTCTGCATCGCCTCTACAGCGACAGGTACCGTTGCGTGTCCGGTAACCATGACGACTTGGCAATCTGGAAGCCGTTCGCCCGCTAGCTTGAGAATCTGCATTCCATCAACATCATTCATCACCATATCGGTGATCACGATGTCGTAGTTTTCTCTCTCGATGAGTTTTGCAGCTTCGGGTCCACTGGTTGCTACCTCACAACGATACCCAACCTTCTCAAGGCTCTCAGTCATCGCTCTAGCATGAGCCGCCTCATTATCCACCACGAGTAGTTTGAGCATCGAGGTATCAACCGGACCATGTCCCTCTACCATCTTTGCACCTGTATTAGTGGTTGTATCGTCGCTCGGTGTCATGGTTATTTATCGCTATCCGCATCGTAATACAGACAGCACCTGCAATCACAAAAGTCAACTAAAGCAGTCAATTACTCTGGCTATAACGACTCTGCAATGATTGAACTTCGAGCGGCGTTTCCTTGGTGGCTTTCATTGCTCTCAATGCCGCTTCCGCTGCAGCGATGGTGGTAATACAGGGCACTCCGTGCTGCACTGCGGATGCTCTGATTCGCCCCTCATCGGTACGTGCACCCTTGCCACTAGGTGTATTCATGATCAATTGAACATCACCATTTTTAAGGTAATCAATCAGGTTTGGATGCCCCTCTGCAAGCTTCTTGACCGTTGTTACTTCAACGCCCTCTTCACTCAGACGAGCTGCGGTCCCTGCGGTCGCGAGTATTTCAAACCCCAGCTCTTGAAGCTGAATTCCGAGATCCTTAGCAGCATCTTTATGCCGTGAGGTCAAACTGATGAAGACCTTCCCTGATTCAGGAAGGACACTACCAGCAGCGATTTGACTTTTCGCAAAAGCGGTTGAGAACTTATCACTAATTCCCATCACCTCACCGGTGCTTCGCATCTCGGGTCCAAGCACGATATCTACACCCGCAAACTTTCTAAACGGGAATACACTCTCTTTGATGGAAACGTGTGAGGGGATCGGCTCTTCAGTGATACCCAGATCCTCAAGTTTTATCCCAGTCATAACCTTGGTTGCGATATTAGCAACGGGAACCCCCGTTGATTTTGCAACAAATGGTGCCGTACGACTTGCTCGCGGATTCACTTCCAAGACGTATAACAAAGACTCATTATCCGTTCGCTTTACAGCAAACTGAATGTTCATTAACCCGACAACACCCAATGCAGAGGCAAGTTTCTTCGTGGCTTCTCTGATCTGCTGGATCACTGGCTGAGTAAGGCTGAAAGGCGGAATCGCACAGGCAGAATCGCCGGAATGGACTCCAGCCTCTTCGATATGCTCCATGATCCCCATGATGACACAATCCTCTCCATCCGAGACTGCATCGACATCAACCTCTGTAGCATCCTCCAAGAAGCGGTCAATCAATACAGGCTGCCCATCGGCCACCACAAAAGCCTCAGCGACGTAGCGATCGAACTGGCTTTGGTCATAACAGATCTCCATGGCACGGCCGCCCAAAACGAAACTGGGTCGAACCAATGCAGGGAAGCCAATTGCTTTGACCTCGCGGCGAGCCTCGTCCATATTGCGAGCGATTCCGCTAGGAGGCTGCAACAACCCCAAGTCATCGATGAGCTTTTGGAACCGCTCGCGATCTTCAGCAGTCTCGATGGTATCCACGCTGGTGCCGATGATAGGCACCCCTGCTTCTTGGAGGCCTCGAGCGAGATTCAATGGTGTCTGCCCACCGAACTGCACAATGACGCCATCGGGCTGAATCGCGTCACAGATATTGAGCACGTCTTCAATCGTAAGCGGCTCAAAAAACAACACATCAGAGGTATCGTAGTCGGTACTGACCGTCTCCGGGTTGCTGTTGACCATCACGCTTTCAATACCAAGGTCCCGCAAAGCAAAACTTGCATGGCAACAGCAATAGTCAAACTCGATTCCCTGCCCGATTCGATTAGGTCCTCCGCCTAAGATCATCACGCGTTTCTTATCGGCACGCGGCGGCAACTCATCTTCGAGTTCGTAAGCACTGTAATAATACGGGGTGTATGCTTCAAACTCTGCAGCGCAGGTATCCACACTCTTATAAACAGGCTTTACTCCCAACTCCAACCGGCGTGCCCTCACCTTCAGTTCAGTTGTACCCGTGATACATGCCAACTGACGATCTGAAAATCCGTTACGTTTTACGTTCCTCATGCAATCTTCATCAATTGCCTCGAGGGATCCAAGCTCTCGCAGTTGATCCTCTAGTTCAACTAATTGAACTAGGTGGTCCAAAAACCATATGTCAATGTGTGTGATTGCGTGGACTTCGGCCGCCGACATCCCAGCCTTCAATGCGTAACGAATGTAAAAAACACGCTCTGCATTGGGAGTACTTAATTTTGCTCGTATCTCGTCTTCATCTGGCTGGGCATCGGTTCCCCACAAATCGCGATGATCGCTGCCGAAACCGAAGGCACCAACCTCCAAACCTCGCATCGCCTTTTGGAAAGACTCTCGAAAACTGCGGCCGATAGCCATCGTCTCACCAACGCTTTTCATTTGCGTCATAAGAGTCGCATCCGCTTCCGGAAACTTCTCAAAAGCAAAGCGAGGGATCTTCGTAACGACATAGTCGATAGTGGGCTCAAAGCATGCTTTTGTCTGCTTGGTGATATCGTTGGGCAATTCCCAAAGTCGATAACCAATTGCAAGCTTTGCAGCGATCTTCGCAATAGGAAATCCTGTCGCTTTACTCGCTAACGCACTCGACCGGCTCACTCGCGGGTTCATTTCAATCACGATCATGCGCCCTGTTGCTGGCTCAATCGCAAACTGAATATTGCTTCCTCCCGTTTCAACTCCAATCTCACGAATCACCGCAAGCGACGCATCTCGCATACGTTGATATTCTTTATCGGTAAGGGTTTGAGCTGGAGCCACGGTGATCGAGTCACCGGTGTGCACACCCATTGGGTCAAAATTCTCGATACTACAGATAATGACGACATTGTCATCCTTATCTCGCATTACCTCCATCTCGTACTCTTTCCAACCGATAATGGATTCTTCAATCAGCACCTCTGTCACGGGCGACTGATCTAATCCACTCTGCACAAGCACATCGAAGTCATCACGGTTATATGCAATTGCGGAACCGCTCCCCCCCATCGTGAAGCTGGGACGAACCACTGCAGGAAGCCCCACCTCTTTCAATGCAACTCTCGCTTCATCAAGCGCGTGCACGGTGAAACCTTTGCAGACATCGAGCCCGATCTTCTCCATCGCTTCTTTGAACTGATCACGTTCCTCGGCTTTCGCAATCACCGCTGCATTCGCGCCGATCATTTCAACGCCGTGCTTTTCGAGAACACCGTTTGCCTCGAGATCCATCGCGCAGTTCAAGCCAGTTTGACCGCCAAGTGTCGGCAGCAACGCGTCTGGTTTTTCCTTTTCAATGATCTTCTCAATCATTTGCCAGGTGAGTGGTTCGATGTAGGTCGCATCGGCCAGACCTGGATCGGTCATGATGGTTGCAGGATTGCTATTGACCAACACAACTTCATATCCCTCTTCCCGAAGCGCTTTGCAAGCTTGAGTTCCCGAGTAGTCAAACTCACAGGCTTGCCCGATCACAATCGGACCACTTCCAATAATCAGGATTTTCTTGATATCGTCGCGACGTGGCACTTTGGTTCTTCCAGCAAATCAAATGAAAGAGGTATTGAAAATAGCTGGCAGCATTGAATCGGAATGGCAGGTCTCCCCGTGCAGCCCGAACCACTGCTGCGATATGTACCGATCTGCGGCACACACCAGTAACCTGCAAGAGGCGAATTGGACTCTACAGCCCATCCGAATCCACCTTCAGAGTAGGCGGACTTCATGCAAATTGCCGCAGAGGATAACAAAAAAAACGATGTGCGTAGAGCGGATGGGGCACGGATTAACGGAAGAGAAGAAATTTCCGCACTTTTAGCCGATTATGGTCGCTTTTATCCGCAATGCTGAGCAGCAACCGCAAAGAAAATCAAGACTACTGATCGACTGAACCCGTGAACCCAACAAGCACACGCACCGGTTGGTGGTCGCTTGCGAACCTACCGGAATCCGTTTTCGGGTCGTCGACCGAGTAATTCAAAATCCCGATTTCCCCTCGAACAAAGATATGATCAATACGCCGATCCTTCGCAATTTCTCTAAAACCATTCCAAGTACTATCGGGGCCTGCCGGACTCCGCTGCGAGATCTCTCTCGCGTCACTCAAAATCTTAGATTTTGTGATTGCCGCGTACGATGATGTGTCAGGAGAAAAATTGAAATCTCCCATCAATAGGAAAGGTAAATCTTCAGCCAGCCGAATCAATTGATCATGAAGAAGAAGACTGCTGTTGTAGCGAGCCATCTCACCTCGATGATCAAAATGCGTGTTGGCCACCAAGAACTTTTTCCCGGAAGCGAGGAGTTCTAGTTTTAACCAGGTACACGTGCGTGGTAGTGCGGCGTCCCAACCTGCAACACCGACTTGCTCAGGGTTTTCACTCAACCAGAAAGTCCCCTTGCTGATGAGCTTTATGAGGTCTTTTCGATAGAAAACAACAGCATGCTCACCAGCGTTAACCCCATCGTCACGCCCAACACCATACATTTGGAATTCAGGCAACCTCGCTTTTAGGTCTTCTAGCTGCGAGTAGGTGACCTCCTGTAAGCCAAATAGATCCAAACCCCGCAGGTACTTAACCACTGCGTCGACTCGCTTATCCCACCGATCCTCGCCATCGCCCGCATTCTCGTAACGGATGTTGTAGGTGGCTAAACGAATCGTTTCTTCTGCCTGCGTGGCATGAGGACACGCTAAAAATAGCCAAGATAGAACAACAACACTTGATCTGATAGATAAGCAATTCAACACCTGGCAGGCACCCACTCAGTCGGAAAGTCAAAAAACAGACACTTGCGAATTCTAAATCTCTTGATTCATGTGCCTGCTGAGCACAATTCATTTGTTGGCGAGCAGCAACTTCCAACTAATCGCTGATCATCCAGCCGATTACTCGTGTCTTAAAGCTTCAATTGGATTCATTTTGGCTGCTCGGATTGCTGGGTATAGCCCACTCACCAACCCTACTCCAACAGCAATTGCAACAGCCAGCGGAATCGTCCAGTAAACGACCGAAGGCTCAGCCTCGCGAATCGCTGCGGGCAAGGCATTGAACTTCTCTTCCATCGTATTACGGACAAACCAAATCATCGTTCTATACGCGGGAATACTCAACAAACCCACTACGATACCGAGCATCGCCCCAGCAAAACTCAAGACGATGGTTTCCACCAGGAACTGTCGAGTGATGTCACCCTGCTTGGCACCCAAAGCACGTCGGATACCAATTTCACGAGTTCTTTCGGTGACACTTGCGAGCATAATATTCATGATGCCAATGCCGCCGACCACCAGCGAGATGCATGCAATCAAGATTCCGATACCTAGGAACATCAGCTTCATATTCCTAGCTTGCTCAAGTAATTCGAGGGGTACGACTACAGCTGTATCGCTTAGAGCATCATGCTTCGGCGCGAGGATGTCCTCAATCAAGGCAGCGGATGTCCGAACCTGCTCTTGGCTGTTGGCTTGCAGCGTGATTTGGTTCAACTCCATGATTTCTGCTTGGAACTGACCACTCCTACGAGTCACGATTGTGTCTCCAATTCGTTTTCTCAGAGTCCGAATTGGAATGTATATATCAGTGGAAAAGTCCTGAGAATCCAGAGAGCCGCCGATGGCAGCTGATGGATTTCGGTGCTCCACAACGCCAACAACCTTATATTTGTCTGTATGTTCAGGGACGGTTACCCGCTTACCGAGTGGCTCCTCAAAGGGAAATAGGCGTTCAGCAACGCCCGCAGATAAAACACATACCGTATCCGCTTTTAACTCATCAACGTCGGTGAGGAAACGCCCACCACTGGGACGAATCTTTAAATGATTCACATCGGCGTATAGCGGGGTACAGCCCACGAGTCGCCCATCCACCATGCGATCTCGGTAGGTGAACTGGCGTCTTATTTCTCTGATAGGGATAGCGGTTTCAATGGTTGGTACATTCGCCAATATCTGTTCGAGGTCACTTCGGAGCAAACCGTACTTAGATGCCCCCATTCCGGTTAGCTTGTCTTCAGTGGGCTTCTGACTACGAACAATAATCGTCGTGGATCCAAGCGACTCAATCTGCTTTTGAACTTGATCACTCGCGCCTTGACTAATCGCAGTGAGGACAATCACGGCCCACACACCAATCATGATGCCGAGCATTGTGAGTCCGGTGCGTAATGGATGGAGAGCGAGGCTCTTCGTTCCGAGCTTCCAAGTTCTAAGCCAAAGCATGAGTGACCTTAACGATAAACCTATTGCCTTTTCAGGAGTTCCTCGACAGCAGCCCGCTGAGCGTCTCTGGCTGCTGACCGTTTTTCCTCTGATATCACCTCATCGGTGTGGAGCATGCCGTCCTTAAGACGCACCACTCTCTTTGCTCGTTCCGCAACATCATCTTCGTGAGTCACAAGAATAATGGTGCGTCCTTCCTCATTTAGCTCGTCAAAGAGTGCAAGAATTTCGTCGGTTGTCACCGAATCCAAGTTTCCCGTCGACTCGTCGGCGAGAACGAACAACGGATCGTTAACCAAGCTACGAGCGATTGCAACTCGCTGTTGCTGTCCACCAGAGAGTTGTGAAGGACGATGGTCGAGCCGATCCTTGAGTCCAACTCGCTCAGCAAGGCGAATCGCACGCTCCCGTTCTGCAGCGCCCAGCTTTCCTTGGTAGTACAACGGAACCTGAATGTTTTCAACAACACTTAGCTGCTGAATGAGGTTGTACGATTGAAATACAAAACCGATGCGTTGACTTCGTATGTCCGCTAATTGGTCGTCTGTCATTTGGGCAATGTCGTCATCACCTAGGAACAAACTTCCACTCGTCGGCTTATCCAAGCAACCGAGCAGATTGAGAAGCGTACTCTTACCACTCCCAGATGGTCCCATGATCGCGACATAGTCCCCCTCAGGAACATCGAATGAGACACCCCGCAGCGCACGCACGGTCTCACTTTTGAGGACGTATTCCTTGGTAAGGTTTTTTATGGACGTTGCTAAACGTCCTCTACCTTTCAAACCGTTGACAATGCCAGAAGAATTCGGACTCTCGATACTCATGGACGACCTCCGCCGCCACCCATTCGCGCCTGAAACGACTTTGTCAACTCTTCTTTTGTAACTTCACCGTCTCCGTTTGCATCTGCAGCCTTAACCCCGTCTTTGAATTGGCTGTCAATCGCTTCAATTTCGGCTGAAGAAAGCTTTCCGTCACCATCGGTGTCATTGCGTTGCATGCTCATGTTAACGATCGTGGATAGATCTGGCCGACCACCTCCACCAGCACCACCACGAGGTGCACCAGAGCCGCCACCTGGAGGCCTCTGGCCACCAAATCCACCTCGACCACCGGTATCTGAACCCGCTGAAGGGGGCGATCCGCCACCTCCGCCCTGAGTACCTGCCCCAGTATCCCGGGAAATATCGCGCATCGCACTATTATCTTCTGTGGCCAACTCGGGGAGGTCCATGAGATCGAGATGATCCCTCAGGTTCAGGATAACAGCGTCGCCGTCATCCAAGCCAGATGCAATCGCCGCCATCTGATCATTTGTTGCTTGGACCTCGACCACAGCGGTTTCAAAGGTCGCGTCACCTCGACGAACGAGCGTGTAAAAATCTTCTCCATGCTCATACAGGGCCTGAATCGGAACCTGAAGGGCATCGGGTAGTTGCTCTACAAATATCTGCGCTTCTGCCGTCATTCCGGTGCGAATATTTTCTGGCGGGTCAATGATCTCAACGATCGTCGCATACTCTTTAACCGAAGAGCTCATCCAACTTCCTGGCTCAGCGTAACGATTGACTTTTTTGACCCGCCCTACCAGCTTCAGACCTGGGATTGCATCGACAGTGATTTTGGCGGGCATCCCTTCTCGGATGAGCGTTACTCGAGACTCATTGATCTTGCAGCTGACCTGCATCAATGTTGGATCTGGAAGCCGAATCAATTCCTGACGCTCACGAACAGTCGCTCCCGCCTCAACCACAAATTCGGCATTGCCTCCACGACTACTGTATCGGTTAGCATGAACCACAACGCCGTCGGATGGAGCGTAAAGAATACATTTCTTGATCTGTAGAGCGATGTCCTCATATTCGGCCTGCTCTTCGAGCAATTCACTTTCTGCTGCTGATCGGGACGCAGTTGCCGCTTCGATGTCACTGTCATACTGAACCAACATCTTCTGCTTTGTAAGGTTTTGGAGAACCGAAAGTTGTGCATCCGCGATATCAAGCTTGTTCTGAGCGTTAGCGACAGCGTAACGATCCGCTTCGAGCTGTAGCGATTTCACAAGTCCCTTGGCCACGAGACGTTCACTGCTCTCAATTGCTAACTTAGCTTTTCTCAAATCTTGCTCAGCGGTCGCTTTACTCGCAAGAATTTGCTTTTCGGCGGTCTTATACTCTCCATCAATATATTCTTTCCGAGCAATAACCGCCTGCTCAAGCTGAGCCTTCGCGGTTGCCAACCTCGCCTCAGCTGTGATCACAGCAATTTTTTGCTCTTTCTCCCTCGTCTCGAGCTCCGATGAATCGAGCTCAACCAGCTTGTCGCCTTTTTTGACCCGAGTACCCTCGTCAACGACCCAAAGAATGGCTACCCCGCTACCTCCACGTGACTTTACCTCACAGGTCACAACCTGATTACTGCTGCTCTCGACCTCTCCTTGCTCGAGAACGATATGGTCAAAAAAACCTCTCCAGGCAATATCTTGGATTAGCATGGCAGTATCGATGCGACCTTGATCTGCATAGAAAACCCGATACCCAGCAGCCGCTGATACACCCACCAAAAGTAGGCAAATCAACACCACAAGCCCCGCTCCACCGCGTCGTCCTAAACTAGCTTTCAGTCGTCGATTCTGTATTTTTCTCATCTAATCCCAGCAGGAAAGGGTTCCAAAGGGTTTGGGGAAGCAAACCGAGAATTCTAATCTGTAAAACTCTTATTGGGCGAAAAAGTTCCGAATATCGAGCACTTCAAACCTTCTTTGGAGAACATTTCACGGCTTTGCGTTTACTGGCCGACGCCCTTATGAGGTTCCGTTTACCCAAAAAAACAATCCTCCGTAATCGTTTTACCTGGAACCACCTTGTTGCCTAGCTCCAACGAATCCAATGCAAAATGCGGGCTGATCTCCACTTTGACCCCATCGGAGACCACAACCCCCGCCTCTGCTAACCAGCTGCGATGCAAATCACACATCGCCACTTGGGCCAATTCGGCGGTGTCGGTTTCGGCACCTGCGGCATTTTTAACCGGCGCGAAGGAATCACGTGGATCCGACTCAACGACAGACGCATGCTTAGCGTGTGGCAAGAGATCGAAGATGAACCGCTCGAATTTGACTGCATTCGGCGTCGCGGGCTCAACCAAACGACCACGGCTGTCAAGGCAAGATACTTTCTTAATCGCACGGTGATATGGAAGCGTATCTGCTCTCAAAAGAGATTGCTTGAGGAAACTCAATTCAAACCAGTGGACCGCAATATTACCGGCCCAAAGGCGGAGTTGACCATCATCACCTTTTTGAAATGCCAGCTCGTCGGGAAGATCACTGTACTCAACAATATGCACCTCATCTCCGATGCGCACGACGTTCCCAACCCTCTCCAGGGGGTGCCTTTTTTTGACCACTTGAGTCGTCATTTCACTCTTGGATATTAGATGATGACCCAAAAATGCAGGGTCGCATAATTGCGCGAGCGGGTTATCGACCTGAATATATGCAAGATGCTTTACACCTCGCCTTTCGGCATCATCGAGGCAGCCGTTTTGTTGCAACGCTGCTAAAGTCCCTCCATGCCCGTCGGGGCTGAGCGCAAGCGAACTTGGGGACGCCAACAAGCACCTACCGGTTGCGACATCAACCGCCGGCATCGTTCCTTGCTTGAAAATTGTTACAAGGTCATTTGGTAAACCAAAAAAACGATTGGCTTCAAAATAATCCTTGGTTTCACGATGCGTTGCATCACTCGTCATCAGGTAAAGAGGAATGGATACACCGAATCTCTGACCGGTCGCCTTAATTCGATCGATAAAAATTTGAAATAGCGTCCGGCTCGAAACTGGCCCGATAGGATACATCCCCTTGGGATGCTCGAACCCCAACCTTGTTCCTTGACCTCCCGCAACCATCACCACTGCCACGGTGCCAGCCTTGATTGCTGATGTGCCTGCTTCAATGGCTTCCGCTACCGTCCAATCAGCATCTGCGTCATCACTTCGGAATGCACGTGGTGGCTCAAGCTCTTCGAAATCAATCTTATTTTTTATATCGCTTACGCCACCCGCGGCGAGGTTTGCCACGAGATCCCAATCAATCGCTTGCAATTGCCCGAGCAAACCAGCCTGCTCGCTATCTTTTAGTTCATCCCAATACTGCAACAGATGCAGTTGATCACTTCGCTTCAATTTATCGCGAAGTGAATTTGGCAAAGTAATCATTGGCTCAGCCTATTCGGTCGTTGAACGCAAACGCGAACACGCAATAAATACTTGACTAATGCCGTTTATGCCAACTGTCACGATCGTAACGATCGCATCGAATCTGATGCATTCGTGATTGATAGTCTGTTGAATCAACGGACTCCGTAGCATCAAACTGAAGTCTTAGGCTTTTTCCAAAACCAAGCGGGTCGACAGGCACATTAGTCACGAAATCAAAGTGATCCCGTCCTTGCCTGTATTCGGGTTGGCGAGGCGCGAACTTGAGACATCGATGAAGAAAGCGAAGATCAAAGTTGTAGAGGATCGTTCCGTGATACAAGAGATGATCTCGATGCACCCTTAGGCTATTTCCTGAACACTTTCTCCCGTTCCAAGCCAAGTCGCATATCCCACATAACTGAACATTCGGCACATACTCCTGGAGTGCGCTCAATACTCGCGACATAACGTATTGGTGAGCGTAATCAATCTTCCGCAAGGCAGGGTTTTGGATCGTGCTCAAAACGATGCTGTACATCAAACAACCGGGGCCACCAACCACGCTTGCGCCACCACTGCATCGACGCAAAACGTCCACACCAGCTCGCTCACAAAAGGCGAGATCAATCTCAACTTCCAAACGCGTTGATCGACCGGCGACGACAGTTGGAGATTCAAACTCCCAAACCCTCAATGCTTCACCTTGATTCGCTTCCTCTGCAGACATCAGCATTGCTTCATCAAACGCTAACTGGTCGCGCGCATCCAAACCCACAGCATTGATGAACTTCATGAGGCGACCCCAACGGTTAAGCAATTTCCCGACGCAGCGTATCCAACAATGGCAATTTCACAACCTGTCTGACGGAGAGAAGCGACGCCACCAACCCTATCAACACAATGCCTAACGAAACCATTACAGGCTCCATCAAGGGTGGATCGATTCCGGCAACTAAAGCGTGTGGAAGAACAGCTAATACGGCACACAAAAGACCAATTACGACCCCAAAGATGAGTAGCAACAACGTCTCTCTAACAACCAAAGCACCCAATCTTCGAAGTGGAAAACCCATTGAACGCAGGATAGCAAACTCATTTTGGCGTTCTAAGACGCTGCGAAGCTGAGCAATACCAAGCCCGATTGTTCCCAACAGCAAACCAATCGCACCTAAACTCTGAAAGGTTTTCAAATAAGTATTCTGAACCGCCAACATTTTAGAGAGAACGACTGAAGCATCGGAAAGATCCATGCCAACATCACCCAAACGGCTCTCCATCACCACTTGGACCTCCGTACTCGATTCTGCGTCGCACGCGACCATAAAGTATTGATAACCATTGACCTCGGGGAAGACAGATTCAAAATTTGACTCACCCATCAAAATTTTGCCCTGCAGGACCGAGTTCGACAACAAACCAACAACCTTAAAAAACAGCACCCGGCCCTCGGTGAACTCAAACTGCTTTATCTCTCCGAGCCCCTTCATCATCTGCAGGCTCCACATCGCGGTATTCTGATCGAGAACAATCGGTATGGGATCACTCTCCATTCCTGAAGCAGCTACTTCTAACGCATCCCAATTAAGATGGGACTTCGATCCGCTTGACCCTGCAGCCCAACTGAAACCTTCCAAGCCTTCTTGCGACATCAACTGTGAAAAAGAAGCTGGAACACCAATCACAGTTGGTTGGGTAGCTTGATAAAGATTATTGCAACTGGCGTCTTGACCAGCTTTCTGACGAAACATCGCGACAACACTACCATTCAGTTTGCTGGCATCAGTACCAAACAATTGCTCCCTGACTAAGGAATCATCTAAGTCATCAAACAACGGTTGCGATGCCTCCCCGATGAGCTCAAAACCTCCTGTGCCTTCGTGCGTTGGTCTTAACTGGAATGCGGAAATGGAAAAGATCAAAAAAGCAGCTGAAGAAATAAGCCCAACTGTCATCGTACTACGTGCCGGTGAGCGGGAGATATTACGAAGAGCCAAACTGCGAGTCGAACTACAAAACGTACCAGCACGATTCTGAATGGTGTCGCTGATTTGGTTAAGTAGCAAGTACTGCGCCACTAGAGCACCAGCAAGCAAACTCATTCCACCACCGACAAAGGCTCCCGCAGCAACCTGCCCCCCAGAGATCGCTCCGACCACGGCCAATCCTATTGAACAAATCACGAACGCTAGAACAACCTTGAACAACGCGACGCGACGCCCAGAACCTCCTCCAAATGTTGAATCGGGATTCCTACCCGAGATTAAGAATTGCGGTGACAATCGAGAAATCCAGCGTGTAGAAATCCAAAGTGTTGCGGAGGAAATCACCAATCCCAAAACCGATCCAATCAATAAGCTTCGATAGGACCAATGGAATTCAAGGAATGGAACCGTCACGGCTCCAACCCACCAAGTGCGTAGAGCATGGAGAATAAGCATGGCATAAAATACGCCGCATACGACTCCGAGGCTAACGCCGACCAGTGCCGTTACAAGGCCTTCGGCAAGCACATAACGCACCAAATCAGCTGGCGACCAACCTGTCACACGCAGAACGCCATATTGCCGCATTCGCTGAATCAAGCCCAACCGAAATAACATGGCAATCAGCAGCACAGCAGCAGCAATCACGAAAAAACTCAGAGACAAAAAGAGCAAATCAAACGGAGTGGTACCGCCCGATGAAGCTAATTGGTTGACCTTTAAGGGCACGACGGACCAACCTAAGCTGCTTTTTACCGCAGTCAACGAACTCGCTATCTCGCTAGACAATCTGCTACCGTCAGACACTGATGTATTTGGAAATCTAATACCGGTCACCACACCAAATCGACTGCCAAAATATTGACGCCCCACAGAGAGCGGCAAAAACAATTTAGGTGTTAAACGATACTGGTTCCAATACTCATCATCCGCCTTAGTTATGTCTCTGGTTAACTTGAATGGTAAATCCCAATCTGAGATGGATGCCTGATCCGTTACCCCAGGAACCGTTGGCGTTAAATCAGGATCGTTATAGCGAGATAATGGCTTCCGAAAAACTGCCGGACGTGTACGTCGATATGGTTCATCTGGAGCGACAAGTGGCACGATTGACGTGACCACGGCGTCAAAGAAATTTTCTACTTCAACTCCTTGCTCCACTTCAGGCTCAAAGTAAGAAATCCGAATCGCATCACCAACTTGAGCTTGTAAACGCGAAGCAGCCCATTCGTTTAAAACCACGGGCACCACATCTTTTCCTTCCTGCTCAGTATTTAATCCAAAATCCAACTTCAGATCAGCGCTCGAATCGACCGCCGTGATTGTGCTGTATGGGATTGTCGCAACAATCTCGCCGTCTTTATCCAAACGGTCGATTGCATTAGCTAAGTATGTGGACTGAGCAATGGCACCCTGATTAGCAAAATCATTCAAGATCTGGTTAACCACAACTTCTGACAACAACAGTGAATTCGAAGTCAGAGAGTTGTAGGTGAAGACGTCTTCTACATCACCCTCTTCATTTAACCAACGTCCCACAACTGGAGTCAGATTCATGCCCATTGCCTGCAGATCAACTGACAGAGTGTCTGATGAAACCGGACGATCAAAAAGAACCATGTTCGCTTGACCTTCTCGATCAAGGATCGAAGCAATCATGTCCCGAGAGAGGAAAACATTCATCGGAGCCGCCTGACTCGCGGACAAACTAAATCTTCCCAAGCCCCTGTCAGCGACAATCTGTGTAACTTTTAACCTCGGTATACCCTCGGTACCGATTTCCTTTTTCCCTAGTGGACTGTCCGCCGGAACCGCTTGTTCAATAGGCAAACGAACGGTGACGAGATCTCCCACAGAGACTCCCAATTCTTCTGCCGCCGACTGGTTCAACACAACTTGGTCTTCTTGGAGTTCTGAAACCGGTTCAGAAAGATACTCATCCAACTGCCAGAAAGTCGAATCGCAACCAATGATTTGAATTTTGCCGGACCTTCGAACGGCTTGGCCGGACACCGAGCGCTCAATGACTCCTTTGTCAAAAAATATCAGCGGTGAATAACCCGATTCCAAGGGAACCACCCTTGCGAAATCAAAAAACTGCCGAGGATAAAGCATCGCTTCAATCCGCCCTAAACGCTCGAGCGTCAAACCTCGAAGGCTTCCGCGCATCGAGTCACCAACAAGCAGGGCTCCAACAATCACTGCGGTAGCGACCCCAACTCCCAATGCAACTGAAACGCCTATTTTCCAAGAGTGCTTGAAGGACAAAAAGGCTATCCGCAATAAAGACAGCTTCACGATTGACTCCCCGATGTACCCATTAGGCGTGGATCCTACTAACTCATTTAGATGAATGATGTGGCGTGCGACCGCAATAGCGAGACGACCGTGATAGCCGATATGATTTCACATGCGGTCATGCACCACGATTCGCAACTAAAACTACGCGATAAATTAGCATCGCATTATCCCATACGGTAGTAATGGCTACAGTTTACAGAAGGCAAAGCAGTATCACGCTGATTAACAAGCGTGTGTTTCTCATGCATCAAGCTATCCGCAGTATCTGACTTACCTAATTTTTAAATGCAATTATCAAGCAGCAAGCATGTCCACAACTGAATCACTTATTCTTGTTCTAACAACGGTCTCTACCGAATCATCTGCAAACGAAATTAGCCAAAAACTGCTTGAAGATGGACTCGCGGCATGTATCCAGGTCGAGGAAAAAGTCAGGAGCCATTACCGCTGGCAAGGCAAACTGATTATCGAGAATGAATGCCGGCTCGCTATTAAAAGCATCGACTCAAGATGGAAGTCCCTTAGAAAATCACTTGAGGAATGCCACCCGTACGAAATCCCGGAGATCATTAAGGTGAACATCGATGACTGCTCAGATGACTACAGACGGTGGATCATTTCGCAAATGACGCAAGCTAATACTTGAACAAACGTCTGAATAACTGAATCGACAACAACCTCAACTATTCTAGACCATCAGCACCCGGCGGAGGAATCATACCACCACCGAGCATTCCCAGTCGGGGTGAAGGCCAGAAACGCGGTTCGATAGAAAATCCGACGCCAACATTATCGCGACCTTGATCAACATTCACACCAACACGAATCAGCATCGATTCGCCAATGCGTGTAAGCGCGAGGGTCTGTCCGATATTCCCCGTATCATCGAAGTCATAAGCCGCTCCCGCCGAAGCAATCCATTTTTCATTTAGCCGATAGTCTAAATTCGTTCGAAAAACAGTACTGCTTATTGGGCCTCTGAGAGAAAGTAGACCGAGGTAAAGCTCACCCATTCCCGGCCTACTTGTTTGCAGGCCAGCACTGACTGAATGCAAGCCGCTTGAAAACAGATCGAAATATCCATCACTGAGAAATGCGACGCGATCTCCAATGTGATACATCAACCCGTAAGTCGTCGGGCCAATTGCTTCAGAAAAGTTATCTCGATCCGAACTGGGGAAAATCGAAGTATCAATATCAAACTGCAATAAATCGACAATCCGCTCCTTACCCTGAAGGCCTCGCTTTGTTTGCCATCGCTGATGCAAACCGAGACGAAACTGCTGCAGATCATCCGCGATGACACCGCTGGGATTTGCAACCAACCACTGAAAACCTTGACGGAGTGCATAGTAACGTGGATCAAATTGCGGACTTAAAACGCCGCCGAAGCTGGAATTGATGAATCGGCTTCGAAACTGTTCCTGAGAGTTGTCATCCAAAGAATCATAAAGCGGTAACTCATCTAGGCTAACGTTGCTATCACCGTAATGGTAGCCAGCTACCCATTCGACCTTGTGTGCTAGGCCCCTGACATTGAGTAATGCACTTTGAACAGATGGGTCTGCTTTCCAAGCGGAAAGACTCGCGGTTAACCCCGCCTGACCGATTAATCGAGTGATCGGCTGGCCCGTTACATCTTGGCCGTAATGAGAGGCTTCTCCGGCTAAAGAGGGTACGGCACGTACCGGACCCATCTGAAACGGCAAGCTTACTTCTTGCTTTGTCGACGCGACCAAACCTTTTGCGAACACCTCACCCGGTACAGGTGCATAAAACGCTGCCTCTGCTGGATCCAAGGGTAAAGTCCCAGGTTTAAGCCGCTGATAACCAATTCGACTGTGCCCTGATAGAGTCAATCGGTCACCAAACAACGATCCGCCAAGAAGGTAATGATCAAGCTGCGGGAGCTTTTCAGTAACTGTGTAAAAATCATTAACCTTACCTGCAACGGTCAAATCCAAGAGATGACTGTGGTGGTAACGCCTCAGATGGAGTTCCGATCGATGATCCACATCCTGATCCCACTCATTCTCTAAGTATTGCTCCAAGAAGTTGCGATCACTCACCCACCCGAGTTCGGCCGTAAGCTCACCGGACACACCCAATGACTGGCGATGTTGGAGAATGACACGACCTCGGTTCCGGGTTTCTGGCGTTAAGTTCCTCCGAAGATTGCCGAGAACATCCTCACCTCGATCACGAATGAACCACGCATCCAAAAATCCATCGGCCTTATTTTTTGTTCCCAGAAAGCTGTCCGTTTCGTAATCAAAATCTGTACCAACCGCAAAACCTCGGTCGCTCAGATAGTCCAACGACAACGCCCAATCACTTCCCTTACCGACACTTTGTATTCCAAGAAGCTGGAATAAATCTAAGTCCAATAAGAACTGCGTGCCAAACACACTATCGTTGTTTAGACCAACGCTTGAGACATACGAAGTAGGACGATCGAGGCTTGTAGAAAATTTCGGCCAATAAAGGATTGGCACTCCGCTCAGGTAAACAAAGTTATTGCGACTGTCCACAAACGGCTCTCGATAGACCTTCGCTGAACCTGTGATAGAGTCCGTTTGCACCTTCTCTGATTCTCTCAAGCTCAATTGCTGACTTTGCAACCAATATCTTGGGATTCCCATCCTACTGCTGGTAATTGCAGCATCAAAGGCAATGAAGTTTCCTTTCGCTACCTGCTGCAGTACATCGGCTTTCAGACGCACCAAACCCATTTGATTTGGCACCGTAGTGATTGCCTCGGCCTCAAGTACTAAGCCTCGTTCCATCGCGACGTTGTAATACATTGCATCGGCATAAATAATTCGTTCGCCTTGTCGAAATACAATATCACCTTCCAGGTACAACTCACCTTGGGCTTCGGATAGATCTTCAGCTCCATTGAAAAGATTGGCGACCAAAGGCAACCAGCCAACCACGCGATCCGCAGATATTGAGATTGTTCCGAGATCCATGGTATCGCCCGAGGCTAGCCTCGCCGCGACATCACGGATGAGAACCGTCATACCACCTCTTGCGACGATGACCGTTTCACTCAATTCAGGTCGATTAACCGTTTCCACTTGTGGAGCAGTGGACGCACCACGGGGAACAATCTCTACCGAACGGCTACCCCCACCAACAAGAAACTGCAGACCTCGCCTCTCTTCCTTCTGGATATTTTTTGGTTGAGTTTCAGCAACCACCGGACTCGCGAATTGAACTTGATTTACTGTTGGATAAACAGATTCTCGGATATCATCAGTCGCTAAGAGATCCAGTAGACTGTCAACTTCGTCGGGCTTGCTAACATACGAACCTGCATCGATGATTGGCTCATGCCTTAGACGGACAGACTTCACAATCGGAGGGTTTTGATCTAACGGGGAAAGATTCTCGGAATCCAGCAATACCATTTGACCTCGCAGTTGCTCGGGTGCGCCATTGACGATCAGCAAAACCGCCTGTGCTCTGATCGCTTCGCCATCCAAAAGGACGTTACAGTCGCCCGTTATCAACGATGCGTCAGATGTCCCTTCTTTCCAGCGAGCCACTGTCCGCCCATGTAGCTGCAGAACGGAACCATGAATCTCTTCGGCGTATAACGAACAACGCACAGCTGAGGGATGCGAGCAGCAACAGAAAAGCAATAACAGCGCGCAACAGAGACTTTCGCAGAAGCTGACTAAGCGATTGCGAAATTGGAGATTCTTTACAGCGGTGGCTTCCGTGCCGACCAAATCTTCATCCACCCGAGGCTAATAATCCTAGTGCCCGTCTAGAGAACGCAGTCGGAGTGTACGAAGAGGTTTTGATCACTCACAAGCGAGAATGGACTTGGCGGCTTCACTTTTTCTGGCGATTTCTGACTTTTTCTTCACCGAAAAAGTAATTGGACTCGTGAAACACTCGATGAAATCGTGAAACATAAATTTCCGACGGCCGCGTTGAGACTTTCAAGCGGTCAAAGTCTTCATCATTTGCTCGTATAATCCTGCGGTGTCATGTTGGATCCCCCACGCCTCACCGAGAATTCATCAATGCAAGTTGCCCGGACACCACGCACCAATGCCTGTGGCAGGTCTTTCTCAAATACCATTTCGATCGCAACTCGCACGCTTGCTGTTTTCCTGATTTCTGTAGGATCGAATGACATTGCTAACTCTGAGCAAACAGCAACAAACTCGGCGCAAGAAGACTCCTTCTCCGAACTACTTGATGAGATTTGGAACTTTGAACTGGTTGAATCACCTCTCTTAGCAACAAATGTGGGTGACCCACGCGGTCAATCAAAGCTCTCTGATGACAGTATCGAAGCAATACAACGCCGGCACTTTGAACGAAATCAATTCTTAACGCGTCTTAAAAAGTTCAACCCCAAGACACTGAGTGACCTATCGCAAATTGATTACGAGCTGACCAAACTGCGTCTCTCTTCACAATTGGATTCTTTTGATTTTGAGTCCCATCTTTTACCGATCAACAATCGTGAAGGGTTTCACCTCAGCTTTCCTGAATTAGCGCACGTGATGCAACCGGAATCGATTGAAGATTTCCAAAACTACCTTAATAGGCTTCTCGATTTCCCACGCTACACTAATCAGCAAATCACCCTAATGAGGCTGGGGATAGAACGAGGGCTCACGCAGCCGGCAATTATCATGCGTGATTCCGCGAGTCAGGCAGAGTCACAGGTGGTGGACGATCCTACCGCATCGATCTTTTTCACCGATGCAGAGGCAGCGGCAAAACGGACGTTGAGCACCGAGCAATGGAATGATCTCTCGGTCGCTATTACCGAAGCAATTGCACAAAGCGTGATCCCATCTTACCGACAGTTTGCAAAATTCCTGCGGAATGAATACTTGCCCGCGTGCAGGGGAACTATAAGCGTTGCCGCCCTTCCCCGCGGACGAGATTTTTATCGCAACCGGATCGAATTTTTCACAACGCTTAAGATCACTCCAGAGGAACTGCACGAGACAGGCATTCGAGAAAACAAACGAATCAGAAACGAAATGAACGGAATTCGTGAAAAACTTGGGTTTGAAGACGACCTCAAGGCTTTTCTCGAACACTTACGTACCGACCCTAAGTTTTACCCACAGACTCCAGATGAGTTATTGAAAGAGGCTGCATTCATTCTGAAAAAAGCTGACGGAAGACTACCCGAGCTATTCGGGCATCTACCACGAATACCCTATGGCTTACGTGAAATACCCGAATACGTTGCAGCTCAAACAACCTCCGCATATTACTGGCCTCCGGCAACTGACGGCTCTCGGGGAGGATTTTACTACCTCAACACCTACAATCTTTCTTCACGGCCTCTATACCAACTCGAAGCTCTATCGCTACACGAAGCCGTCCCAGGTCATCATCTCCAGCTTTCTATACAAGCGGAACTAAAAAACCTGCACCCAATGAGCCGTGAAAGCAACTTGAATGCATTCATCGAAGGTTGGGCTCTTTACAGTGAACGCCTTGGTAAAGAGATTGGGTTTTATGAGGATCCCTATCAAGATTTCGGTCGTCTAAGCATGGAAGCATGGCGTGCGAGTCGACTTGTTGTTGACACTGGAATTCACTGGTTCGGATGGACGCGGCAGCAAGCAATTGATTACATGTCAGAAAATACCGCGTTGAGCCGTCATAACATCGTTGCGGAAGTAGATCGCTACATCGGATGGCCGGCGCAGGCTCTCAGCTACAAGACGGGCGAACTCGCGATCCGAAGAATTCGTCAGCAAGCGGAAGAAACCCTTAAGGACCAATTCGATATCCGTGAATTTCATGATCGAGTGCTCGAAGCAGGATCCATCCCACTTCCGTTGCTTGAATCAAGAATCAATCGTTGGGTGCTTGAGAAACAGAAATAACCATGTCATCACCCAACAACTTAAAGAATTCTGCTGAACATCAATCAGGATCAATGATTGGCTTGACCCTTGATGGTTCTTTGAGCAATTTCCCAAGCCTGCTCTAAATGGGAGGCATACTGCTCGGGGCTCAAGCACTCCGTAGAAGTTTTTAAGTCAATCGCTAACATCCACCCTTGAGAATACGGATCTGCATTAATCAGGGAAGGATCCTCGATCACTTTCTCGTTCAACTCAATTAATTCGCCAGCACATGGGGCGAACAAATCACTCTCTGCTTTTTTACTTTCGATTGAACCGACTTGCTGACTCTTTGCCAATGCAGCAGGTGCCTCGACAAGCCAATCTAAAAAGTAAACGTCCTGTAACAGTCGGACAGCATAGGCTGACAACCCAAGGTGCCAAACACCAGAGGGTACTTGCTTGGCCCACATGTGATTTGAAAAGTAGTTACGGTCGCAAGGAAACCTTGCCTCGAACTCGCCCATCATGAAACTAAACCAATCGCTCGAATCAGATGATGAGGCATTCGATTCCGAGTTTTGAATCACGTGTAACGAACCCCTTGAAACTGAGGCTCAAAGAAATGATTCAACAATCCGTCAACGCGGAGTAAACCTTGACCGGTCAAGCGAATGGCATCCCCGTGGATCGTAATGTCATTTGAACCGGCCAACGACTCCCATTGTTTTTTGAAAAGGGAGGTGATTTCAACACCGAACTTCTCGCGAAAATAGGCAGCATCAAGGTAGCCGCGTTTCAGCAAGAGGATTAGCTCACGAACAATTTTTTGATGCTCGGACGGCACGAAACCTCGTCCTAAAGGCAACCGAGAATGTTCCTCAATCGCTTCATAATAGCGATTCAGATCTGCGAGATTCTGGTAGTGCACCCCGTTCGCGTGTCCAAAACTCGCCACCCCAGTAGCCAGCAAATCTGCTCCCATCCAAAGGTTATCACGATAGCTAAAATTAACTTTCGAAGGATCCTTTACGACAGTGTATGCGCTGCTGACGCTGTATCCTGCAGACTTAAACTGATCAAACGCGTACTCAACCCATGCTCGTTTAGTTTCCCAATCCGCGACAGGGCTTTCAGTCTGATTGCCAAGAATGTCCTTGCTGAAAACCGTGTTATAAGGAAGTTCCATTTGATAGATTGTCACGCTCTCGGGTGACAACTCTAGAGTCTTACGGATATTCTCCCGCCAATTGTCCCAAGTCTCACCGACCATCCCGGAAATCAAGTCGATATTCACATTTGGGAATTGGGCGTTCTCAATCCAATCCCACGCTCGGTAGACCTCCTTCGACAGGTGTGCTCGGCCATTGAGGTCCAGCAGCTCATCTGAAAAATTTTCTACCCCGAGACTTAAACGCGTGACCCCCATCTCATCTCGTAGAGTTTTGACCTTCGTTTCACTTAAGGTGCCGGGTTCACACTCAAATGTAACCTCCTCGGCTCCATCCCAACTGATATGTTGCTTCAGACGATCTGCGAGTTTCTTCAGTTGCTTGGGCGAGAGAAAACTCGGTGTACCGCCGCCAAAATAGACGAATCGAAACGATCGCTCGCCCATCACAGGGAGTTGACTGACCAATGAAATTTCATTGCAAAGAGCGTCAACATAACGTTGAACCTCAGTTGCATTAACGTCGGTGAAAACCTTGAAGTAGCAAAATTTGCAACGTTTTCTGCAGAAGGGAATATGGAGATAGAGTCCGAGAGGTGTTTTCGCAACAGAATCGGAAGCCAACGCTGCTTCAACATCAGACAGACATTCCGTGGTCCACTGACTGTATGGGGGATAGTTGGAAATAAAATAACTTCCAACATCGGTTTTTTCGTTTTTGCCTTCGGTGGATGTCATTTCAAGTACGTTCGATTTTAAGAATTGAAAAGTCGATCTAGATGAACCAATTGAATGTGATTAATTTCATGAACCACGAACCGATGCATCTCCAAAGCACCTCAACACCCCGTCGTCATCACCTATAAAAAGTCGGTTACCAAAGATTGCAGGAGCAGCAATGAATGAGCCGCGGATTTCATAGGACCATTTTTCTTCTCCCGAAGCCAGAGACAACCGTATCAATCGACCATCGGTTGCAGCGATCCAGACATCGCCTCCGGCAATGACTGGCGATGCATCAGCCCTTCGTTTCAAGTTATATCGCCACCTCAGGTTACCAGTCTCTAGAGATAACGCGTCGACCTGTTTGCTTTGACTGCTGACCACCACAAGATCATCGGATATCGCTGCACTACTTCGGTACTCCATTGGTCTCTCGGCATCCTCGTAAGACCAAAGTTGCTCCTGCTTTTTCCAATCAAAAGCTAAAACCGCGCCATCCATAATAGGTAGTACCACCTTTGATCCCGAAATAGCGGGTGTACTGCCCGTTGGCCCACCGAGCGGTAACGGTTTACCGATAGTCATACCCGTCTTCAGATCAACTTGATGTAATTGTCCATCACACCCACCTAGAAAAGTTTGGCGGCCAGCTATCGATGGACTACATCTAACCTGATCCTCTGTTTGATAGGTCCACTGAAGAGTTCCGTCGCCCAGAGAAAAGCAATAAAGCTTCCCATCTTGGCTCGCAATCACCACCGTTTCCTCGAAAAAACCGGCCGATCCGTTGATTTCACCACCCGTTTCCGACCGCCAAATTTCCTTGCCGTCATCAGCATTTAACG
>JAKMEW010000142.1 GCA_022425745.1 Rubripirellula sp.
GGTGTGAGTACGGATCACGTCCAAGTCAACCAGTACCCAACAGGAAGGGTTGACGTTTCTCTTGATGCCGAGGGAATCGCGACTTATCAGTTTGCAGAAAATTGTGCATGGGACCATCTTACTTGGAACCCTGCCCTAGCTTCCCTTGCCAGATCAACAGATGCCGTCTGCTTCGGAACGCTCGGACAACGCTCAGAAAAATCAAGAAGCACGATTCTTGAATATATCAAGCACACACCTCCGAATTGCCTGCGTGTGTTTGACCTCAATATTCGTCGACCTTACTTCGAGATGCAGTGGGTCATCGAGTCGATGAGGCAGGCTAATGTTTTAAAACTGAATGATGACGAATTGCCGGTTTTAGCTGAACTGTGTGATCACTCTGGCGACGAGTTGGAGATCGCCAGAAAACTTCTCATGGAGTTCAACCTTGATCTACTTGCCCTCACACGCGGGGATCGCGGATCACTCTTAGTCACAAGTAGTGAATCCGTGGATTTCCCTGGGCAACCTGTTCATGTGGTGGATACCGTTGGAGCGGGCGATGCATTCACCGCATCTCTCACGATCAATCAATTACGAAACGAAGATCTTAAGAGCATGACGCAGCATGCGGATCAGGTCGCCGCTTATGTTTGCGCAAATGCGGGTGCCACCATGCACTTTCCTGAAGATCTAAAGCCCTAGTTCAATCCGATCACCAGAATGCGAAAAGACATGACCGCACCAATTCCATCCTTGATAGCCGGATTACTAATCGCAGCCATCACTGCCGGTCCTGCGGGAGCGCAGGAAGACATTCTGATCGACGACTTTGAGAGCAACCAATACGAACAATGGACGATCACAGGCAGTGCTTGGGGTACGTCCCCCGCTTCGGGAACTCTCCCTAATCAGATGCATGTATCGGGTTATCTCGGAGAGAAGTTAATCAACAGTTTTTTGGGAGGTGACCGGGCAATTGGAGTCGCAGTCAGAGAACCGTTCTTGGTCAAACGGACGCACCTCGCTTTCCTTATCGGCGGTGGTCGCCTTCCCGATCTTCTCGGTATTCAACTTCTATTCAATGGTGAAGTCATCCGCTCGGCGACCGGCACAGAATCCGAAAACCTCACGTGGAGTAGCTGGAACATTTCTGAATACATCGGAAAAGAAGTCAGCTTGCGGATCTTTGATGAGGCAACCGAGGGCTGGGGGCACATCAACATCGACCACATCATCCAGACCAATTCACCTCCGAAACCATTTGAATTAGCAACGGTCCTAAATGAATACCGCCAAACCGATCAATACATGAATGAACCGCTGCGACCGCAGTATCACTTTAGCCCCGAAATCAACTGGATGAATGACCCCAATGGCTTGGTGTATCACGACGGTGAGTATCACTTATTCCACCAGTACAACCCAGCGGGAAATGCATGGGGCCATATGAGTTGGGGGCACGCGGTTAGTCGCGATCTGACACACTGGGAACATCTTCCGCTAGCGATACCTGAGGCGGATGGAATCATGGCTTTCAGTGGAAGCTGCGTGGTTGACCATACCAACAGTTCCGGACTGGGTGACGGAAAAGATGCACCAATGATTGCCATCTACACTGGTCACGGCAACGGCAAACAGGTACAGAATCTTGCTTACAGCCATGACCGAGGTAGAACGTGGATCCCTTACGCTGGCAACCCAGTACTCGATCTAGACTTAACAGATTTTCGCGATCCAAAAGTCTTTTGGCACGAACCAACAAAGCGTTGGGTTATGGCTGTATCGCTCGCTAATGAAAAAGTCATCATCTTCTATGAATCAACCAACCTAACGCAGTGGAAGGAACTGAGTAGATTTGGCCCTGCGGGTGTTGTTAACAAACCTAACTGGGAATGCCCTGATCTGTTTGAACTGCCGATCGACGGCGAACCCGGCAAAACACTCTGGGTCCTCGAGGCAGACATGGGTGATGGATCAATAGCAGGGGGCAGCGGTGGAGAATACTTTGTAGGAACATTCGATGGCTGCAGGTTCAAAACGCTGCAGCACGCCCAGTGGGTCGACCATGGCCGTGACTTCTACGCCCCCATCAGTTGGGACAACATTCCGAAGCAAGACGGCAGAAGAATCTGGATCGGATGGTTCAACAATTGGCAAACCTCAGTTACTCCGACTTCTCCGTGGCGAAGTTGCATGAGTATTCCTCGCGAGCTTAGTCTCAAAAAGATCGCATTCAATCAAGAAGAACCCGCCACCTATGTCCTCCAACAAAAACCAATTGGTGAACTGCGATCTTTGCGATTTAGCTCCATTAGCCTCGATACCGATCGCCTGTCATGGCCGCCGAGGCAAATCACACAAGGCTCGAAAATCAGTGACATGTCATTCGAGCTAGAAGCCCAGCTACGCCCAGGTTCTGCACGCTCGATTGGGCTACGCATTCGTACCGGCGAGAATGAATTCACGGAGGTCGGCTATGATCGTCAATACGCAGGTATTTATGTTGACCGCAATCAGTCAGGCATCAACCACCACCCTAACTTTGCGGGGCGACACACTTCGCCGGCTCGCGTCATCAACAATCACATCAACTTGCGTATCTTCGTTGATCGATCAACGATTGAAGTATTCATTAATGACGGAGAGGGAGTCATCAGTGATCGAATCTTCCCCACCGGCGAGACGTTTAGCATCGAGGCTTTTGCTGGAAATGAGACCGCCTCAATTCCAAAACTAGAATTACATTTCCTCAAAAGCATCTGGAATCATCACCACGAAGATTCAAAGCCCTAACGGAACTCAGTCGTGCAATGAGACCCGCGCAGCTCAGGCAAGCCGTGTGAAGCACCAACTTCTGGACGGGAAACAGAAAAGAGAACATCCTTCATTGAACCTCATCGCAAAATTTTCTCGATCGCCTTACCCCGCGCTAGCTCATCAACAATCTTGTCAAGATAACGCACCTTCTGCGTCAACGGATTGGCAATTTCCTCAACACGGTAACCGCAGATTACGCCCGTAATCAGTGAAGCATTCGGGTTGAGCGTAGCCTTGTCAAACATCTCCGCGAACGTTGTTTTGGCCTGAAGTAAATCGCCAATCGCCAATTCGTCAAAACCGGTCAACCAAGAGATAAGCTGATGCAACTC
>JAKMEW010000152.1 GCA_022425745.1 Rubripirellula sp.
ACTCCAGGCCACATCCTGTAATGCCGTGCTGCGGTCGTCACCATATTCTTTAACAATCGAGAGCAAACGCTCTTGCTCATCCGGTGAGGGGCTTCGAGACAATGCCGCAAGAAACAACTGTTCGATGACTTCCGCATCGGTGGAGGTATTGGCAAGCATTGTGGCAACCAAGTTTGTTTGACTCGCGAGCTTGGGATTGAGGGTGTCACCGTTGGAGAGATGTAGCACTTGCACCATACTCGGGTCATCACTGCGTTCACATTCGCAGGTGATCTCTCGGGGGTTGCGTCCGAATGTTTTGAGGAAATAAGACTTGACCGCTGCGTCATAGAGTTGGATAGCCCGAGTCCCTTCGGCGTAGAACTCAGTCTTTTGGGTGTCAGCGCCTGGAAAAGCGATTTCACTAAACTGTGTGGTTGTTCCAAGGGTTTGGTCAATGGAATCAAGAAGGACTTCCGCCATCATCCGTCTGGGGTAGTACCTGCTGTGGTACTTATTTTCTTTGGCGTTTTCCGGCGTCGCGACACTCGTGCGTTGATAGGTTTCGCTCTGAAGGATGAGTTTCATGAGCTTAGGGAGATCAAATTCAGCTTTGGTGATGAATTCAGCGACTGAAGCGAGTAATGCTTCGTTGGTCGCTGGATTGCTGAGTCGCAAATCATCGACCTGCTCAACCAAACCACGGCCAAAGAAGTTCGCCCAGATGCGATTCGTGATGGCTCTAGAAAAGTAGGGGTTCTCTGGAGCGGTCATCCAGTCCGCAAGCACCTCACGGCGGTCTGATGTGTCGCTGAAGGCGATTGGCTCGGCATCGAGTGGGGCTGGTGGTTGGGGTTTACCTCGATTCGGTTGAATCAGCTCTCCGCTGGTGGAAACAAATAGGGTGCGTATTCCATCTCCGTTACGTCCGTCTCCACCCCATCCTTTGGCTCTCACTCGTGAGAAAATGTTCGCCATCGCATAGTACTGATCGTTGGTCCACTTTTCTAACGGATGATTGTGGCACTTAGCGCAGCCAATTGAGAGCCCAAGAAACGCCTGACTCGCATTCTCGGTCATCTCTTCGGGACTCTGGTGCAAGGCATAGAAGTTTGTTGCCCCGTTCTGATCACTGCCACCGGTCGCGGTAAGTATCTGACGAACGAATTGATCCCATGGAGTACGACTTTCAACGGCGTTACGCACCCACTGGTAGTACGTTTTGACCGCGACAGGACGAAGTTTGGTTCCGTTGATCAGTAATAGGTCACACCATTTGTAGGTCCAGTAGTCAACGTAATCATCGCTCGCGAGGAGGTGATCAATGAGCCAGTCACGCCGCTCTAGTTCGGGTTTGCCGAAGTAAGCTTGTCGTTCTTCTGTGCTAGGCAATCGGCCAATGGTGTCGATCGTGGCACGCCTTAGGAATGTTGCGTCATCGCACCGCGGTGAGGGTGGCAGGTTGAGTTTTGCTAATTGGTCAAGGTTCGCCTCGTCGATCAGGTTCCTTATCGGAGCGTTTGTAAATACTTCCGGATTGAGTTGATTGGGATAAGGGACAGTGATGCGTGCGAGGTTTACCTTGCTGCTGAACCAAACCAAGATAGCACCCTGCCCACTGTCCCCAACAAGGACATTCCCCGCCTCGTCTACGGTTGCGATAGAGTCGTCAGTGGAGGTGAATTTTGCCCAACGCGTTATGTCTCGCGTTTCACCGTTGTCGTAGTGAGCGGTGACCAGCACCTTGGTGGCATCCTGCAACGCAAGAGTCGATTCACTCGGTTCGACGGTGATGTTTGTCAGTGTGGGGTCATCAGAGTTGGGAGCCGCGCAACCAGAGGCGATCCAAGCTGAAAGCGTCTGGTAGTCATGGCTATCTGTATCTAGTCTCAGGCCTCCCTTGTGCGGCAACGCTCCGGTCGGTTTGGTCAGCAGTAAGCTCTTCGCCGGGTCGGCGAATTCAACTCTCCGGCCTAGCGATTCACGTGTGATGGTTTGGTAGTCAAATTCCGGGTCATAGCCGCGTAGGGAAAGCCGAAAGCCACCCTTACCTGCCAACGCGCCGTGACACGCTCCAGCGTTGCAATTGAGTTTTGTAAGAAGTGGTTCAATGTCGTGGCGGAAACTAATTGGTGTCTTGGTTCCGAGATTGGCTACGCTTACCTGCGCCTCCGCGGTGGAGCCATCATCGGTTTTTATTTTCAGCAAAGTGTTCCCGTCTTTCGAAGGGGTTACGATGCCACCAGCGATGTTCGCAACCGACTCGTCTTCAATTGATGCGACATAATCCGAAGGGCTCAAGACGCTACCAACCTCACCCGATGCGTCTTGCTCATAAACGGCGAAGGTTTGACCCGCACGTTTTTCAGCTAATTCGATCTTTTCGGGCAAGATGATCAATTGTCTCTCAGCTAACACGGGCCGTTGTGTGTGAGCGGTCAGCGCGAGCACTAGGAGAAGAAGTCGAGTAGGCATGGGCAAATTTAACAGCAGGAAAATGGTCGTTGTCTTGAACGTTGAAAAGATTGGTGCAATCAAGCAGTGGGCAGGCCTGAAATCGGTGACCGAATTGTGTTCGGGCGATTGAGGTCACAGCAATTGAGGCTTAGCTAAATAACTCTGTGATTTCACGAACACCAAAATCGACCAGCGGGAAGGGCCGGCCAGCTGGGCCTGGGAGTTCCGCGTGAAGGTCGAGCCCTAGGCCCTTGAAAATCGTTGCCACAATCTCACCCGGATTGGTTGGCCGGTCGGCTGGGACGGCACCAATCGGATCACTTGCCCCGATCGCCCGTCCGCCTTGCACACCGCCACCGGCAAAGGTGCATGAGAAGCATTGTGGCCAGTGGTCGCGACCGCCGGCGGGATTGACTTTGGGAGTACGCCCAAACTCTGCCAATCCACAGACCATGGTGTCTTCTAGCATGCCGCGCTGATCAAGGTCTGAAATCAGAGCGGAGTATCCTTGGTCGTACATCGGAGCAACGATGTTCTTCATTCCTTCGATGGTGGTAAATGGCTTGCTTCCGTGAATATCCCAAGTCAATTCGTTAAAGACTGTAAGGAAGGTATTCACGGTGACAAAGCGAACGCCAGCTTCAATCAGTCGGCGGGAAAGAAGACAGCATTGACCAAAGCGGTTCATCCCATATCGTTCGCGCACCGCGGTTGACTCCTTGGTCAAGTCAAATGCTTCGCGCGCCTGCTGGCTATTCATCAACCGATAGGCCGATTCAAAATTTTGGTCGAGCATCGCGGCAGACTCGGTCTGCTCAAACGCCTTCAGGTTTTCTTCAATCGATTGGCGCATTCTCCGGCGTCGATCAATCCTTACATCACCCAAAGTGTTTGGCGGTAGCAGGTCGGGGACCTTGAAGTTTTCCTTGCTAGGATCTGCCATCAGCGCAAATGGGTCATAGGCTTTACCGAGGAATCCACCGGCTTGCCCATTGGGTAGATTTCCACCACCGCGTCCCATTGTTTCAGGCAAAACGACATGAGCAGGCAGGTCTGTCCGGCGTCCCCTCATATACTGCAGGACAGCGCCGGCATGTGGATAGTTGACACCGCCGGTGAATTGTCGACCGGTCTGCAGCATCTGCCAGCCGGCGTCATGGACGGCTGCTGCGGTGTGATAGCAGGAACGAACAATTGAGAATTTATCAGCGATCTCTGCATGCTTCGGCAAGATCTCTGAAAGCTGGAAATCACCTTTTGTGCTGATCGCCTTGAATGGGCCGCGTACTTCGGCCGGTGCATTCGGCTTCATATCAAAGGTATCAAGCTGACTTGGAGCGCCGAGGTTGAAAATCATGATGCATGATTTTTTATCGTGATGCGGATCAACCTGACCGGACGATTCGGCCGCCATCAGCTGGGGAAGTGTGAGTCCCGCTGCGCCGAGTGTGCCGACCTGGAGGAAGTCACGCCTCGTACCGCCGTTGCAGGTGTGTGCTTTCGCTTTGGATGTCAGGTTTAGCATCTCATCAATTCCATCAATGGGTTCGAGCTCGGTGCGTCTCACACCGGCTCTGAGTCAGACCGTTTTGGCGGACTGAATTGTAACAAAACTGGCGGCACGGACGTGTAAAGTTCGTGGTGTAGCAGCCAGCCGTTTCGCACGTAAAGGGCTAGGACGCGGTGAACGCGTCTAGGAGTGTGATGCTGTTGAGAATCACGTGAACCAAAATGGGAGCCGCAAGTGAGCCGGTCTGGCGGTAGAGGTAGCCCAAGCCGAGCGAGAGGACGAAGATGGGTATTGGAGCCGCTCCTTGGCCAGGAAAGTGCATTGCCGCAAAGATGAGGCTGCTAACGATCAAAGGCCAGACGGAGAGCGGTTTCCATGTCTCGCCTGTTGGCGTTGGATTTGCTAACGCTTGCAACGACCCTTGCAGAAGCCCGCGAAATAAAAATTCTTCATAAATGGGCGTCGCGATCGCAGTGGTTAAAAAAGTTAGGATGTAAAAGAGTATCGACTTATTCGCAAAGAGAGACTTGAGGACCGGGTGTTCGTATTCCACAATCGACGACGCAAGCAAACTGATGAGCATGACCACGGAAAGTATTAGCGGTGTGCTGATCAATCCCAATTTCAAATCGTCTTTTTGAATTTGAAAACCTACCCGCTGTGGAGCATCGCGTTGTAAGAGGCTAAGCCATCCAAGCATTGCTGCGATGGCAAGCACGATAGCGGCAAGTTGTACAAGCAATGGTGCGTGTGTTGAGCTGGCTTCTTTGATGAAAAGACTGGAAAGTCCGATCATCAAGACGACTCGGAGACCGAAGGCGAGTAAGAATTCGGCGGGTGTCCAGAATGGCTTGTTCTGCCGGCGAGCGGGAACAAGGCGTTCCATGATCCCGGTGGTCGGTGACGGATCGGAGGAAGGGATCGCAGCATCAATTGGTGTCGACACCGACTTTCGCCAAAATCGCAAGACTCGCCACCATCCAACCAACCCGCTCACGAGAATCGCGAACATCAAGGATTGAATGAGTAGGCGAGTAATCTCTGTCATGCCTAATTGCTGTCAGACTCGTTAGCGGAGCTACTCATGATCTTGGCTGCTGCACGTGAGTAGTCGATTCCGGAGTAAACGGTTAATGCAATCGCACTCCAAAGAAAGACGTGACCGATCTGACCTAGAATGGATAGGCT
>JAKMEW010000175.1 GCA_022425745.1 Rubripirellula sp.
GTGGGGCGTTGGAGGTAACACGCGGTCGATAGCGATGCCGTCAGCGAATCTTCGGAGGGAGATCAGGGAGGGGTGGAGGCTTACCGAAGATTCGCTGAACAAGAGACGCGACGTCGATTCAAAGTACGAAATCGAAGGGAGGGTGGAATTTGTCTTTGGGCACATCAAGTGTGCTGGAAGGTCAAAGACGGATTGCGTACGGTGCGACGTCGGGAGGGTGGAGAGGTGCTGGAGGATGGACTGGAGGATGGGTTTATCTTGGTGCTGATCAAAGATCGATTCTGCTCGATGAGTCTTCGCGGCAGCAGCCAATTCGTGTGAGGAAAACGCGATGCTTTCCTCGGAATGAGTCGCGAAGTGTAGGGTCCAAGCAGACATCTCAATCAAATTCCTAATTCAATCCTGATGGGATGCGGTCTACGTGAAGCCGAACGGGAAATGAGCATTTTTTCGTTGGCAGGTCACTCCATCCATGATGAAGGTTTCTCTGTGGCCGAGCATTTTGAAAAGTGGGACGCAGCGGCAGTGTGGTTGATAAGCTTCGGGAAAAGTGACTTGCGTGAAAGGAGCTATCAGCGTTTAGAGGCTTTGGTGGACAATGCAATAGAAGAGAAACAGTACGATTCACGTTCTCTTTTCAGGTCATACCGTTTGTGCCGATCACGCAGTCGCCTCGGACTAGAAAAGAGATGTCGCCTGCACCAACTCGCTCTGTAATGTTCGCTCGGAGCTGAAGCCACATTGCCATCAAGATTGCTGTGCCATCAAGTTCACTGCGTGATCAAGTTTGCTTCATCGGGCTGATGACGCGAGCCAAGACTGTGGTTGGTGGACTGAGTAGCGAGTAAACTGTGCATCGGAACTCTCTACTTCTCAATGATTAGGTGCTCTTCATGCTTCGACACGTGACGTTTTACTTTGCCGCGATAGGTTGCTTTGCCGCGAGTCGGGCTCTAAGGGCGAGTCGGGCGTTAAAGACGAGTGGAGCCCTAAAGAATCGATTGCCGCTGTTGGCGTGTGTTTTCTTTCTGTTCGGTTCGGCGGTTCCTGCTGATGAAACAACGACGTTGGACGAGCGATCCGCTCGAGATCCGATCCGTTTAACACATGGTCCGATGCTCGGTGCAGTTACCGCCGATTCGGTTCGCGTCTGGGCGAGGACGTCTGATCCCGGCGAATTCTCGGTGCATTACGGTGTCGCATCGGATTCATTGGATCAAGTTAGCGTGGTCGGGTTCACCGAATTGGAGCATGACAACACCGGCGTTCTGACGCTCGAGGGGCTCGACCCGGACACTCGGTACCACTACCAAGTGCAGGTCAACGGGCGGCCTCATGGGTTACCCGGTACGTTTCGGACACTACCGAGCGTCGAAGCATCGATGGACCCAGAATTCAACCCGGAAGGTTTGTTCAATTTTCGCTTCGAGATCGGTTCGTGTGCCAATCAGAATCCGCTGCATGGCGGCGGGCATCGAGCGTTGGCGTATGAACACCTCAATCGTGACTGGGCCGACAAGGTGCACTTTCACATCATGAACGGAGACTGGCTCTATGAAGAGTTGCGTGACTATCCGGCGGAAGCGTGGCGACTGATTCAGGGCATCAAGCAGAACCCGACGCCGGTGGAGATCATGCCGTCAGTGGTTGGAGTTTGGGAAAACTACAAGCTCTATCTCGGTCGTGGGCAAGATCTTTCCAACTGGCATCGCAATGTGCCCAGCTATTTTACCTTTGATGATCACGAGCTAGTGAATGATATCTGGGGGGCATCAGAAGCTGGCAAGCGTCATCGCAGGACGGTGTTTCGTGATATTGGAACGTACGCTTGGCATGACTACCTCGGATGGGCAAATCCGATGGAGCATGAGCACCCGATTCATCTCGGTCGCGGTGCGATGAAGGCGGGAAGCGATTTGCTTGTCGATCCTCTAGCTGATTTCACCAAGCTACCGCTGAAGGAAATGCTGAACCTTCATGTTCACTGGGGGACTCCCCAGGCAGGCGTGAACGATATGAGATTCGATGACGACTCGGGTAATCAAAACTCATACGTCTATGACATTGTCGAGGTCGTGGACCGGCACACATTGCGTTTGCACATGAAGGCAAAAGTCGATGACGCATCGCTCAGCTATTCGATTGGCCGACGCAGTTACGGCAAGTTTCGCGTTGCAAACTGCGAATTCTATCTGCTTGATACACGTGGTGACCGCGACATGCATGATGTCAGTGATCGAGGTAAAGCGGGCGTTTCGATGCTTGGGAAGCCTCAGCGTGAGTGGCTTCTTCGTTCGATGGAAGCAAGTGATGCAGACTTTTTCTTTGTGATCTCATCGGTGCCGTTCATGATCCCACACAGCGGTGCGGGTGGCTTTGAAGCAGACGCAGCGAACAAGGAGGAGGCGTGGACCGGTTTCTTCGATGAGAGAGAGATGTTGATCGACCGCTGGGAAAAAATGGGTAAAAAAGTGTTTGTGATGACCGGCGATCTGCACAATAGTTTTGCTGTCAAAGTCACTGAAGACGTTTGGGAGTTTTGCTGCGGACCGCATAACAGCGTGAATCATGTACCGGTCAATGATGAAAGCGGTCGACCAGCAACGGGCAAGTTTAAATTCGGGCCACGGGAATGTGACATTCGATGGAGTAGCTACATCCTCCCCGATCTTCCACGTCTCGAGAGGCTTTACCCTCATTTTTGTGTGGTTCAGGTCAATAACGTCTTCAACATGCCGCAAAAACTTGGTGGCAAACGTTTGGTTGCTTACCCGAATCCTCAGGTCGTCTTCCAGTACTACGATGGGAGAACGGGTGAACTTGCCTACGCCGAAGCGATTTCTACGGATCGCTAAAGTGTCTCCAGTCCACCCTGTGAGATCGGCAGTTTCTCGCCGACAACCATCGGTGGAATGCTAGCATGGAAAGGGGTGGGGGTGCAGACGGTTTGCTATTCACTCTTTTTTGCAATTTTTGCTAAAGAATGAATCGCCAGAGGTCTTGGCAGAAATCTTCGCAAAGGAATGCGACTCATGAAATCGTTTGGTGTACGACTCGGGGCAGGTGCGATTACCATCGTTCTTGCGGCTTATTTGATGTTGAACTCGCAGAAAAGCGAGCCTGAGGACGTATCGCAATGGACAGCGGAAAACGGTGCCTCTAAGGCTCCCGCTGATCCATTATCCACTGCTGTAGCGGGCGATTCACTCGAGTCAGGTTGGTTACAGCAGCCAAAAACAGATTTGCTCTCAGCGAATGATCAACTGGCCGAAGCTGGTCTCAGTTCATCAGAACTCACTTCGGTGATGTCTACGTCGTCCACCGGTGCTGCGTCATCCGGTGGTTCTTCTGTAGCCAGCGGTGACGTGCGTTTGGTTCAGCATGATGAAGATAATGCATCTGGTGCGGTGGCCACGGCTTTCGGGGCGACGTTACCCAGCACTCTGTCAGCATCACAAGGCGGGCAGAATGAAAGTGCCGGTTCCCAAGGCGTGGCATCTGATGATGCGTGGTTGTTACCCAGTGGCGATTCGGTACAAGGAGACCCTGTCGCCGTTAGCGGTGATGGGTTCGCATTGCCGGGATCCGTTCCCTCTAAAGAAATTCCAGCGTCCTCATCCGACACGGTTCTTGCTGTTCCTAGTCTTCCGAACGGCGAAACAGGGATGATCCCAACCATCCGAGCGGAGGTGGAATCCAACGCGGAGCCAGCGGTCAGTTTTGGAGTACCGGTCGCAGGGGCGGAAAGTCCCGCTGCCGAAGCCAATGGGGTTGAAGCTGACATCGTTGCATACGCCGCAGTTGAACCCGCTGTAACCACCGAGATGAATGTTGGATTACCGTCGCAGCCCGAGAATTTACTTCGAGGTGGCTTTGAGGGCGAAAACGCTCCTCGCGGATCGGAGCAACCAGCCGATCTCGGATATAGCTTCGATGAACCCACCGTAACCGCATCGTCTTCTGGTGGGGCGACGCAGGTGGGTAGCGGTATGGTGAATGCATCTCAGCCCGTTGGCACTAGTCAACCCGGCGGGATCAACACAGCGCTTTCGAGTGAGACACGCCTTCCAAGCATACAAGACTTGGAACAAGCACCGGTCGGGAATGGGCTTCGCGGTGCCGACCCTGAAGGGGTGATCTCTGAAAACACCGATTATCTAAGCGATTCCACGGCAATCGCAGCGGTCGAACAAAATCAAAACATCCAATCCAACGGGCTTGAATCAGGCAAACCAGAGATGGGTGTGCCCGGTCGCCTTGGAGGTGTTGAGGACTTTGCTTCCACCAATCCGATTCGTGACCAAACGCCGATTGAGGTCGAGCCTGTTGGTTCGGAGACAGTCTCGGTGCTGGAAGTCGCTCCATCTGCACCAAGCCTTGGCGTTGCTGGTAATCCTTCGGTGTACGGTAGTGATGCTTTCAGTGGGAGTAACGCAATCCCAAGTTCTTCCGCAGCAAGTGCGATGGGTACGAGCATGGGCGGTGAGACGATGGGGAATCCGATTGCGATTGCAACGCGTCCTGCTGCGGTTGCCGCAATGGATTTGCCCGGGGAGCGACGGCTTGAAGGAGCTCAGACACCGAGCGTGGTGATCCAAAAGCGAGCACCAAGCGAGGTGCGAGTTGGGAAAGCTGCTTCGTTCATTGTCAATGTGCAGAATGTGGGTGTCGCGGACGCTTTGAACGTTGAGGTCTACGATCGTATACCGGCTGGGATGCGGTTTGTCGAAGCTTCTCCGGCTGCTCAACAGGTTGGCAATCAACTGATGTGGGAATTAGGATCAATGGCCGCCGGCGAGGAAAGAACCATCACCATGCAGCTTGTTCCCGAGCAAGAAGGTGAGCTTGGAAGTGTTGCAAGGGTTAGCTTTGAGGCGGCTGCGTCGGTGCGAACGCTGAGTACGAAACCCGAGTTGAAAATTGTTCAGCGAGTACCTGAGCAAGGGGTGTTGATAGGGCAGCAATTGGAAATCGAGATTGAGGTTTCCAACCCCGGCAGTGGTGCTGCAAATGGCGTCGTATTGCAAGAGGATGTGCCTGAGGGGCTTGAGCATCCGCGTGGACGTCAGCTTGATAATTCTCTGGGAAGTCTCGCGCCGGGTGAAGTGCGACGGCAGGTGTTGCGACTGCGTGCGGTTCGTCCTGGGGTAGTTGAGAATACGATCCGGTTGGTTTCGGATGATGGTCTGGAAACCGAGCATTCCGTTGCGGTTCAGGTCATCGCACCTGATCTGCAGGTTCAACTCAAAGGTCCTTCTCGACGATTCTTGGAGAGGCCCGCAACTTATGAGCTATTGGTGGCGAACCAAGGTACTGCCGACGCCACCAATCTCGAAATTGCCGTTCATCTTGATCGCGGTTTTACCTTTGTCAGCACTGAAAACGAGGGTTACTACGACCCTAATCGTCATGCTGTCTTTTGGTCACTCGCAAATTTACCGGCGGGTGCCCAGGGTATCGTGCCTTTGACATTATTGCCCGTCGAGATTGGTGAGCAGGCCCTTCGCATTGAAGCCGATGGTGATCTCGGTGTTGCCGTACAATCTCAGCGTACGATGAGTGTCGAAGGATTCGCCGAACTGTCTTTCGCGATTAACAATCCCGGTGGGCCGATCGAGATTGGTGCAGAAACCGAGTACGAAGTGACTGTCACGAACACTGGTTCGATGGCAGACTCCGGCGTGCGTGTCCAGTTGCAACTACCAGCTGGTTTGGAGTTGATCAGCGCAAGCGGTGATGCTGGAACGAACGGACAGGGATTGGTGGCATTTCAGCCGATCACAACGCTCCAGCCTAATCAAACCGTGAAGCAAACCATTAGGGTTCGCGGGTTGAACGCGGGCGTTCATTTGGTCAAAGCTGTGGTGGTGAGCGAACAGAGTGCTGTACCGGTAACCAAAGAAGAAAGCACCCGAGTTTATGCCGACCAGTAAGTAAACGGGGCACTGCCCGGTTTCCGGTAGCCTGTTCCCAATACCCATCTATTGACTGGGATTCAGATCCTATGTTCGTGACGATCAATTAACTCGTCTCATGTAGGTCATAAAGGCTTTATCTAGGTCAATTAGAGAATCGCCCATGACCCGTTCGAACATTTCAATTCGTTCTGGTCGTGTTCGTTCGGCTAGCGGCTTGCCTTCGCTTAGCTCACGAAGGTAGTCCACATATTCGTCGCGGCGAGTCTTGATCAGGAAATAGGTCAAAGCCCAGCTTTCGGCGTAAGCGGTGGTTGCGGTCGCGGCGCTGCGAAACCTCTGGTCGTCGGCGATCAGCGTGGCAAGTGACTCTTCAGGGCGTGAGCGAACGTACCGTCTCCATCGAGCAAGATTCACTTGATTGACTCGTCCAATGGATCGCCAACGTCCTGGATTTCTCATGTCCGGAGATTCAAAAAAGGTGGCAAGTCCTTCGCTAACCCACATTGGGTTGTCCGCAAACCGTTTCTGCATTCCGGTGTTGTAAGCGAGTTGATGCGTTGCTTCGTGAATGATGGTCGCCACGTTGCGTTCCCAGTTTGGAACATTGAAAGTGGTCATGCGATTACTTGATAGGTGGTAGTATCCAATGACGCTATTGGCGGTTTCGCCGATGTCATTTCCAGCGTAGTTCATGAAGGAATCATGATCTCGCAAAACGATCGCCACTAGCGGATAGTCTGGTTCATCAAGTTCCCAACGTTGATTTTTCCAGAAAGTAAAAAAACTACGATGTAGTTGTTCAAACAGGGCACCGACACGCTGAACGTATGGTTCACCGCAGTCATACGCAATCAGATAATGCTGCGTGGGATAGATAGAAAAGGTCGGTCCGAGTTCTTCGAGCAGACGCGCTGATACCACCTCGGCAGATGCGGGAGTGACCGGTGCGTCATCGCGTTTTCGTTGGATGATTTCGTTGGGCTGAATCAGCCAGATGCGACTGTCGTCACCCCGCAACATCATGCCGCCGTTCTGGGCTTCGACTAGGACTTCACCCTTTACTTCTCGCTCATTTTGTTTTGAATCTTTGAAGCGTACAGTCTCCGCGCGGGTTTCGCGAAGAATCGCTGCCCCGAGGAACACGGTGGCGATGATGATTGGTACCAACCTTGGCATGGATTCGATCCGACTGAGATTTACGGTTTCCTTGTGCATGTGACGCTTAGATGAGCGGCCACTGCAGTTCCTATTTTATACCAGTTGTCGACTCATTTGGCTCGCCCCGTCCCATGATCGATCTTGTCAACCAAGCGAATCAGTGACCAACCGAGCAGGGCGATCGCAAGGAGATACCAGAAAGCCAATGCCGCCTCCTGGAATCTAGCGCCGCTATGAAGTAGGCCAAAAAGACGGCTGCCTACCGTGGTCATTCCTGGCGGCAAGATCGGTAATGACGCTGGTACATCACCGGATGCAAAAAGACTGCTCGCCAGCCACGCCTGAATCAGGAAGCCACCGATTAGCTTGCGGTCCATTCTGATGAGGCGTCGTAATGTACCGTGTTCCAGAGCTGCAGCCTCCAGTAATTGATCGGGGACGGTGGAATAACCGACCCTCAACACCCAGTAGGCGAGGGGCAATGCGCGCGCGAGCAATGACATTGACGTGGGGACAACACTTCGTTGGTAAAGAGTCGCAAAGCCGGGGACTGAAACCTGAAACATCTCGATGATCAAAATAGCAATGACGGGGCCGGGGATGACGGCTAGTGTGAGGGTCGAAAAGTCGAAGCAACGACGCAGCGCAGGAGCGGTTCGTCCAAATGCTGCCATGGGCCAGGCGATCAGAAGTGCTAGAGTCCCCGTGAAAGATGCGAGAATGAGCGTCCATGTGTACTCACCTTGGAAAATTAAGGGAGCTTCCAGCAAGCGATCAAATAGTACCGAGATTGACCAACCGCTAGCGACGTTACCGTCGATCAGTTGCACTGTCTGTCCGAGTTTTAGAAGGATGCTGACTAGCGGTACAAATACAGTAAGAATCACGAGAGACAGGCTAACGGTCAGTGCAAGTGATTTGATGATTCCCGCGTCGCTCGGGGATTCGGAAATCTGGTGAAACGTTTTTCTCTCTGGCCCCTGTTCTCCATCGATACGACTGATGACCCCGAGGGGGCGTTGACGGGATGTAACCCACCACAGCGAACCGCCCACCAAGATTATTAGCGGAACGATGCAGGTGATCAGGATCGACTTCAGGTCAGGATTGGCAGCGTAGAGCAGATAGAAATGATCGGCCAACGTGCGACAGCCGTAAAGATCTGCGATGGTCATTTCGGTGGCGGCCAGCATCGCGGTCGCAAGGAGAGAACCGATCCACCAATTTTTAGCGAGCGGTAAGCGCAAACGCCACCAAAGCCGATGGTCACCCATCTCCAGTCGACCCCGTTCAATCATCGCTCCAGGCAGGCGACTGGTACCTATGTACGTCACAGTGCAGACGAGCGATGCACCTGTGATTCCGTGAATCCAACTTGTAGCAATCAGACCCGCAAAGAAACTGTAAGAACCGCCGGCAGAGACACGGACTCCGGTCTGAGTCAGCATGGTTATCCCGAACTTACCAGCAGTTGATTCCCACGCCACCGCATGCAGGATCAGTGGCGAAAACACGATCATGACATGTGTCGCCAAAATCAGTTGGTTGAGTTTTTTCTGAAAAGGAGTACCTCGCCCCAGCACATGGCTTGCCCACGCTCCAATGGTTCCAAGTGTGCCGGCAATCGCCACCGAAATCGCAATCAGCTCAAAGGTCAGTAACGTCGGGTGAATCCAGTTCGACACGCGTGGCCTTAAATTGTTGACGTGGAACCTACACGATCAAGTTCATCAGCTTGCTCCGAGAACGGCTCGACCTTGTTGAAGATCGTCCGACTCGACTCAGTTTAGCGTGCTGGAGAGTCATTTTGTTTGGAAAGCTGAACTGGCAACCAAGGCGTGAATGAATTCTCTCAACGCAAACTCTTTTTCGCTGACGATTGCAAAAATTTCATCAGCAAGTTCTCCGTCTGTAAATCCGAATGGACGGCCAAGCCCGTATTCAGTCAGACGCTCAATCAGCCCTCTTGCGAATGCATCCTCTTGATCTGCTACTCGGTCACGAAGTTCATGAAAGTTTGCAAACTTGGGGCCAAGGTAAAAGGCCCCTGACGCATCAATCTCCCAAGTCTTTCGCTTGCCAATACTTCGACCCCTCTGGTCTCGCAATTGGTAGCTGTCCTCGGTTCGCCACTTACCGGCCGCATTAAAGTTTTCCAACCCAAAGCCAATGGGGTCGATTTTGCGGTGGCAACTGGCGCACTGAGCTTCCTCCTGATGCGCAAGCAACCGTTCTCGCGTGGTCAGGATTTGATCTTCCAGTCGCGAGATCTGAGGAACGTTAGGTGGAGCGGGAGGAGGTGGATCATTGAGTAGGTGACGAAGCACCCATGCACCGCGTTCAACGGGGCTGCTGACGATCCCATCACTCCCCATCGCGTGAATAGCGGCCATTCCCAAGAGGCCACCTCGAGGCGAGTCACTCGGCAATTTTACTTTCTGAAATTCATCACCCTCCACTCCCTCGATACCGTAGTAGGTGGCGAGCAATCCGTTGACGAAGACGTAGTCGCTTTTGAGTAAGTTGACGAGTCGCCCGCTGGAAGATTCCTGGTCTGCATCCCTAAGCAGATATGCAAATGATTGATAAACTTCTTCACGGGTAGCACTTCTTGTGCTTTCATCAAAATCGGGGTGGAGATTGGCGTCAAACTGAAAGAAGTCGAGCCGTTCCATGTCTAACCACTGGTGAACGAATCCCGAGACGAAGGCATCAGATCTTGGGTCATTAATCAACCGATTGGTCTGCTGTCTGAGAACCTGCGGTAAGTGCAGCCGATTTTGTTCTGCAAGTTCCAGCAGTTCTCGGTCGGGCGGTCCACTCCAGAGAAAATACGACAAGCGTACGGCGAGTTCGCGGTCGTTGAGCTTGCGACGGGTGGCATCGACCGATGGTTCATTGAGATAGAGAAAACCGGGGGAGGCAAGGATCACGCTTAACGGAGTCCGAATTGCGACTTCAAAAGGTTCCCCTGAGTTCCGTCTACCCTTAAAGATGTCGACGAGTCGATCTATAAAATCTTGGTTTGGGTTCAGGTCTCTGAAAGCATTTGTAGCAAACCTTCGAAGGATCTGCGTGGCCAAGCTGATTTCCGAGGTGTCGGTTTGCGTTTGTTTCATCATCGCGAGGGTTTGGGCGAAGGGGGACTCGTCTCCTTCAACATCCAGTGGGCCTTCCCATTCCACCCAGTCAATCCAAAGAGCGGGTTCGGGGCCGACGCCAGTTTCCTTCAGAGCAGCCTTGTATCGCTTTTGGTCTGTCTTGATGTCTCGTTTTTCGCGTAAAGCAAACTTTCGAGGGCCATCTTTGGTG
>JAKMEW010000185.1 GCA_022425745.1 Rubripirellula sp.
TCTGTGATGCATCATCGAACCCGATGGGCGCCTCTGGCTCCGGCTCCGGAGGTGGCGGATCGAGAACTTTGACCGACAACCTTTGTTCCGACGAACGTTTGGGGTATCCATCATCCGTTGCACGCACCGTGACATCAAACTCGGTCGTCTCATCGCTACGAATACGCAATGTACCACTTCGTTCGTCAATCGAGACGAGTTCATAAGGACCGTCAACCAATTCGTATCGCATGCGATGCCCATCTGGATCGTTAAACGCGAGGGGTGTCGGCGTATCACGACCCACGATCGCCTCTAATTCAGAACGGCCACCAAACCTGGGTGGCTGATTCGGAGGCTCGTAGAGGTTGCGATTCATGATTGGATCAAGGTAAGTGGCAACATCACCATCGATTCTCCATGATGGATCATCTCTTAGGGGCAATTCGTCGGGCGCGCCGAGCAATGCGATGGCATCAATGGACAATTCCAACTGAAAACCGCCCTGACGATTCCTGCGAAGTGAAAGATCACGAATGCGATGCAAGTAATCCTTTGAATAAAATGCGTGCATCAAGCGAATCACTCCATGCACATCAGAATTCCCACGCACCCTGAAATCGAGAAGCTGATACAGCCCACCGATTGTTCTTGAACTGTTCGCATCAACCAAAGTCTCAGTCAACTCACTGTCGTGAACCAGATCAAGTAACCACTGCTGATACTGACTTTGAGCTTGCTCGGGATCGCCTGGTAATGAGCGAAGCATGTATTCGCCCATTTGCCGATTCGCAAATTCGCCCTGTAGTCTCTTCTCATTGAGTTGCATCTGCGTTGTCACGAGTTGTTCAAGCTGATTCTCCCGAGACTTGATGGCGGAATTGTATTTTCCAAATCCCCACCAAACAGCCGTTGCGACTAATAGGCCTACGACCAATATCGACAAGAAACGTTCTCTTTCATTCATCGCTGAACCTCCGCGTCTGACACGTTAGCAACTTCGAGGCTTTCGGTCGCTTCGGACTTTTCTTTACCGTCACCATCTTGTTCAGGAATTATCTCCAAAACATCTTTCTCCTGATTGCTCCCATCCACTTCTTCACTCTCCTTGGCGACTTCCTCTGCGGCATTCTCAACTGCAGGCGTCGCATCAACGCCTGGTGCAGCCGCGTCGTCCTCTGAGTCTTCACTTTCGGTAGTCGCTTCAGCTACCGACGCTGCGTTATCTTGTGCTTCGACTGAGACCGCTGGCGCATGAGACTTTTCCGCTTCGGGGCCGTTATCATTTGGCGGGCTAGCAAACAAGTTCTCAGCCTCACCATTTTCAGGCGAACTATCAGTATCTGCCGCCATTTGCTCACTGATCCCGATGTAGCGAGCATCTCGAATCGAGCTTGCAGTCACTGCAACGGACTCACTGAACTCCCACCGATATGCATCTTCTGTTTTCTGCTCACTTGCACCGGTGCCGTTCACCTGATGATTCTCATCACGCAGTGACCTCTCAAAATCATCAATGACGGCTGGATTCACTGCTCCACCTTCGATCTTCAAAACGCCTCCACCCTTGCGGGCGTCAACGCTCGCCGATACGCCTCGGATAATCATTTGATCCGATGGAGGCATTTCCATCGCCATGCGACGAATCTCCTGCAACCAGTTGACATCGCCATCGAGGAACGCATCGACCGTTTCCGTTTTAGCCAGACTCTCATCTGCAAGCTTGACATCCGCCTGCATTGCAGAATTGCCTTGGCGTAGCTCTTCAATTTGAGAATCTAAGTTCGCCATTCGCTGGTAGATTGTGAAAGCAAGTAATGCACACACAGCGACTGGAATTCCACCAACCACGAGCTTGCGGTAGGGACTAACTACCTTCACCTCGGGTTTGCGAGGGTTGAGAAAATCGATCAATCTCTCGGGAGCCACTTCGTCAGCTAGCAGCAAGCCAATCAGCGGAGCAAGGCGTCCAACGTGCTTTGGAATATTTAGGTTGCGATTGGAATCAACCAGATCAAGCGGATTGACCACTTGAACGCTACAACCTGCCGCTTCCTCTAACCCTGGGATCTCATCTGCGTGAACGTCGGCTGTACCCCATAAAATGACACTTCGAAGCTGGCTGGTCACACCGCATGCCAATAAGCTTCGTTTCAGTTCTCCGGCGAGTGCCTTCGCCCGAGCAGACTCCGAACTTGGCATTCGAACGGTTCGCACGAACACAACTTGGCCATCTCTGGCAATCACGATCTCCGCACTTTCTGGGAGCAAATCGATCAGAACCACTTCACCACGAGCGCTTTCAGAATGTCGCGTCAGGTGCAGTGCTGCCGCAGCTAGAGGACGGAGACCTATTCGCTTTAATCGCAAGCCAGAAGGTTCAGTCCCTGCTCGAATCGCCTCCAAGCTCTGCGGCGCTACGGCCGCGGCGATGACTTCGATTCCGGCATCGAGCTGTTTGGTGACAAGATAATCGACAGTGGAGTTCTCACCGACCGTTGCAAAGCTTCGCAGTGCTTGGAATCGCACCATGTCGGGCAACTCTTCCTGAGGCACAGGTGGTAGTTGCAACTCTCGAAGCTCGGCCTTGCCGCGACCAATCGCAACCAAAGTCTCGGTATCTGCAAAGTTGGTCGTTTGAAACTCCTCGGAGATTGCTTCCTGAGGTGATCGGCCCTGAATTGAAATCACCTTGGCCTCAGTGACCTTAATCGATCGCCCACTACACTGCGCAGCAACATAACGCAGTTCGTGATCGTCCCAATCAATTGCCAGTTTTTTTACCATTTCATTCTCGATCTGTTACCGCTAACTCGCCTCAGACGTACTTTACGTGACGTCGAGTGTGTGAATTGCAAGCGGATTCAAAATTGTTCGCATTGCCGTCATTCATTCAAACAATGCGTTTCGGCTATGTTAATCACTCAACCAGTGAGAGCGATGAACGAAGTCCCAAGACCGAGAGATCAAACCCTCGCCCGAGATGACTTAAATCCCGCCATGCGATCACCTTGGGATTAATCGACGTCGCGTCAATCACCACATCTGCTCGGTGAGAAACGCCGGTAGCTTCGAAATAACCGACAATTTGTGCACGGTAGACATCTCCACCACCCGTCCACAGGGGAGTGAGTAATCGCATCTGCTCCAATGTAACTAACCCCTCAACCAATGGCCAAGTTTCGTATAGGCGATTCGGATCATCGGAATCAACGCTACGAGCCTCGAGCAGTTGCTGCACCACCTCCTCTGAGAGAAGTGGAATACCGTAAAGCAATTCAGCGGGACATTCATTGATATTCAGCCTGCCGGGCATCACCTCTGCCGATTGCGTTGACAATGCATCCATTAGAATCGGAAGAATTGCTGACAGGGAGATTGGATCAGAACCAATAGGCGAAGAGTAACGTCTTGCTTGATCTCCTTGACCTATCGTGACGCTGGAACCGACGAGGTCAAGAATCTGCGTCAGCGAGGTACCACCGCCACCGGTTAGATCCAGTTCCTCGAGCCGGTCGACGGTCCAAACTCCGCCATCCTGAGCCTGCGCGTCGTTATTCGTAGCACCTGAGGTCAGCAGAGCCGCTGCGGAGTCACTTTGCCCACCGATTCTGTAGGCGATGATGTAGCTGGCGAACAGGTCATCACCCAACGCATCCACGAGTTCCTCATACAAGACTTCGAGATCGTCTTGATTTACATCAACTCGAAGTGAACCATCCTCTCGACGATTCGCCTCTGCGCCGTGAACCGTCAAGTAAGCAGCCCAGCCAAAAGCACCAGGGGTATCAGCAGTCACTCCAAATCGCTGTTGCTCATCGGGGTCGATCAAACCGTTTCGGTTAACATCCGCGCCAAAGAGCAGAGTGGGGGTAACCCCCCGAACAAGCAATAACTCTTCGACCGTTTGCAGCGGTCCGTTAGCGGGGGAATAGGGTGTTGCTAATGTGTTGTAATACTCAGCCTCCGCACCGAATTCACGAGCCTCATCGTCCTCGTCCAGCCAATCCAAAATCGCATCGACAGTGTCCTGAGTCATACCGGGAAGGGACATCAAAAGAGAATCAGCAATTCCCAAAGCTACTGCCTCTGAATCTTCAGAAAGATCTTGCCCGGCGAGTGCTAAGCCGGCTTCAAACAAGTCAGAGTTGTTTTCAAGAATCGTGAGCGTATTGATGTTTAGTTTTGCGGATTCATCTTGCAATCCAAATCGAACTCCCGCGAAGCCAAGAGTAGGACTGAGACCAGCGGCGAGAACACTGTAATTGGTAAGATTCTCCTGCTGGCTGTCAGCTGCAACCGTGATCGCCTGAAATAGCTGTGGGTTATTGAAAACGCCACCAAGATCACGTCTGCCCTGTGGAGGCTGAGCAAGAATAAGTCGGACCGCCTCCGATGCTGACTCAACCGTGACGCGTGCCTGAACCAAATCGCCAGAAAGGTAAGCAGCATCGTCGTAAGCGACCATCAGATCGGTGAAGGAATAAACCGCCATGGTCGCAACAACAATGACAATCAGGACCAGGACTAAGAAAAAACCTTCTCGTTGCCTGCCCGAACGGTTGCCGCGACTCGACCCGGAACTCGCCCCCCTCGTAATCGTACGATTCATAGACCCGCCTCCGACAAACCTTCCTCTTCGGTTTGGTCAATCGGCTTTGCAAGTGGCAACCGAACGATATGCGTGAAGACTCGAGGTGAATCACCTTGGACGTCACTAGTCCCCTCTGAACGAAGGGTCAATGAGACGCTGATGGCAAGGGGCAATTCCTCGTACTCGTCACTGCTCCATTCAATCTGCCACGTGACCCCATCCCAATAAGAGAACTCTATCGCAGCGATTTCGGGTGCGAGCAGATCGCCTGTTTGGTTCAAAAGCGACAAACTCCCAGTGTTTGCCGCTTCAACCGTCGCCGCACGATCCAGCGACCTCCTAACGAGACCGCCTCTGTTCAAATCGGTATCTAGCCCCAATTCAGCCTCCGCGATGGCTAGGGAATCCTGAATGCCTCCGAGCATCTCAGCTCCCTGAACAAAATAGGCAACCGTTTTAATGTCACTGGGAATGTCATCAATGTCCGCAGTGTTGACGTCCATCATGGCAACATACTCTTCCAACCGAGGAAGCCGACTTACATCGATCTGTATTTGTGTTTGATTACCCACCAAACCTGGAGTAGTCAAAACCGAAACACCGCTTGTCAGATCGATCTCGGCGAGCAAGTCATCGTCGATCAATCCGCTATCCAAATCAGAATCAATACCCGCAGCGCTGAGATCCTGACCCTCAGCTGGATCGCTTGCCCCTCCTGTTTCTCCGCCCGAGGTCGCTGCAAGGAGTTCTTCAAGTGCAGCAGTATCAACGGGCTGAGGATGCAATGTCGCTCTTAGATCATCCTCAATCATTTGCATCACGGCTGCAGCGAGTTGTGTCTGGCGGATGTCCATGTCACGTACATTCATGTCACGTGAATAGAACTGAATAGCGCCACCGATTAGCACCATCAATACGACAGACATCGATAGCGCTAGCACCAACTCGAGCAAAGTAAAAGCACGTCGCGTTGATGCAACCACCCGCCTCAATGAACCTTGCACATCAGCTACCGGTAAAATTCTTATGCCGAGCGAGGAACGCTGCTGTTGTGTCATGCTCCACCTCCAGCTGCCAACGCTGCTTTTTCTTCGAGCATTGCATCTTCCTCAGCTTCAGCTTCTTCAAGTCCGAGCATCGGGTCGATCATCCAACGCATCAAGGAATAGCTTGTCCTCGCTTCATTTAGATCACCATCAATCGACTGGACTGTCACCTTAATCGACAGCAAACCGTCCATCGGTGCTGGCATCACTTCAACGCTGTATTGAAATACTGAGCTTGATTGAGAATCAAATAATGTCTCGAACTCAGCGGAGACCACTGACTGTGGTGTAATACCGTTCTGAGCCTCTAAAAGAATTTCAGCCAATTTTGTTTGGCACAGAAGTCTCGCCGCAGACAGATCCCTCGTTTCACGTGCCGCTATCATGCCGGTGTCAACCACACGGCTTAAGATCGCCAAGGCTCCACCAAGAATGGCTAGAGCCAAAAGGATCTCAAGCAGAGAGAAACCGCTGCGATGCTTTTGCTGCTGACTCACAGAGGTACGACCTCACTAACGGTGACGTCGCCGGTGATTCCCCGCAAACGAATTACCACGCGGCCGAGCTCAGGATTGGACAGGGTAATCACCGAGGTACTTGTTGATCCATCGGGATAAAACAGAACTGGGCGACTCCACCCCTCAGCACGATCCGACTCCGTAAGCTGCTCGATCTCCATCGAGCGGGCAGCCGAAACCACACCAACCGACTCGACCGCAATATCTTGGGGTAAATCAATAAGGTCTTCAGATTCAGGATCCTGCTCCACGACCGTGACCACTCCCTGAGTTGCTCCATTGAGCAATCCTGACTGTGATCCGGTTTGGTCGAAAGCCTCGGTGGCGTCGGTAGCGGAGTTAAAAGGGCGTGAGCGAAATTGATTACCCTCTATTAATCCTTCGAGCATCAGGACGCGACCTTGACGCATCGCGTCGACTCGCAAACGGGTCATTTCGACTCGAAGCAGGTCGCCGCCACGTACCAAACGACGATCACCCGCCAATAAACCAATCTGAGGAATCGCCACCGAAGTCAGTGCTGCAAGAACGGCAAGAGTTAGCAGCAACTCCAAAAGCGTAAAGGCGGATCTTCGTTCCACAATGAGGTCAGCTCCATTGCAACAAATTAATAATTGGCTTGGTAATCGGCACGTTGGTTCTCACGACACCGACACAAACCGCGGCGGTGACCTATGTGGTGGTAGTACTAAGCACCCTCTAAGATCACGTCGTCATCTGTGTTGACTTGACCGTCAATTCCGGCGCTTCTCAGTTCATAGGTATTACCGTTCTTGGTGTACGTCAAAGCGTTTTCCCAAGCGTCGGTAGGAATTTCAGAGATGATGGGAGCGACCCACTTGGCTTTTCCAGCGGCATCGCTCGGTCCATCACGCAGCTCTTCGAGAGTCTCAGGCAACTTGTTCATCCGAACTTGAAAAAGATCAATGCTTTGCTTCAAGGAATTGAGTTGGACTTTGGTTGCATTCGCTTTTGCTTCCTGACCGGCGCCTAGGAAGTTTGGTAGGGCAATTCCACCAATGACGACGAGAATCGCCAAAACCAACAAAAGCTCAAGAAGGGTAAAACCAGCTTGTCGGCGAGAGATGGAACGAGAATGGCAACAACGGCGTGATCGCATGTTTTTTGGCATTGATCTGGTGGATTGATGGTGAGCGGTGGGAGTAAGTAAGTCTTGAGCATTGGCGGAACATAAAACCACAACACCCCACAAGGGGGGGGTGCAGGAGACTTGCTCAGCGGCTATTTCGTAATAACCATCTTTTTCATCGAAGGTTCCGACTGCAATCGGACGAAATCTCTCAAGGATGCCTGTTATTTTGATTGGTGGGATTGTGCGGCGCTGCACAATGCCGAACAAATGTTCAGTCATTCGAACCGGGTAGACGTTTATGAGTCGTACCGGCACAAAATCCGTGATTCGCACTACTGTATTCGGTAGTAAACGGACCGAGCTTCTCAGCAGAAGACGCAAAAGTCCCAAGAATCTTCGGAGACGGTCGGGAAATCTGCTCGGTGCAAACTAGAATGATAATCTGGTGTAAATAATATACTGAGGCAGTTCTGGTAAAAGATTTGTCAGAATTCGGTTTTACTGCTTCAAACATCCGCCTCCTCGACCGCACTGAATAACTATGGTGGCTCGCGACGATTCCGTCATTCGCGGCAGCTTGATTGCCTGCCTTATCTTCCTCGGTGGTTCGCTGGTTGTGAACTTCTTCTTCTGGCGGTGGGCTAACACCTCGGATGCAACCGCCGTGGCCGCCCAAAGTCGGCTCAGTGATGTTCAGGGAGACGTCTCGGAAAAAGACAAGCAACTCCGCATCCTCAAAGCGATGCTTGGTGTGGGAGGGTTAACCCAAGCTGAACTCGACAACATGAAAGAAAGCCTGGACGCGGATGGCGAGATGCAAGCGATCCAAGATCAATTCACCAAAGACATGTCCTACTTCGGCGCTGAAGTTGAAGCACAAAACCGAAACTATCCCGCACTTCCCGACTACTTGGTAACGGCCATTCGCTCTCGAAACGAGCAGTACGGCATGGCTCGAGACGAAGCGACCAAGATTCGCGCCGACGCGGATGCAGATATTCAAAATGCTCGAAATCAACAACAGCTTGCTGAACAGCAGAGAGATGACGCGGAGAAAAAGTCCGCAACGCTCAGCCAGCAATTTGACGAAGACCGAGCAAGGATGAACGAGGATAACGAAAAGAACCGCGATAAGCTGACCAAAACTTCACAAGACTTCGATGCTTTCCGCCAAACTGCTCGCACGGAAGCCAATCAACTGGTGAGCAAAACGAAGCAGATGCAAGGCACGATCGACACCCAAAAACTTCAACTCAACCAACTGCGAGCTGACAAGTTTGAAACAACACAGGGTGAAATTCGCTACGTGGTCGCTGGCGGTAACGTTGTGACGATCAACCTTGGATCTGCAGACGCCTTACGTCCCGGTGTGACCTTCGGTGTCATTGATGGCGATGAAACAAGACTACAAGACGCGAAGGTAAAAGCGACCATTCAAGTCAGTCAGGTCCAAGGTCCTCACCTTGCTCAGGGCCGAGTGGTGGCTCGCCCAGACATTTCCAGCCCGATTATCCCAGGCGACAAAATCTTTTCGCCATTCTGGGCTCCGGGTCGCGTCGTTAAAATTGCGATCGCCGGGAACATCGACATCGATGGTGACGGCCGTAGTGACAACTCGGCAATTAAGGGTCAGATCTTGGCAGCGGGTGCAGAAGTTGCCGCTGAGATCTCTTCAACCGGAGCGGTCACAGGTCAACTCGACCCAACCATTCGTTTCTTGGTCGTGGGGCAGGACCCTGACGCAACGAATGATCAGAACGCCCAAGCAATCGCAACAATGGGTAATGTTAAGGCTAGAGCGGCAGAACTCGGGCTAACTGTGATTCCCGCTTGGAAACTCGAGGCGTACCTCAAGACCATCGACGACACCGTAACCACTCCGCTCGGATCTGCTGTTCGCGGCGAAGATTTCCCGCCAGAAACAACGATCGATTCTCGTCGACTCCCCAACGATCGCGCTCCTATCTACGAGGCGCAACAGGAAGGGATGCAACGAGGAAATCGTGTTTTAGCTCCGTAGAAGCTTGTCGTACCCAAGCTAGTAATAGTTACTGACGGCTGCCCACAGAAAAATGGGCAGCCGTTTTTTGTAATCAAAAGCCAAGGCTTTTCATGCGTATGCACGGAATCCTTGCGATCTAACGCTGCTATCCGTAAACTTTTGTCGTAATCTGTCTTCGATAAGTTGCTCGGTGCGTCGATAAGATGGCCGAAGCGCATTCCGCGTTCGGCGTGCCGCAATGCGAGTTTTTTCTTCGATCATCCAACGGAATCCAATGAAACGCCATTTACGTCTCCTTCTGGGTGTTAGTGCTGTAACTTCACTCGCGATGATCATGACTGGATGCAGTTCATCAGAAACTGCATCGAACGAAAACAGTTCGGCGGACTCCTCGACAGACAGACCCAAGGTGGCCTATGTCACCAATGGCGTTGCATCTTTCTGGGTGATTGCCGAATCGGGGGTAAAACAAGGTGGCGAAGATTTTGATGCCGATACACAAACGCTGATGCCAGCTGAGGGAATCGGCGATCAGAAACGGATGATAGAAGATTTGATCACAAAAGGGATCGATGGTATTGCCGTCAGCCCCATTGATCCCGTCAACCAAACGGATCTGCTGAACCAAGCGGCCAAGTACACCAAGCTCATCACCCATGACAGTGACGCTCCTGACTCCGACCGATTGTGCTACATCGGTATGGACAATTACATCGCAGGAAGAATGTGCGGTGAGCTGGTCAAGGAAGCAATGCCTGATGGCGGAAAGGTGGCGATCTTCATCGGGCGTCTCGAGCAGGACAATGCGAAACGACGCAGACAGGGGGTCATCGACGCAATCTTGGGTCGTTCCGAAGATCCATCGAGATATGATTTGCCCGACGCAGAAATCAAAGAAGGACCTTGGCACATCGTTGGGACCTACACCGATCAATTTGACCGCGCTCAGGGTAAAGCAAACGCTGAGGATGCTTTATCAAGGCACCCCGATCTAGCCGGCATGGTTGGGCTTTTCGCTTACAATCCGCCGTTGATACTCGAAGCTCTAAAACAAGCAGATAAGCTCAACGAAGTGAAAGTAATCGCTTTCGACGAAGCAGACGAAACGCTTCAAGGAATCATCGACGGTCACGTTCACGGTACCGTTGTTCAAAACCCCTATGAGTATGGACGCCAGTCTGTTCGCGTCTTGGCTGGACTCGCCCGAGGACAATCACTCGCCGACCTAGGTATTTCTGAGGATGGCTTCTTGAATATTTCGGCGAACCAGATTCGTAGTGATAACGTGGAAACTTTCTGGGCGGAACTGAAGAAGAACCTCGGAGAGCAGTAGCACGGCGATGACCGATCATTCTGCTATTCCTTTTTTGCAGGCACGAGGTCTCACCAAAAGATTCTCGGGCGTGACTGCATTAGATAACGTCTCGCTTTCGGTTGAGCGAGGCGAAGTGCATGCCGTGATTGGTGAGAATGGAGCAGGGAAGAGTACCCTGATGAAAATTCTTGCAGGTGTGCAGCAGCAAGACAACGGCGAGATCCTACTCGATGGCGCACCGGTCAAGCTAAATGGTGTCAATCAGGCGTTAAACCAAGGCATTGCTCTGATTCATCAAGAACTCAACCTAGCCGACAACTTGGAGGTCGGAGCCAATATCTTCTTGGGCAGAGAACCCAAAACGTGTGGCTTTCTTAACTCAAAACGCATTCATCGCGAAGCGTCGCAATTCCTGAGCATGGTGGGTCTTGAAATCAACCCACGAACGTTGGTTGGCTCACTGACGATTGGTGTCCAACAGATGGTGGAAATTGCTAAGGCACTTTCCGTCAACGCGCGTATTCTGATCATGGATGAACCCACGAGTAGTCTTTCTCAAACAGAAACCGAAGAACTCTTCCGCGTGATCGCTAACCTGAAGGCGCAAGGTGTAACGATCATCTATATCTCGCACCGATTGTTTGAAATCGAAACCATCGCAGATCGAGTCACGATACTCAGGGATGGTAAGAACGCGGGGCGACTTTCCAAGGATGAGATTTCTCATGACGCAATGGTCGAAGCGATGGTGGGCCGAGACATCTCAAAGTTTTACGCTCGTAAAAGCTATGCGAAAAACACCGCACAACTGGAAGTGAAGTCGCTGCGAACCCAATCGTGGCCACAACACACCATCGATTTAGAAGTCAGGGCTGGCGAGATGGTGGGAATTGCAGGACTGGTTGGTGCCGGTCGCACAGAGTTACTGCGTGCCATTTTTGGTATCGACAAAGCTCTTTCAGGATCGATTACCGTCTCGGGTCAAAAACTAACCAACCTCAACTGCCGGACCGCGATCAACGCCGGAATTGCGATGGTGCCTGAAGATCGAAAGAATGAGGGGCTGATCCTTGAAACCGGAACGAGAAATAACATCGGCCTACCAGGGTTGGATCGACATCGAAAGGCATGGCTATTCGCAAATTCAGGTCATGAAAAAGCCGATTCGGAACGCTTCACTCGAGAGATGCGAATCAAAACATCAAATGACTCGCAGCAGGTTCGCTACCTGTCAGGTGGTAATCAGCAGAAAGTCGTCATCGGGAAGTGGCTGTCGATGAATCCGACAGTGCTGCTCCTCGATGAGCCAACACGCGGCGTCGACATCGGTGCAAAACAAGAAATCTATAGGCTGATGGAAGAGTTGGCTGCCCAAGGAGTCGCCATTCTCTTTGTCTCGAGTGAAATGGAAGAAGTGATCAGCATGTCCGATCGAGTGCTTGTTATGCACGAAGGTCGAATTGCTGGAGAATTATCCAGAAACGATGCTTCAGAGGAAGCGATCATGCATCTTGCAACAGGCGGGCGAGCCGCACATCCTACCGAACCAAAAGAAGACCAATGAAAAAAATCCTTGGGATCTTAGGCCTGCTCATTTTCATATGCCTTGCAACGTGGACGATGGCTGAGGAATCGTTCATCAGCCCTTTTAATACTCAAAATTTGATTCGTCGCAGTGCAGAATTTGGAATCATTTCAATTGGCGCGGCGTTTGTGATCATCACGGCAGGAATCGACTTATCGATTGGCTCGGTGATTTGCCTCGTCGGATGCCTCCTGCCATGGATGCTCGTGGAACGTCAAATACCGGTTCCCTTAGCGCTGTTGCTAATTGCTGGAATCTCTTTGGCAATCGGCCTTAGCCATGGACTTCTGATCACCAAAGCGAAGTTGCAGCCATTCGTCGTTACGCTGTGCGGCCTGCTGTTTTATCGAGGCCTAACGCGAGGAATCGTGCATGATCAAACGCAGGGATTCAAAGGTGGCTTTTCCGAGCTGCGTACACTGGCGACGGGTCAAGTTCCCATACCGGGTACCGATTACAACCTTCCTAACCCATGTCTGATCCTGATGGGTGTCGCAACATTGGCAATCATCTTGCTCAATTTCACGGTCTATGGCCGCTATATGCTTGCTATTGGACGCAACGAAACCGCCGCGAGGTTTAGCGGCATCAACACGGATCGAGTGATCATTCTGGCATATGTGATTTGTGCATTGTTAAGCGGCCTCGGGGGAATGATTTTTGTTCTTGATATCGGTAGCGCACAACCGGTTGACTTCGGAAACTTCTATGAGCTCTACGCCATCGCTGGAGCTGTCCTTGGGGGATGTAGTCTACGGGGTGGCGAGGGGACCATTATTGGTGTTGTGATCGGAGCGGCAGTAATGCAAGTACTCAGGAACACCATCACGTTGGTGGACCACATTCCCACCAACATCGAATACGCCGTAATTGGGGCAGTCATCCTAGGAGGCGTCATGACGGACGCGTTAGTGAAACGCTTTGCCGCAAAAAGGCTGGCAAGAACAGCGAAAAACACTGACTGAGATACGGAGAATCAAAAAGGGCTCTCCCAAAGATAGCTAGATAAAACCTTTACATTCAGTTAGCCAGAATCGATTCGCTCCGTGGTGAAAATCACCACTGCGAGTTACACTGCTGTGATGAAAAACGACAGCAAATCCGAATCCATTGATTCTTTTGACGAATTGGACCTATCGCCGGTTATGCGGAGTGCCCTGAAACGAGCAGGCTTTTCAAAGCCGTCACCCATCCAGGGACAACTGATTCCTCTCGCATTAGACGGTGAAGATGTCATCGGCCAAGCAAGAACCGGAACCGGAAAAACCGCTTCTTTTGCAATTCCAATTTTGGAACAACTTGATTCGCTCGATGAATGCCGGGACCCACAAGCAATCATTGTGGTTCCAACGCGAGAACTTGCAGACCAAGTCGCACGTGAAACCGAGCGACTTGCGGCCGGAGTGGAAACCGAGATTGCTGTACTCTCCGGAGGTAAAAATCTCAACAAACAGCTTCGACAATTGGAAAATGGTGTTCAGATTGTTGTTGGTACCCCTGGGCGAATCCATGACCACCTCCAACGCCGATCTCTCCGCACGGGTAGTGTTTGGTGTGTGGTGATGGATGAAGCCGATCGGATGCTTGATATCGGATTTCGTCCACAAATTGAACGAATTTTGCGTAAGTGTCCCAAGGACCGTCAAACCTTACTGCTCTCCGCAACTCTACCAAACGGCGTCCGACGACTTGCTGAATCGTACATGCAAGATCCACTTGTGATCGACTGCAGTAAAAACGACATGGCCGTGGAAACAATTGAGCAGCACTACTTCACGGTCGCTCAAGATAGAAAATCAGACCTTCTCGATTTGGTCTTAGAACGCGAAAAGCCAGAGCAAACCATTATCTTTTGTCGCACGAAACGGGGTACGGACCGTCTTTACCGACAACTCAGTCATCGACACCCTGAGTGTGGAAGCATGCACGGTGACATGGCGCAAAGGGAACGTGATCGAGTGCTACAGCGTCTCCGCGATGGCAAGCTGAAAATTTTGGTTGCTACCGATGTGGTCGGCAGAGGCATCGACATTAGTACCATCTCTCACATCATCAATTATGACGTACCACAAGACTGTGATGACTATGTTCACCGAGTTGGAAGAACCGGTCGAATGGGACGTGATGGAATCGCATTCACATTCATCGTTCCGGGTGAGGGAGAATTCCTGACCAATATCGAACGACGCATCAATAAAGAACTCTTGCGAGACCAAATTGAAGGCTTCGAAGCCGTTGCCCCACCACCGGTAGCAAAAGTCGAAGAAGAACAAGTTGGCCCGGCCAAACGCAAACTCAATCCAATGCACCGCAAGGTTCGACGAAGACGTTAGACACCTCTTCGCAATGATCAACTCTGCGAGTAACTCTGCCACATATCTCCATGAATCCATTCTTTGATGCTCCCCTACCTGAATCACTGAAAACCCATGCAGAAGGGCCGCAGGGAAAGTTACCTCTTAGCGATGAGATCCTTCGAAACTGGAGCAGCGGTGACTTATTTGGGCTCACTCAAAGCGTTGGGATGGGGCTCGACCCACGGCGTGCACTAGGAGACCAATATCTGATACTCAGCACTCAAGGTGGTGTCCGTAATCCAGACGGCAGTCCGGTTGCATTGGGGTATCACACGGGGCACTGGGAAGTAGGCATCCTTGTTCAGGCAGCTGCCGAAACCATTTCTGATCACTCAGGTGTGCCGTTCGCTGCTTACGTCAGCGATCCATGCGATGGCCGTAGCCAAGGCACCAAGGGCATGTTTGATTCGCTTCCCTATCGCAACGACGCAGCGATGGTAATGCGGCGTTTGATTCGATCGCTACCGAGAAGGAAGGGCGTGATCGGTATTGCGACTTGCGACAAAGGCCTTCCCGCGATGATGATGGCCTTGGCCGGGTGTGGGCAGCTGGCAAATGTCTTGGTTCCCGGTGGTGTCACCCTACCTCCAACGGTCGGAGAAGATGCAGGTAAGGTGCAGACGATCGGAGCAAGATATAGCCGGGGTGAAATGTCGCTGGAACAGGCATCACTTGAGGGTTGCAGAGCGTGCGGGACTCCCGGTGGTGGTTGTCAATTTCTTGGCACAGCAGCAACTAGCCAGGTGGTTGCCGAAGCGTTGGGAATGACGATCCCGCACGCAGCGCTAGCACCAAGCGGTCAACCAATCTGGACCAAACTTGCTCGAGATTCCGCTTCTGCGTCAATGGAGATGGAGGCGAAAGGTGAAACTCTAAGTGAC
>JAKMEW010000036.1 GCA_022425745.1 Rubripirellula sp.
CTACCAATGCGATCCGTTCCATCTTTTCATTGAGTGCGTCGAGACACTCTTGCCTCGCTTGGAGAACCGCAAGTTGGCTAAAGGTTGCTTTGTCGAATGAGTCTTCGCTGAAGTGAACCACTTGCGCATCGACAACGGGTAGTCCGATCGTCGCAAACCACATTGATGTCACCAGCCCGACCACTTGTACTGAAACGCCACCCATACGCTGCATCCGAATCATTTCGCCTTCCACGCCTCTAAGCGACTGAAGTACTGATCCAGACCACCGCGAAATTCTTCCGGTAAGCCAGGCTGTGTCAGACCGGTGGCGGGTGCTGCGTCAGATTCTTCACGCACTTCCCGGGCGTTAATGCCCGTCCCAACCAAGGCCAGTGCAGCAACTTCTGTTTGCCCGTCACCGCCACCGCCCGGATCAGACCCACTCCCTCCACTCGCGTTGGGATTGAAGCGTTTGGATTTGAGCAAAAGTTCAATCGCCTCGGTTTCCGCAGCGATCGCGGTCGGCCCCGTTTGCGGCTTGTAGAGAATCTCCGTCGCCTCCTGCATCACACCAGCAACCTGCCCCAAGAGATTCAATTCGTTCGCAAAATCACCTTCCGCATTGGGCAGTTCAAGAATTTGATCGATCAACGTTTCAACGCGATTCTGATAATCCTCTTGCATCTCCCCGAGTCGATTAGCATCGTTCATGTGCTGGGTATCGGTAACCACCGCCCGCTTCTGTTCTGCAACTCGGGTCTGTTCCCGCAATTGAACCTCGTCGTCAAGGATCTGAAGCACTTCCAAGACAACCCCAGGCGGAAGACTCCCTTTGGGCTTACCACCGGGTGATTCCCCCGACTGCGTCACCTCCACTAGATCTTCGGCCCATCGGTCCAGATTATCGCTCCAGTATTCAGCCTGAGAAATCGACAAGCCATTCTCTTGCCGCAGTTGATCACCAAGATCACGCAATCCCGCCGTCACATCCTCCGTTTTCATCTGCTCCAAAACACGCTGCAAAAGTTGCAATCGACTACGCTCAAAGTAAGCAGTCATGTCGTCCATGAGATTAGACACCTCGCGACTTGCCTCAGCTTCCAACTCCGCTAAAGCGACAAAGGCATCTCGATCTGCGTGCTTCTCTCTGTCAGGTACGCCAAAGGTATTGGTTGCCAAAGCGGTCAAGCCGGTTGCAACTTGCTGCTGTTTACGCGACGCGGACTTTAGTCGCTTCACAAGCGTGCTACCTTCTAGCTTTCCCATGATCTCGTTCATTTCGCCGGAGACCTTCTCGAACTCCTCGAGCAGACCTTCCTGCTCAATGACGGCTTGGTCGAGCTCTTCCTGTGGTTCAGACGGTTTCGAGTCACTCGAAGCATTACCCGCGAGCTTCGTGTCGGCAAAGCCCAGGCGTCCTGCTTGCGACTTCTGCTTTTCCCCCTCAGCTTTCGGTAGATTCTCCAAGTCCAATTGACTTGATTCGATGTCGCTGACCGACGGAGTCTGCGGTTTATCCTCGTCTGATTCTTCCTGACCTTCCTCGTCAGCTTGAGCCCCACTAGGTGTTTCGAGGCGATTTTGACCAACCTTCGTTGAGTCTGAATCGTTAGGTTTCCCCGATGGACCCGCAGATGCCTTGTCACCTTTGGCTGCTTGGTCGAGCAAGTCGGCTACCTTAGGCATTCGCTGACTAGAAATCTCCTTCAAAACCTGAACCATTTCGGCCCAATTCTCAAGGGATTCAGCTTCGATCTCATCGTTCCGCATGGCCTCGCGCAACAGTGCCTCGCCACTGCGGACCAGATTGGCAAGCTGGCGTCCATTGTTTCTTTCGCTTTCCGCCTGCTTCGAGATCAGCTCGCGAGTTTCTGCCGTTGCCAACTGTTCAGCACTTAATTGTTGAAGCGTACGATTGGTCTGATGCAACTGCAATTCCCTATCACGAACATCAAGCGACATTTGGTGCCAGCGGGTCAATTCTGAGTTGAGCCAGACCGCGTGTTCCGCGTTCTCAAGAATCTGGAAATAGGAAGGCGAGGAGTATTGCCGCCTTGCCCCAAGTTGATAGTCCTCAACGAACGCTCTGAGCGCGATCACATTGCGTTCAATACCATGCTCCGCGACAGAGAAGGTCGCATCGAGTGCGACACTTTCCGCATACGGTCCACCGCCTCCGAGTAAAGTCTCGCCGATCGATTCTCCAGGGCCTTCCTCGTCAACTTCAAACCATTCCAGACCGACATGCTTCACGCCATAGTCGTCATATGCACGCACCTGAAAAGTTAACACTTCTGACGTAAGAAGTACTTTTCGAAGCGGCAGGTTCTCACACAGCAACGTGGGAATCTGGTCTTCGATCGCCATGACTTGCAGATCGAAAGCCTTCTCTGGCGTAAGCCCAAAACGATCCTTCCAACTTAGGTTG
>JAKMEW010000308.1 GCA_022425745.1 Rubripirellula sp.
AACATGGGCAAAGTCAAATAGGCACCTGCGCGAAAATCAACGTCGAACATAGTTTGATTTAGCGCTAATTCAAACCATCTAGCGGCACTCTCAGGCTCACGAGTCTGGACAAGTGGTGCGTACCGTCTGGCAACATCATAGAGCCCCAAACGACCTCTTTGCCCCAACGCAACGACAGGCAGTAAACCGTCAAGAATCTCTAATGCTAGTTCTGGCTCGGCATTGTCAGCAAGGTACTCACCCAGCTCGTTCCGAGCACTGAGATTGGGCGAACACATGGCAAAGCGAATCCCCTGAAGTAACCCAGTGGCAGTCTTCTTGTCTTGTCGAAGCTTCGCAAGTTGCCACAAACCGATTCTCGCTTGCACAGGCAGCAGGTCACTCTTTACCTGCAACTGCGATGCTGATTCCGAAGGTGCCTCTACGGAGCGAGTTATTTCTCGGTATGCTTCCTCTGCTTCCTCAACTCTCCCCGCACCGGCAGACCATTGAGCCCAAACTAAAATTGCCTCCCCATCGCCTTTGCTGATGAGTTCACGAAGGCACATCTCAGCAAATCGTGTTTTTCCGTGTTTACGAAAAAGATTTACAAAATCTAAGTTTAGGCGGCCACTCTTCTCCCTACGTCCCAGAATTTCAACGTTCTGCTCTGGGTCCTGATCCTTGAATAGATACGTAAATAGCGTCAAAAATGGCGACTCGTGATCTAACGCTTGCTCTGAATCAGATGCCAAAAAAAGCTCGACCGCTTGCCTCAAGTTTTCCCCGAGCGATGCGTCGGGATTAGCTTCTACAAATGCGTTTACCGCGGTCCGCAATGTCACTAACTCACAATCGGCAAGATTCCGGCTAATCGTGTTATAGGTTTCTAGCGTGACATCCACAGCCCCATCGGGAACAGCGAGCTGCAGAATCCAGTCCATTTTCTTGGTAAGAGAAAGTGTTGAAAGAACGAACTCGCGTAGGTCGATGGTACCAAGCTTCACTCCACTATTAGCAAGCTCAGTTGCGATCTCGAATGCTCGCTCGTCATAGCCAATCGCAATGAGGCACTGCATCAGCGTAAGCATTTCACGAACTTTCGGAGTCAGATCGCGAACGTTACTTGCTCGCTGCTGCTTCAATGCGTCAGAAATCCATTCTTCCAGATCGATGTCAACTCGACTCAGAGGTCGGCCCAACGCGTCGAAAGCATCCACTATCCGCGAAGAATCTTTGCAGAGTGCAGCCGCGTCACTTTGATTGACCTGCTCAAGAAGCTGGACGGCTTGATCAACCTCCCCGTTACTCGCGAGCCCTTTCCAACGCATCGACGCGGCCAGCTTTCCCTCTACCGAATCTTCGATCGGTTCATCCAAGAGTTGCGTAACCGCATCATCTCTCAATTGCTTCATTCGCACTGGCAATCCGAGAGACTCCAATGCTCTGTCACTTGCGGATAAAGTAAGAACCAACAGGCGTGTTCGCTCAAGACTACCCTCGGGCGTCCCCTTTGCCCGCAATGCTAACTCCTCAGCCAAGGACTCCCAGTCCCCCGTGACCATCCGCAGACGGATAAGCAACTCTGGATCAATACTCTGTTTGGCCTTCTCGTTTGCACTCGCCAAGTCACCATGCAAGAATCTCAAGACACACTCAGCTTGCAGACGCAACAGAGGTGTCCAAGTTCCTGCTGCTGATGGAAGTAGTTCAAAGGAATCATCAAGAATGCCTGATTCACGGGCGATCTGATAACGCGAGACTGCAAGCTCAACCGTATTGGAAACAAGATCAAGAATCTCAATCAAATCTACAATGGAGCCACTCTCGTAGGCTCTGAATGCATAGGTGGAAAAATGATTGGCAAGATCCGCCGCAACACGATCGCGAACAGCCTGAGCATCGGGTCGGCTCGCGGACTCTTCCAATGCCACAACGACCGCTCGAAAACACCCCTGCTGCAACAGACCCTGTAAAGATTCCGCCGTCGTTCTCTGAAGTAACCACTGACTAAGATCTTTTGGTGTCTCTGGCACAACCCCGCGGGACCATTGACCTAAAATCCAATTCGCTCTCCCACGCACCTCGGGATCTTTGTCCGTCGCCAAACGCTTGACCGCGGAACGCAACTGACCTCGTCGCCGCCAAACTTCCAGCATCGCCAATTGACGTTCGCCTTGACGGTCACAGGTCAACAACTCAATCAACTCAGAATCATCCAACGATCCCCAATCGGAAATCGCAAGGCGAGACTGGAACCATTCAGCAGATTCCCACGAATCGACGGAATCAGAAACGCCGCTCGATCCAGCCTGACCGTACACGGTAGGGACCGAGTCGAAACACAGGATCGCAATTCCGCAAACGATGGCTTTGAACCAACGCGTCCTTCTATCGCCAGATGAAAAAACTCGCATTAACCACTCAAAAAAACGGTGATCCATACTGCATTGAGGTGCATTCCTAGGTTCCGAACTGCTCCTATTACCTTCTCATTCTAGCAAGGATTCAAACCCACCGGTGCAGAAGGCAGATGAGCAGTTTGATTTGCTCGGTGATTTTGAAATCACCATCTGCTATCTCTCACTGTCACGCTATAATTTCGCCCGTTGGTGAATCTGTTGAAAAT
>JAKMEW010000197.1 GCA_022425745.1 Rubripirellula sp.
TCGTGCGTGGCGTTTGTTCCCCGCTCTGTAGCGGTTGTCCGATAGGTGTTTTTGAGCACTCCTGAGATCAACCTGCGTTGGCAGGAGTTGGTGCCAACTGCGCTGGTTTGGGCTCGACGAAACGTGGTAGGCAAGCGACAATACAGTGGTTGCTTTGGAGTGTATGGGAAAGTCGGAGTAGAGATGGCAAAGAAAAAAGCACAGTCGTTTGAGTGCGTGGAGCCGATTGGTGACAGGGTGCTGGTGCGCAAAGATGAGCCCAAGCGAGAGACTCGCGGTGGGATTGCACTCCCTGATGCGGCTGAAATTCCGACCATTACCGGACGTATCGTTACCATCAGTGCGGTTGTCGAGAACGACGAAGAACTGCCGTTGCGTCAGTATGACAAGATCCTGTTTCACCCCAAGAATGCGATACCGGTCGATTTGGAGCATGACAACCAATTATTTGTCGTTCCCGTCGAGGATGTCGTGGCTGTGTTTCGTCGCGAGAAGTCGAACTGATCGGGTAATCGCTGCGCAGCGGGCCAGTCTGCTCTTCATGCTGGTATCTCGAGGCTGTTGTTTCGATTCCTCCGTTCTGGTTTTGCATTGAAGTTGTGTGGAGGGGGATTCGCGAATTCGGCTCCGAGCGGTTACGATGCGTCGTGTTTGAAAGATTCAATTCCTGCGGAGCGTTTTTGATGCCTTTGAGATTGCTGGTCGTTTTGGTTTTTGCCGGTCTATGCTACTCGTCGATCTTGCGTGCGGAGGATCTTCCGAAGGTTGGGCTTCGAGACGGCGTGAAACCTCGAAACGTGGTTTTCATTCTTACTGATGATCATCGTTATGATGCGATGGGATTTATGGGGCATCCGTTTTTGGAGACGCCACACCTCGATTCTCTCGCTTCAAACGGTGTTCATCTCAAGAACGCGTTTGTGACCACTTCGTTATGCTCGCCAAGTCGGGCATCCATCCTGACCGGTCTCTACACTCACAAGCACCGCGTGATTGATAACAATCGTTTGGTACCGGAAGGAACGATCTTCTTCCCTCAGTACCTGCAGCGTGCGGGTTACAACACTGCTTTCATCGGCAAGTGGCATATGGGAGGGGCGCACGACGACCCTCGCCCCGGGTTTGATCACTGGATCAGTTTTCGTGGTCAAGGCAATTACCTGCCGCCGGGGCCTCGTTACACATTGAATGTCAATGGCGAGCGAGTGAAGCAAAAAGGCTACATCACAGACGAGCTTACCGACTACGCAATTGATTGGCTCGAGGGGCAGACGAAAGAAGATGAGCCATTCTTCTTGTACCTGTCGCACAAAGCGGTTCATTCCAATTTTACGCCAGCCGAACGTCATGCAGATCGTTACAAGGACAAAGACCTAAGCTTCCTTCCGCGAGGCGAGGGTATTACCGCAGAGAACGACGCTCCACGATGGGTTCGAGACCAATTGAATAGTTGGCATGGGATCGATTTTAGTTATCACAGCGACAATGGCTTGGATTATCTCTATCGACGCTATTGTGAGTCGTTGTTGGCGGTTGATGACAGTGTCGGTCGTGTACTCGAGCAACTCAAGAAGATGGGGATTCATGATGAGACCCTCGTCGTTTACATGGGTGACAACGGGTTCATGTGGGGCGAGCATGGTTTGATCGATAAACGCGTCTCCTATGAGGAGTCGATTCGGGTTCCAATGATGATGCAGTGCCCCGACTTGATTAAAGGCGGAAAAGTTCTGGAGCAAGTCATCGGAAATATCGATATCGGGCCGACCATTATGCACGCAGCCGGTTTGCAGACGCCGGAATACATGGATGGGCGAAGTTTTCTAAATTTAGCGAACGAGCCTGAGACAGATTGGAGAAAGTACTTCCTTTACGTTTACTATTGGGAGAAGAACTTTCCGCAGTCTCCGACCCAGTTCGCCCTGCGGGGTGATCGATTCAAATACATCACCTACTACGGCTTGTGGGATGTCGATGAGCTTTACGACCTGACCACCGATCCGGGCGAAAAGAATAACTTGATCAACCATCCTGATTATCAGTCGGTGGTCAAAGAGATGGAGGATCGCCTTTATGAAATGCTTGCTGATGCCGGCGGGATGGATATCCCCATGAATCAGCCAGCCGGTCGATCGCAGAATAAAAGATGGTTAGACAAGGGTGGCCGGCAGTCGGCCGACTTTCCTAAGTCACTTGTTGTCGAAGAGCCGATCAACAAGCAAGCCAAGTAACGGATTGCTCGGCCGGTTGCATTGAATGATCTTTGCGTTTTTACAAAAGCCAGTTGCCCCGGTGGGTGACTGGCTTTTTTGCTTGGACGCTTTCGAGTGCTGGACGCTTTCGAATGTTGGACGCTTTCGAATGTTGGACGCTTGCCTTGATTGATCTGGTCTAGATATTTACGAGGCGTAGATCTTAGCAAATTCGTCTCGGAACATGCGATCACCTGCGGGAAAGAGCGATTCAAAGGTGCTCGAATCAACCGCTCCTCGTTGGAATCTTTGTTTGGGAAAGATCGGCATCTCTACACCAGTGATTTGTCGAACGCCCGAGGCAACGATAGCACCTTTGAGGCTGTATAGTTTTTCGTGATCCCAGTCAGTCAGTTTCACAAAGGGAATCGCCTCAGCGATTTCGATCACGTCTGGGATGGCGTAAGGGCTAAAACCGAGGAACCCGAGAGCGGTAGCCGGGGCGCTGGTGCGAATGTGGCCACGACTCTGACCACCGCTGTAGACCAGTGAGTGCTTGACCGCGTCGACTCCCCAGCCCTCTTGGTAGAGCATTCTGTTGCCGAGAACACTTCGGATCGTCAGTTCAGGATTCTCTTCGATGGGATAATCTTTGAGGTTTTCATCGCCTCCATCGCCATCAATCAGATAACGCCAATCTGGGTATCTCCGCCGCACCTCTTTGAGAAGAGCCAAACCCATGGTTGCTGCCTGCACATCGAGAGCTTTGTAATCTTCGATGACTCGAATCGCTTCGCGCCACGAAATTTGACTCGAGGGAACTTCAACTTTCTCGAGGTAGAGTTCACGATCAATCTTCTTGAGAAATAACTCCGCCTGTGAGCCGTCTGTTGAATCTGGGCCTGCGGTCATTGTGAACGCCTTCAGGCGGGCTGGCGACTGTCCTCGTCGGCGGAGAAGGTAATCGAGCAGGATCAGCAGGCTGCCGCTATCGATACCGCCGCTAAACATCAGGCCGACTGGCTCGTGGGTCGGTACCAAGTCAAGCCACTGATCGCAAATCTCAGCCACCTTGCCAATGTACTGAGCACCGATGGAATCAATATCGCTCTGCAAACGGTTGCGTTTTGGGGCAAAGAATCGAGTGAGAGTTGGGTTGGGGTCAGGGCATCCGACGAGTTGTAGTTCAAGGATATGATGGGCTGGAACCATACGGGTGTAGGACGGGTGAAATTGGTCCGCGAGACCCTCACGTTCCAATTGCTCGCGAATCTCATCCATTCTTTCAGCGATGATTAGTGCTGGACCTTCTGCTCTTTTCGCGAGGAAGTATCGCATTGGCCTACCGAGGGATCTCGCCATTCGAATGGTTTTGCCCGATTGCTCGCAGATAGCAAATTGTCCACCGATCCGCCGTATCGCCGCGGCGTCACCATTTCGAACCGCTAGAGCTGCTTGTTCGAATGAGGTACCGAGTAGGAGGTTGCCTCTGGGATCAAGAAGGTTGACCACTCGATCGATCAACTCGGCTTGTCGACCATCAAAATCACGCTGGACTGGTCGAGTGATCTGTTCGATTTGCTTCTCCAAAGCCGTCTCGGTTTGACTCTCCGAGGGTTGGGCTGAGGCCGCCTCGGTGTCTGGCTGAGTAACCTGATCGGGGGTGGAGTTGCGAGGGGTGGACGAATTAGACATGTCAAAACAGTAATTTGAGTTTTTAGGGTTGAGCCAACACCGGCACCACGGTTCACATCGCGGCATGTCGACGTCCGACAAATCAGAGCGTGGGACGGTACGCCCGACGCTGAATGTTACAGGAAATCGAGAAATAGGCTCATTTCTTTGACACCCCTCGTCGTGGTGAATCGACCACCGTTGACCAAGTGCCCTGAATTTACCGCATTTTTGCAGCGTCGTGTCGTTGTATTCGCCCAGACTCGGCAGTCCGAAGCCTACCTCCAAACGTGTTTTCCGGCTCCGATCTGACGAATAATGCGTGGTGACGGGTACGGTTCCGGCAGTAAAGATCTTACATTTTCTGTTGGCAACGCCTAGCGGACGGGTTCCTGTGGAGCCTGAACGCCGGCTTACCAGCGGAGTTGTATCCAAACCTCGATCCAATCGGATAGCGAACCACCGTGGCTTTGCAAATATTTGACGGCGTGCAGCCTCCACCACGCACTAATTTCATTGACGTGCTTCAGCATTGGGCTGAATATCGCTCGGATGATGCAGCTTTCATCTTCACCGACGTTGAGTCGTTGGAGGAGAAACTGACTTATGCGCAGCTTTGGGAAGAAGTGCGCGCGCTGGCCGGTGCATTGCAGGATCAGTGCCGGATTCGCGCGGGTGACCGCGTGCTGCTGCTGTATCCGCCTGGACTCGAGTTCATCATTGGTTTTTTTGCATGTCATGCCGCTGGAGCCATCGCGGTACCTGCCTACCCGCCCCGCAGAAACCGGAAGGCATCGCGTATTCGATCGATTGTTGTGGACTCGGATGCTCGTTGGGCTCTCTCGTCCCGCTCAGTCGTCGATCAGCTCAAAGGCGATCAGCCACATGATGATCTTATCGGTGTGCAACTTCTCGCAACCGATACCCCCGAACTTCGAGACGTCTCTAAGTGGCGTCGACCTAAGCTGCAAGATTCATCGCTAGCGGTTTTGCAATACACATCCGGTTCAACAGGGTCACCCAAAGGTGTGATGTTGAACCATGCCAATCTGATTGCAAACAGTGAGTTGATCCGCGAAGGATTCCAGCCGGCTCCAGATTTGGTCGGGATGAGTTGGCTACCGACCTATCATGACATGGGTTTGGTAGGCGGAATCCTGATGCCGCTGTACATCGGCCGAGTGGATGTTCTCACCAGCCCGATGACGTTTCTTCAGCGGCCCGTGCGGTGGCTACAGGCAATCACCAAATATGGTGTCACGGTTAGTGGAGGTCCCAACTTTGCTTACCAACTCTGCATTGACAAAATTCCGGACGACGAGCTCGAAGGCATTGAACTGTCGACCTGGGATATTGCCTTCAACGGTGCCGAGCCAATTCGCTCGTCAACTCTAGAGGCGTTTTGCGAGCGTTTTGAACCTTACGGTTTCCGCCGTGGTGCACTGCTGCCATGTTATGGGATGGCGGAAACGACGCTCCTTGTCACCGGTGGTCCTTCAGAGACTCGACCCGTTCTGAAAACCTTCGACGGAAGCCGCTTGGAGGAGAAACGAGTTGAACCAGTTGAGGAATCACACGAACGCGCAAGAAAGCTGGTTGGTTGTGGAGCTGTTTTGACTGACGAGACGGTCACGATTGTCGATCCACAAACTCATCAGGCTTTGGCGGGCGATCAGATCGGTGAAATCTGGGTCAAAAGCCCATCAGTTGGTGTCGGCTATTATCAGCGTAAAGAAGCAACAGAAAGAACGTTCAATGCTTTCACCGATCAAGGTGATGGTCCCTACTTAAGAACCGGCGATCTCGGTTTCCTCTATGACGGCCAACTGTACGTTTCCGGTCGCTTGAAGGACATGATCATCGTGCGGGGGGTGAACCGATATCCACAGGATATCGAAGAGACGGTTGAACGCGCGAGTGAAGTTGTTCAGGCAGGGTCGGTTGCGGCTTTTGCGATGGACTATGAGGGTCGCGAGCAACTCGTTGTGGTCGCAGAAACCGTTCGAGTTCGAGATATCGATTGGGATGCCAATTTGCAAGCGATTCGTCGCGCGGTCACCGAGGAGCATGAGCTACCGCCTGATGCGATTTATCTCGTTCGCAATAGTAGCGTTCCGAAAACAAGTAGCGGAAAGATACAACGTCACGCATGTCTTCATGCCGTGCGAGATGGAGACTTGAAGATCATCGCAAAATGGGTTCGCTGGGAAGAGGCGAGCGGAGGCGGTTTTGCCGCCGGCGGCGAAACGATGATGAAGGCAGCGGCTGCCGCCGGGGCCAGTGATGAGATCGATGCTGCGGCCGTTAACCCAGCGATCGTTCAGGTCATCAAGCACCATGTGCGTCAGATTGCCGGCGAGCGAGCAAGTTCATTGGAATTTGGAACCAACATCGTCCTTGATTTGGGGCTCGATAGCCTTGAACGCTTGGAGATAGCTAGGATTCTCGAACGAACCTTTGGTGGACGATTCCCCGAACAGGTTTTGGACGAGATTGAAACGATCGGCCAAACCGCAATGGCAATCGAACGCTACCTTCCGAGCGGCTCGGGGAGCAGGGCTGAGGCGTTTTTGAGTGGTGAAATACCGCGTGAGGAGATTGGTAGCGAAAGCACTCCTGCTGCTACAAAGGCGGTCGTCCAACCAGAGTCCCGCGTGGAGGATTTTGCGGAATACCAGCGTTTGCAGAACACCAAGCAGCAAATGATGATGACGGGTGTTCCCAACCCTTACTTTACCGTGCATCAGGGAGTTGTTCGTGACACGACAGTTGTTGGCGGACAGGAACTGATCAGTTTTGCCTCCTACAATTATCTGGGCTTGAGTGGCCATCCGGATGTGGTTGAGGCTGCTGCATCGGCAGTGCGGCAGTATGGAACGAGCGTATCGGCTAGTCGGCTTGTCTCGGGAGAAAAACCGATTCATGGTGAACTCGAGAAGAAGATCGCCGATTGGATTGGGGTTGATGATTCCATCTTGATGGTCGGCGGCCACGCGACCAACGAGACCACCATTGGTCACCTCGTAGGTGCCGGCGATTTGATCGTTCACGATTCATTAGCTCATAACAGCATCGTGCAAGGTGCGCTGCTTTCTGGCGCAAGAAGAAGACCATTTCCTCACAATGACTACGCTGCTCTGGATCGCATGCTGAGCGAGATTCGTGGACAGTACCGTCGTGTGCTGATAGCGATCGAAGGCGTCTATAGCATGGACGGCGATTTCGCTGACGTACCGCAATTCATCGAAGTCAAGAAGCGGCACCACGCGATGCTGATGGTCGACGAGGCTCATAGTTTCGGCACCATGGGATCGACTGGTCACGGGATGGCTGAGCATTACGGTATTAATGCTCGGGACGTTGATATTTGGATGGGAACACTTAGCAAATCCGCAGCGTCCTGTGGCGGATACATTGCCGGTTCAAAGGCGTTAGTCGAACTCCTTCGCTACACTGCTCCAGGCTTCGTGTTTAGCGTCGGCGCACCGCCTGCTCAGGTCGCTGCGGCTCTGGCCGCTCTGGAGACGCTCGAGAAGGAACCGGAGCGTGTTGAGCGACTACGAGAGCGGAGTGAGCTGTTCTTGTCACTTTGTCGCGAAGCTAAACTCGATACCGGTGATAGCGAAGGCACGCCTGTGATTCCCGTCATTACAGGGAACTCAATGGTCGCACTCAGATTGTCGAATCGACTGCGTGGAGACGGCATTAATGTGCAACCAATCCTGTATCCTGCGGTGGATGAGTCTGCTGCACGTTTGCGATTCTTCTTGACCAGTGAGCATACCGAGGAGCAGATTCGATACACCGTAGAGAAGGTTGCAGAAAGGTACGCGGAGCTAGGCTTCTCCCCGAAGGGTCTGGTTGCAAGTGAACAAGCAGAATCTTAGGGTTCCGATTGAATTCTAGGGGTGATTCTTCGCCAAGCCATGTGCTAATCCGTCTCAATTGAGCGATTGCTTCTGCTGGTAAACAGCAGGGTATGCCGCATCTTCTCAGTGAGCCCCTTCGCCCAAAGTTTTAGCGACGCTGCGCTCTTTTTCCGAATCGTTGTGAGTTTCATCGCGAACTGACGCACAATGGTCTTGCGGCTTGGGATGTTCATTCTAGAATCGGGTAGTAACACAGGGATGCCGTCCCTCTCGGTTCAAGTCGGGAGGACAACCACCGTGCATTCCTGTACATCGATGCCCCCAAGTAAGGAGAACAAACGTTGCTTACTGAGTCCACTGTCGAGATCATGTTCCGCCGCCTGATGAATGATCCAAATCGCAACGAAGAAACGTTTGATAAGGCAGAAGAACTGCTAGAAGAGGAACTGCGTCCCGAGAGTCCGCTGCGTCACCGTCTCTCGGTTGAGCTTGATGAACTAAGGTCGCTCGCAGCTAAAGATTAGAGCATCGCGTTTCAATAAGATATCTCACAAAGAGGGTGTGGAAAACGCGGATCGAATTTGCTCTGGTTTTCAAAACGAATCATTGCAATCAACACAAAAAAAGCCCCTGTCGGATGACCGACGGGGGCTTTTTGCTTGAATATAAATTGCTGTGGTTAGTGGTTCACACTCACACCGGCGGTGATACCTACCATCAGATAGTTCTGATCATCGTCGCCACCGTTGACCATCGACCCGTCACCGCCTCGCCAGACGCCTTGAGCAACGTCGATCAGCTGAAAGCCGCCTCGTACTTGAATCATCTTAGTGAGTTGGTAGCCGAGCTCGGCCCTAACATCGAAGCCGATGTAAAACTCTTCGTTGGTGCTGTAAACCGGTTCGGTTGAGCTGCGGATGATTCGTTCTACTTCGGAACCCTGACCAGCTCCATCGTAGATCGTCAGTGTTTCCAGTTTCTGTGAGAACGTTTGTTGGAAGTTCGCACCGCAGAAGACACGGAAGTCGGTCGAAAAGACGTATCGCTCACGAGCACGGAAGAAGCGGAAGCCCAATTGAGGACCGATCAGCTCGTTCTCGGTAGTCGCGCCGGTGACGGTGAGCAATTCTGCATCCTCGAAGTTTGGCCCGATCAGCGGCGGATTCTCGTCGGTACTTTGGTAGTCCATGAATCCATTAGCATCGGTCATTCTCATCCAACGAACACCGACGAATGGTTCAATGATCCCGCCGTAATGGAGAGGATCCATTCGCCAGGTCTTGTTCAGCTCGTAACTGTCGTACTCGAGATGGTTCTGGGTATCGACAATATCGTAGAAACGATAGTTGTAGCCCATATTGTTACCTTCTTCGGGAAGAAGAGCGTCACCGAAAGGTGGTTGGGTTACCGAGGGACCCTCTTCTGGATCGATGAAGCGGTTTAAGCGTTCCTGACGGAAGATGTGGTACTCACCGACCTTATTGCGTGTCCAGTTGAACAACCAGCCATGATCCTCACCGGGAAGCATGTAGCCGAGTTCGTATCGGTATCCCCAACCACCATCAAGTCGATTCTTGTCGATTCCTGGCTCGGTGGTTTCAGGGCCTGTGCCGTAAAGATGGATCCGGTCATAGGTTGCGAACCAACCGGTCGATGCACGCTTCTTGGCCGTGACATCTTGGAGGTCAGCGTCGTAAACAGGCTCGAACCAATGGAAATCGGGATCGAACTCGAATGGATCCGCCAGTTTACTTTCTTGAGCAGTAGCCAGATTGGCCGCGCCAGCAACGGCTAGGGCCGCTAGCAGGCTTGCAGTCAGCTTCCGTACCGACATCGCTTGTTCCACCGTCTTGCAGTAAGTAAGTGATGGGTGACTTTGGTTGTCTTACCCTTACATCGCATCAAAAGAACGCAAACCATCCAAAGGTTCACCTTCCCAACCAGAAGTAACGAGTTCCGCGAGCGGATAATCGTCTGACGAAATGGCCGTCTAGTTCCGGTCGTGCGTTTAGTATCGGTCGAACCACCCTCAAAGGCTTAACTCGAATAGGAACAGTTTCAGCAAAAGTCGGAGAATCCGCGGAACCGGAACACTTTGACAGCGATTGCAAAGCAAATCACAATAAAACGTGGTTTATTTCTTACCCATGGCACGCTTGGCAGAGAAGAATTCCGTCAAAATTCGGCCACACTGCTCTTCCAACACCCCGCGTGTGATCACGGATTGATGATTCAGGCGTGCATCGGCTAGAACCTCGTAGAGGCTTGTAACAGCCCCCCCCTTTGGGTCGGAGGCTCCGAAGACAACTCGAGGAATTCGAGATTGAAGAATAGCACCGGCACACATGAGGCACGGTTCAAGCGTGACGTAGAGCGTTGTCTGCTCGAGTCGCCAGTCACCCAAGGCTGAAGCAGCTTGGGTGATGGCAATCATTTCCGCATGGGCCGTCGGGTCTTTGAGCGATTCACGTTGATTATTTGCTCCCGCGATCATGCTGCCGCCGTGGACAATCACGGCTCCTACCGGCACTTCATCCGCGGTTGCAGCCTCGATCGCCAATTCCAACGCACGTCCCATCCAGAATTGATCGGCGTCCAATGCGGCGAGAGGGTCGGTATTCATTTTCTTTTGGCTGCCTCGACTGACAACGGTGTCTGCGTTTGCTTGCTCGTTTATTCGCCTGCTTCGGCTGCAAGTTCTTTGGCTTCGGCAACCTCTTGGTCAGTTAGCTTACGGTAGCGTAGATTTCGCAGCTCAGATTTGCACTGGAAATTGGCAATCCCAAGTGGGACACATTGGTCCATCTCGTACCGAATATCAAATTCTTTGCCAGCTCGAGGCACATCGCACGCCAGTTTGTCGTCAATCCAGCACTGCACTTGGAATTTATCAACTCGCACCCGCACCTTGTACCAACGATCATTATCGAAGTTTCGAAAGTTGGTGGTTTCGTTTTCGCTAGCATCACGACCATCAATGCTGCTGATCCCAATGATTCCTCCGCCCCATCCACCGAGAATGAAGCTCGCATGGCTTTCTGAGATGGGGAACGTCACGCCGCAAAAAAAGTCGAATCCGTCGGTTCTTCTCGCTTCGAGTTCAAACTCGTAGTTTTCCTTTTGGAGATCGCCCTCCCATCGAATACCGGTCATTGGGTCACCAAAACCAAATGAAATCAAGGATTCGGTGATTTCGACGGGGCCATCGCCACCGAATTGGCTCACTTCCCAGCTCCCCTGAAGCGACGACCAAGTATCCGCTGAGCCCTGTTGAGTTCGAGCAAGATTGCGTTTCCCGCTAAAGATCTTACGAACCCATTTGATTCTAGGGCTTGTCTCCTCCGCAAAAGCAGTCGGTGTCGAAATCAGAATGATGGATAGCAATGCAGCGGTCGATACTGAAAAAAACTGGCCAAAAGTCTTTGGATTCACGATGCCTACCTGATGTGAGCGTTGAGGGTTTTTTACAAGTCAGAGGGTCAAAAATGTCGTCTCGATTGTCTTACCGGCCAAGCCAAACGAAGCTTTCGCGATCCGACACAGGAGTTGGACGTGCACTGCTCGATTTGGGAACCGGCCGAAGACGTGTAGCCTACACGATTGGTGATCCATTCATGCAGCCGGTCACAAAAATTAGCGTCCTCGGCGTCAGATTAGCAATCATGGTGCTGGGTTTGTACTGGCTGATGATGTTCACTGGCACCCATTTGGCCGCATCAACGCTGGAGGTAGCCGACTCCTTCGGGCCGCAGGTGAGTGACAAGGTCAAGCATTTTGGAGCTTTTTTCGTGCTTGGGACCTTGTTGTGCTATGTGACCAATTCTGATCGCTGGTTGCGGCGGTTCATTTCCATCGGGGTTTTGGGGATGGCCTACGCTGGGATTGACGAGTACACGCAGCGCTTTGTTCCTGGGCGTTACCCGGACGTTGCTGATTTCGTCGCCGATTCATTGGGGCTCTGGACCGCAATCATCGCCTACATCATCGCTAAACTGACATTGAGCGACTGGGAGCAAAGGTTACGTCAGCGGTTCTTCCCCGGCTAAATCCGAACCTTGTGCCGTTTGCTTGATGGAGTTTTTTCGGCCCGACTTTGCCATTTGCGATCTCACTCGTAGCTATCTTCAATCTCCGATCTTACGCCGTGCTTCAAGCAAACGTTGTGAGAGTTCCTCGGACGAGTTTCCTGTTACCGTCATATGGCCCATTTTTCGACCCGGTTTGGCATCGGCCTTACCATAGAGATGCAGCGAAATGCTCGGGTCTCGAAGCGCCTCGGACCACAAAGGTGGGCTGCCGTCGGTTTGCCAGAGATCGCCCAGAAGGTTAATCATCGCGGCAGCGTTGCTGCGTAGTTCGGTGGAACCGAGCGGTAGATTACAGATGGCACGGACATGCTGTTCAAATTGACTGGTCTCACATCCCTCAATACTGAGGTGTCCCGAATTGTGGGGACGCGGCGCGACCTCATTGATCATCACTTCATCATTGGAAACGAAAAATTCAACGCACAGCAGACCGACAACATCGAGTGTTTCCGCCGCAGACTTTGCGACTTCAATTGCTCGATTTGCTAGGGACAGATCGATGCGGGCCGGTGCAATGGTAAGATCCAAGATGTGGTTTCGGTGTGCGTTTTCGAATACCGGGAACGCGGAAGTCTCACCTGCAACGGTTCGTGCGACGACCACGGAGACTTCTAGGTCGAAACCGATACACTTCTCGGCGATCCACTGATCGCACTGATCCCAACGGATCGAGTCAGCTTCCGATGGATCGGAGATTTTCGCTTGGCCTTTTCCGTCATAACCGCTCGTCGCCGTTTTGACGATCATCGGCCAGCCAAGCTGTTCACCAGCCGCAATGAGGGATGCTGAGTCGCTAACCGAGCAGAAAGGAGTGACGGGAAGGCCCGCGTCGCGAAGAGTTGATTTTTCAATGAGTCGATTTTGTGCCGTCGCGAGAACCTGTGCAGAGGGATAGGTCGGAGCATGATGGCTACACTTGGCAATCGTCTGGGCAAGGATGTTTTCAAACTCCAACGTGATCACGTCACATTGCTTTGCGAAACGCTCGACCGCTTCCATGTCATTCAAATCGCCAATCACGGATTGGTGTGCCACTTGAGCGGCAGGTGCGTTAGGGTTTTCGCACAAAATGATGACGCGGAAACCCATCGCACTCGCTGCGACCGCGAACATCCGTCCGAGTTGACCACCACCGACCATGCCGATCGTGGATCCTGGTTGGATGGTGAGTTTGGATTGGTTTTCCATCGATTCTTACTCTGATTCTTACTCTGATTCTTACTCGTGAATACCTTTTGACGGTCTATAGCTCGGCGGAGTCGAGGACGGCCTGTGTTTGGTCTTCAATGAATTTCTTGAGACGCCCCTTGAGGTCGGTGTCGGTCAGTGCAAGGATTCTCGCTGCATAGAGTCCTGCATTCTTTGCACCTGAGGTACCGATCGACATCGTCGCAACCGGAATGCCTCCGGGCATTTGGACAATTGAGAGTAAAGAGTCGAGTCCCTGAAGGGCGCGACTTTGAACCGGTACACCAACCACTGGCAGTGTGGTTTCGGAGGCAACCATGCCTGGTAGGTGAGCAGCGCCACCAGCCCCAGCAATAATGACTTGGAGACCTCGACTAGAGGCCGACTGGGCGTAGGAGACCATTCGGCTCGGAGTTCGGTGAGCCGATACCACTAATTTCTCGTGCTCAATCCCGAGCTGAGAGAGAATATCGGATGCCGCTTTCATGGTGTCCCAGTCATTGCGGCTACCCATAATCACGCCAACCTGGGCAGTGGTAGCGCCGAATTCAGTTGCGGATTCCATTTTTGGCGTTCCAGTCGTGTGGTTTTGGGAGAGGTTTGGCGAGTTCTCGTGCAGATTTTGTAATCAGATCAGCGGCGATTGAGAAGGAGTCCGAACGTGCCGCAGCGGATCATCGATGGTTCCATGCTTCAACACTTTGGCATCCGGCACATCCTCAGAGAACTTCGAGTTTAACAAACGCGAGTCGAAAGCGGTGTTCACCATCCTCGAACTCAACGCGAGCGATCCGCTTTGGACCCCGTCCAGAAACTTCGATAATGACCCCTTCGCCGTATTCTTCGTGCCGAACGCGAGTTCCGGCTTGAAAAACCGTCAACGGCTTATTGAAGGTCGCCATCAGGTCCGCAGCGGTTTTCAATGAGCTTTGCAGGTCGCGTTTGGCGGGATTGATTTTTTGTTTTTGGGAGCGAAGTCTTTCACCGTCATGGGAATCGGAGTCGACGTAGTCTTGTGCTGCCAGATCCTGACCGTCATCCGGTGAGGACGAAGATGGATGGTAGACTTCGATTTGGTTGTAGGGGTCGTGGTTCGTTTCCGTTGTGTCCTGCGACTCACTTGCATCGATCCACGCCTGTGATGAATCGTCCGAATCATTCGCTTGATGTCGGTCGGTTGGTGCCGAAGGATCTTTTGATTGCGAGATGCCGCCACTAGAGAGGTTGGGGAGATCCCAGCTATCGGGATAGCTTTGGTCGAGGTCATCATCAAACCAATCACGTTCGGATCGACTCTCCACACGCTTGATCTCATCAAGCGGTAACTCGTGAAGGAAAGGGCTTGGGATGACCGGACGCAGCTCACCGCGGATATTTCTGCGTTTGCAGCAACTCAATTCCAGCCGCTCTTCCGCTCGGGTGATCCCGACAAAAAGCAGTCGGCGTTCCTCTTCAATTTCCCATTCGCTGTTTTTAGATCGCTTGTGGGGTAAAAGTTCGTCCTCCACACCGATGATGTAGACTCGTTTGAACTCCAAGCCTTTAGCAGCATGAAGGGTCATGATGGTGACTCGGTCACTGGCATCTTCGAACGCGTCGGTGTCCGAGACCAAGGCAACCTGTTCTAGGAATGCTTCGAGAGATCCATCCTCGGGGTGTTGTCGATCAAATTCGACGGCAGCGGAAATCAATTCATCGACGTTTGCCATGGGGCTATCGGCCTGATCATCGGATGCTGTCTTTTCCATGTATGCATCGAAGTTTATTTCCTCAACCAAGTATCGCAGGAGGTCTTCGAGTGAAGCGGTTGACTTGACTTGGAGCTGGTCGAACAGCGTGACGAACTTCTTGACCATTCCCGCTGAGCGTTTCGCCAGCGATTCGATCTTGTCAACATGTCTTGCCGCTTCGAGCATGGGGATCTGGTTGCTGTCGGCAAAGTGGCGAAGTTTCTCGATGGTCTTCGCTCCGATCCCTCGAGTTGGGACATTAATGATTCGCTGCAAGGCGACGTCATGATTTGGGTTGTTGATCAGGTGGAGGTAGGCCATTAGGTCCTTGATCTCTCGCCTTTGGTAAAACTCCACTCCATTGACAATTTGATACGGCAGCGACCGACTGCGCAGTGCGTGTTCGAGCGATCGTGTCATCGCATTCATTCGACAAAAGACGGCGAAGTCGCTCGGTCGGCAGCCATCGCTTAGCATTGCCGATGTGATGTCGTCCGCGATGGCGTCGGCTTCTTGGTATCCATCTTCGTGGAATCGGAGCACCACCGGTTCGCCTTCGGGGTGATCCGTGAAGAGTGATTTAGGTTTACGATGACGATTGTGCTGGATCAGGTGATCCGCAACTCGAAGAACATTGGGGGTGCTGCGGTAGTTCTTTTCCAGTCGAACCGTTTTGACGTTTGGGTAGTCTTTCTCAAAATCAAGGATGTTATTCAGGTCGGCACCTCGCCATCCATAGATGGACTGGTCCGGATCACCGGTGACGGCGAGATTGGGATGATTGATCGAGAGAGCCCTCACAATGGCATACTGCGCCAGGTTTGTATCCTGATATTCGTCAACCAAAATGTAGCGGTACCGGCCATCGAGTTCTTCTCGAATCGCGGGGTTTTCGCGTAAGAGATTCGCGATGTGGAATAATAGGTCGTCGAAGTCGACCGCGTTGGCAGTCAGCAGTTGTTGCCGGTAGACCGGGTAGACACGAGCGGCAATGGTGTCTCGAGGATTCAACGCTTGATCCGCCATCATTTCCGGAGTTACCAACCGATTTTTTGCGTGGCTAATCGAATTTGCAATCTGATCCGGTGAAGCGTGACTCGTGGAGACCTCAGCGGCTTGAATCGCCCGCTTCATTGCCTGCTTGGCATCTGATGTGTCAAGGATTGAATAGTTT
>JAKMEW010000221.1 GCA_022425745.1 Rubripirellula sp.
GTCTTGAACCAAGCAAACTTTATCACTACGTCGTTGAAGTGGACGAGAGAGTCTGTTCGGAAGCTTCTTTTCAGACCTTTCCAGCTCTCGGAATGTCTGGTGCTTTTTCTGTAGGCTTTGGAGGTGGAGCTGGTTACGTTCCAGAGTGGGAGGGGATGTGGGACACCATTTTGAAACGCAAGCCTGATGCATTTCTAATGATGGGTGATAACGTCTATATCGACCAACCCGAGCAATCGCTGACACAGCGATACTGTTACTATCGACGGCAATCGCGACCGGCGTGGCGACGCTTCACATCGCAGACAGCAATCTATTCCATCTGGGATGATCATGATTTTGGGACGAACGACTGCGTGCCGGGACCCATGATTGATCAGCCCGCGTGGAAACGCCCCGTCTGGGAAGTGTTCAAGCAGAATTGGGTGAACCCAGCTTATGGAGGCGGTTACGAACAACCTGGCTGCTGGTATGACTTTCACATTGGTGACGTGCATTTCATCATGCTTGACGGTCGGTACTACCGTGACCTTAAGGGCGGTACCATGCTCGGTCCCGTACAGAAGCAATGGCTGCTGAAAACCCTTTCAGAATCAACCGGAACCTTCAAGGTTATTGCTTCACCAGTGCCGTTTACTGTAGGCATCAAGAAGGGTAGTCGCGATCCATGGGACGGTTTTCCCGAGGAGCGGTCCGAGATCTTTGACTGGATTCAGAATCAAAGAATCGAAGGCGTCTTTCTTGTTGCGGCTGATAGGCACCGAACCGACTTGCGAGTCAATCCTCGGCCTGGTGCGTACGACTTATATGAATTTGAGAGTTCCCGACTCACCAACCACCACACCCATCCGGTGGTGAAGACAGAAGGTCTTGTCTGGGGCTACAACAAAACTTGCTCATTTGGGCTAATGACCTTTGACACCTCAGCAAGTGATCCTGTTGTTAAATTCGAATGCGTCGATCTGGAGGGTGCGACCCAGAATGAATTTATCCTCAAACGTAGTGAGCTCAAATTCGACAATTGATTTTCCATGATGAATATCGATTGGATTTGATTCAGTGTCATGGTTTGTGTTGGCTTGAGGAGAGATTCACCGCGACGATCTCTTCGTCATTACGCATGAAGAGAGTCTTGTTGGCGTACGCCGGGTGGCTCCAAACAACGGATCGGCCAAAGCATTCGGAGGTCGGTTTGAGAATATGGAATCGCCCTGTTTCCTTGTAGCCTTCGGGTGTTAGCTCGGCGGAAATCAAGTCACCGGATTCGCTCATTAGGAAATAGCGATTGCTTTCTTTGATTCGAGTGATAAACGCGGTGCCATGCCTGATGTAGCGTGTTTCATTCGGTTTGGTCGGTTCAAAGGTTGACCAGAGCTGATTTCCATTGTTTGCGTCAACCGCCACAAGATTTCCATCGTTGCAATCGGTTCCATAGAGAACGCCGTTCACAAAGAGTGGTGTCGAGTTCGCACAGTGGACAGCGTTCTTGGGTTCACCTCGCCAAAGTTCTATTACGGTGGGTTGATCGCGTCCAAGTTCGAGCATGACTGCTTCGGTTCGGATACTGCTGACATACATGCGATTGTCCTGGAGTACGGGACTTGCAATCGACATTTCATACTGAGGCTGAAGAGGAACTTCCCAGTAGAGAGTTCCGCTTTCTGGGTTGAGACTTGAAATTCCGTCAGGATGGAAGCAGATCAATTGATTACAACCACCTTGCCGGACAAGGGTGAGCGGGCAGTAACTTGATTTTGCGTTGAGAGATTTCCACCGGATTTCACCAGAATTTTTGTCAAATGCAACGACCCCCTGCCCTTTTCCGCCGACGCAGGTGTAGACCAGTTCGTTCACGATCAAGGGGTGTGAAGCAAAGCCCCAAAGGGGTGCTTCAATGGAGAATGTCTCCTTCAGTTGACGCTCCCACACGACGCTGCCGTCTTTGATTGCTAAGCACTTTAAATCACCCTCGGCTCCCAAGGTGTAGACGAGATCGCCGTCGATTGTTGGTGTACATCGCGGTCCCGCCGGATAGGAGATGCTGTAGGGGCAGTCGTATTGATGTGACCATAATTGCTCTCCTGTGGTTGCATTGAGGGCACGTACTCGCTCTGTTCCTTTGATACTGGCTCGTTGACCAGGGTCATTGAATGCTTCTCCACTTCCTTTGATGTAGTCGAAGATGATGACGTGATTTCCCGAAACCGCTGGCCCCGCGTAGCCGGATCCTGCTGATTTTCTCCAATTTACGGGTAAACCCTTCGGAGTGATCTCGTCGATGATTCCCGTTTCACGGTAGACTCCATCGCGTTGTGTTCCCATCCATCCTTTCCAGTCATCTGCCGTTAAATTCGCTTGCAGCGTTACTGAGATTGCCATCACGGCACAGCAAGGGGTGAGGTACTGGAATCGTTTCATCGAAAGTGATCCTTTTTTGGTCCGACTTAATTCGCAGGTGCTTCTGACGCAACCGTGTGATCGATGCGTTGCAAAGAATTTTACTGTGATGCAGGAGTCGCTGGGAGTCGATCGATTGAAAAGTCTAAGCACGTTACCAAACATGTTGAAAGAATTCACATGCTTCGACTGATATTGATGCGGCACGCGGAAAGTGAATGGAGTCGCAGCGGGCAAAATGATCATGAGCGATCACTAACGATGCAGGGTCATCAGGATGTATTGCAGATGGCGACCTGGCTCGAGGGGAAATCGCTAATTCCGGGATTGATTCTCTGTTCCTCAGCTCGGCGTACGAAGGAAACCGCGACGGACTTGATGAAAGCCTTGGGTAGCTCGGCAATGATCAGTTACACAAAACAGCTTTACCTCGCTGACCCCGAAGCAATTCAGCGAACAGTTAGGCAAGACGGCTGTGATGTTCAAAATCTGATGGTGCTCGCACACAATCCCGGGTTGTCGTATCTCGCTTCGATCCTCTCGGGGCAAATGATTCAATTGCCAACAGCAGGTTTGGTTTTATTCGAGGTTCCATTCCTTGACTGGGGTGACTTTAAACTGAGTGATGCCATTCGGATGGTCGAGTTCATGGAACCGGGGGAGCTGTAGCACGATGGAGACAGTGGTTTCGTTGTTATGGGTGCTTGCGTTTATGATTGCGCACCTTGGTTTGTGGGTCGCAGCTTATAATCGTGTGAATGCGTTCGACCTGCGGCGATCAGTCACTAAGCCGTTGATGAAGTGTCTTTTACTGCTTGCGTTTGTAGCCCCTTTATACCTGGCTTTTGTCGATGCCGAATCCATCGATTTGTTGTATTGCCTGCAGAATTCGGAGCAGGTCGTTTCTAAGCCATTCGTGATTTACGTCGTCTTTATTTATTCGAGTCTCTTGTGGCTTGGATTGCCTTGGATCCATGCAAGGCCGCTTCTGAAGAATGGTTGGTTGCGATCCCCAGTTCAGACTAGGATCGTGAATGTGGCAGATGAGATTGAAACGCAATTGCCACTTACAGATAGGTGTAAATGGTTCTCACGAGTACCTTTCAATCAAATCTTTGAGTTAGCGATTGAGAAGATTGAGTTGCCCGTCAACGGGCTTCCAGATCGTTTTGACGGTTATCGAATCGCTCACTTGTCTGACGTACACTTAACAGGCGATGTGTCACCACAGTTCACGCGATATGCATTAGGGATCGCTGAACAATGGGGGCCTGAGCTACTCGCTTTGACCGGAGATGTTATTGACTCGGAAGATTGCGTGGATTGGCTGGAGGGGATTTTTAGTCGGGTAAAAGTTAACGACGGTGCTTACTTCATTCTCGGTAACCACGATGCGAGGATGCCGACTGTATCACCCATCCGTTCAGCGATGGAAAAAGCTGGTTGGAAGGATTTAGGTGGCAAAGTCATAACGGCTGAGTTACGACAACAAGATGTGACCTTGATTGGCAGTGAGGCGCCGTGGTTGGAAATGCCTCGTTCATTGAATTCGGAGGATCAAACGTTCCGAATTCTCCTTAGCCATAGCCCCGACCAGATTCGTTGGGCGCAAAAGAATCATATTCAGCTCATGCTGGCTGGGCACACTCACGGCGGGCAAGGGAGACTACCGCTGCTTGGACCTGTATTGAGTCCAAGTGTATACGGAAGTCGATTTGCGTCAGGGCAGTTTTATCGCTCCCCCACCACATTGCATGTGACAAGAGGGTTATCAGGAACGAGGTTATTGCGATTGAATTGCCGGCCGGAATTATCGCTGCTGACGTTGCGTCAGGCTTAAGGGGTCGGCGGATGAGCCCATGCGTCACTGTTTTCTTCGGATTCTGGCATATTTGAATCCCGGTACGAAAAAGCAGATTGCTGAGCAAACACCGAAGATAAGGTGTCCATGCTGAGGCCATACAGCCATCGCGATGGAGGTAAGAAGAAGTGCTGTAGCCTGCAGGTAGAACACTCCATGAAACATGCTTGCTTTGATCACAAAAACCATGGCGCTGACGACACCAAGGAGCGGCGAGAAAGTGAGCACGGGCAAGCCGAGAATTGCTTCGATTGGAAAAAGCATGGCGATCGCAACCATGCTCGCACCCCAAACGTGCGCCACCTGCCGCTCAATGAACGTGACTGGGCCAATTCGTTGGCGGATTTTCCAAAATACACCTGCCCATGCACCAAGCCCGATGGTCCAAACCGCACCGTAGATCCAACGCTCTGAAAATCCTCGCAGATTGAGTTGCCACGTTAGGAGGCCAGCGACGAAGAGTACCATGGAGTGCCAAATCCAAAGATTCCCCCAGTTTTCAAGAACTCCCGCATGATGCGTTTCGCGAAACGTTCTCGCGATGACTTGGGTGAATCTTCCACTGCTTGCACTGACCTTTTCGTCCGCCAAGTAGGCTTCGAGATCTTTTGCGAGCGCTTCGGCGGTTTCGTAGCGAAGGTCGATCGGCTTTTGCATGCACCGTATCGCGATCATCTCAAGGTCGCGATCGATTCGCGGGGAGAAGCTGCGAGGCGGGATGGGGTCTTGCTCGATGACTTGCATTACCAAGTCCATCGGTGTGTCAGCTAAAAAGGGATTGCGGCCGGTGAGCGTGAAGTACAAGACACAACCGAGCGAGTAGATGTCGCTCGCGGGTCCCACCAGATGGATCCGTCCACTGGCTTGCTCAGGTGACATGTAGGCGGGAGTACCGAGCAATGCACCGCTGCGTGTTGCATCGATCGGCCCGTCCGCATGTTTTGCAAGTCCAAAGTCCGTTACTAGTGCAGTCCCGTTCGTGTCAATGAGGATGTTGCTAGGCTTGATGTCGCGGTGCAGGATGCCTTGCTGGTGCGCATATCCAATGGCTCGCGCAATGCTGGCGATCATCCTTGCAGCTTCACGTTGTCGTAGAGGTTTTGCCGTAACACGTTCTGAAAGGGTGGGACCGTCAATCAACTTCATGCTGAAGAAAGCGCGTCCCTCCATGTCACCGGCTTCGTAAACCGGAACAATATTTGGATGCTCAAGTTTGGCGGTCGCTTTGGCTTCTGCAAGAAATCGCCCAATATCGCTTGAGCTGGCTAAACGCCCCCGAAGAATCATTTTTACAGCAACGACTCGATTCAGGCTGATCTGTTTCGCACGGAAAACCACTCCCATACCGCCGCGGCCAATTTCTTCTTCCAGACGGTAGTCTCCAATTTCAACGGGAAGCTGAAGGCTTCGCCAACGTCCATTGGATTCACCGGACGTCAAGCCTTCGTCGAGTGACGCCCCTGCTGTATCGGTCACCAGCATCGTTCCGAACAGTCTGCGAAGTTCATTCTCAAGGTCGGGGTGATTCTCATACATGGATTGAAGATCCATTAGATCACCACGACAAACCGCATCGGCTGCTTCGGATAATGCATCTGCGAGGCGCTGCTCGCGATCGCCACTGAGCTCCGCACTCACACTGCTCACGAAATACCCTCTCGCTCGGCAGCTTCGATGGAGGTATCTTCCAAGAGTGATCTCAGCCGACGAAGCGCTCGCAAGTATCTCATGCTTGCGGCTGGCGGATTCAGATTTAATGTTTCCGCAATCTCGTGGTTGGTCAGATGTTCATAATGACGCATCAAAATAATTTCGCGATCTTGATCGTTAAGTTGCTGAATGACTCCCTCAACCTTCACCGCAATTTCTCTCTGTGCGGCTGCCGTGGCAGGTGTCATTTCTGGGTCGCAGATTTGGGCGCTGAATTCGATGGTCGATGGATCGGGGCCAACCATGGCGCTCATTGGACGTTCCCGATCCATGTTGCGTTTGGCGCTGACGCGGTGTCGACGATAAGTATCGATGATTCGATCCCAAGCAATTTGTCGCATCCAAAGGTGGAAAGCCATCACCGGATCATTGAGGTATTTCTCAAGTCTGCCGCTCGCTTCAACAAGGACATCTTGAACGACATCACTAACATCAATTCTTTGCTGGACTTTTCTGTCCAGTCTCATCTCTACAAGACGGCGAACGGGACCACGATGCTCCTCAAGAAGTTTATTAACCGCTTGGTGATCCCCGTTTCGCGCCGCATCGAGAAGCGATTGTGTCTGATCTTGAGATGGCCACATTGATTTTGCCGATTCACGGGAGAAAGTGCTCCACCGCCTTGCAGGGGATGCGCGGCTAACTCGCCGAGCATAATATGGTAGTCAGCAGGGAATAGTTGACCTTCAAGTTGTTCCATTGTCGACTTATACTCACTTTTTGGCGGTTTTTCGTCGAATGAGCATGAAAAAGCGGTTGAGGCGATCTTGGGATTCTTTTTGGCGAAATGGAGTGCAATTCGTGCACATGAAGACCTTTGATGCTTTTCGCTTGGGGCGGTTCAGCAAAAAAAAGGGTTCAGCACCATTAGTGCCGAACCCTTCAGGATCATTGATTATTGATGAATTGTGTAAACGATGATGATTACTTCATTTTGCGGATCATGATGTTTTTGAACCGCACCACCATCGGAGGACCTTGGTGGATTTGTAATGCAATCACACCATTTTTGGCCGCTTTATCAGATTGATGATCGATGATCTCCGCCGTCATCGTTTCATTGATGAAGTGTTGTAAGTGGTTGCCATTGGCTACAACTCGAAAGTCATTCCATTCACCTGGATGAATGGCAGATGCGAGTCCTGCTTCGTCTCCAAATTGCGATGCGTCCTTTCCTCCATCTGCATTGATCGTGACCTTTTGACCACGGCGTGCGAGGATGCCACGTCCTTTTTCTTCGTAAAGGATACCAGCGTAGTTGTTGCCAAAATCGATGTCCGCTTGGTAACCGCTTACCACGAAATCTTTTTCGTTCACAATGCGGCTCCGGTATTGGATACCCGAGTTCCCTGACTCGATTTTAAACTGCGCAGTCAGCTCAAAGTTATCCGGTGTCCCGCCTTTCCAGATGAGGAACGTGTTTCCTTTGATTGGCTTTTCAGCAGTCGTGCGTCCAACAATCTGCCCATCTTCGGCGGACCATAAATCTTCGCGACCTTCCCAACCACTAAGGTCACCACCGTTGTAGAGAACGGTAACATTTGGGTCTGCAGAATCTTCCGCGATGAGAGGACAGCTGAAGAGGCAGAGTGCTAGAGTGACGCCTGTGAAAATTCTCATTGGTGTTTCTCCCGGTTGGTTTGTTTTATCGTGAGTTGGAATTGTAAGATAACTGGGCTGCGATGTAGCTATCACAATCGAGTCGTTTAACGAAAAATTAGTAACGGCCTAATTTGGATCAGAGCCGTAAAGATGATTCAATTCAAGCAATCATTGATGTAGCCGTTTCTTAGCGAATACCGATACCATCCAACGTCGCCCAGTATCCGCCCCGAGCATGATCAAATAGGAGTTTTTCCGCGTGTCGCTCGGGGCTGAATCCTCTTTGTTTACTCCAGACTTCGCGTCCATTGAGAAATGTTGCGATCGGCCATCCGGTCAGGCTTTCCCCGTGCCAAGGTGACCATTTTGATTTGGTGTGTTGCTGTTCATCTTGGATCGTCCGTTGCTCTTCGAGGTCAACAAGTACGAGGTCCGCATCGTAGCCTTTTTCGATCCTCCCCTTGCCGACAATTCCCCAGATCCGAGCCGGCGCATCGGACATCCAATTGGCAACTTGCGGTAGTGTGCACTTTCCGGCGACGACTTGATTGAGGAAGAGTGCAAGGCTGTTTTCCACCGCTGGCAGACCCGACGGACTCTCCGGGTATGGCTTCGCTTTCTCCTCGAGCGTATGTGGGGCATGATCGGTCGCGATTGCCTGTATCGTGTTCTCCAGTAGAGCGGTCCAGAGAGCTTGGTTGTCAGCTGCTGACTTAATCGAGGGGTTCATTTGAATACGACTGCCAAGCCGTTCGTAATCATCAACGTTGAAAAATAGATGGTGCGGACAAACTTCAGCACTGATGTACGGAGATTGATTGGCGATGATTGGAAGTTCTGCGGCAGTTGACACATGAAGCACATGGAATCGGTGCTGATGACGGTTTGCAAGATCCACGGCTCGTGTTGTGGCAATCACAGCAGCATTTACGTCGCGAATTCGCGAGTGGTCATGAATGTTGGTGGTGCCAGCGAGTTTTTCCGCGTTGGCCCGCACGGTGGTTTCATCTTCACAGTGCGCACAAATTGGCAGAGTGGTTTCCGCAAAGATTCTTTCTAGAGCTTCTTGTTCATCGACCAGCAGATTGCCGGTGCTGCTGCCGATGAAAATCTTAATTCCGGGCACGTTGTCAGCCGCGTTAAGCTCCGCGACGTTATCCGGAGTTGCGCCAATATAAAAACCGTAGTGGACGTGGGATTTCTCTGCTGCGATTGAATCCTTGGCTTTGACTCCTTCTGCAGTCACTGCCGGTGGTTTTGTGTTGGGCATCTCAAGGAATGCCGTTGTTCCTCCCGCTGCACAGGCGCGAGAAGCGGTGTAGAGATCTTCCTTGTGTGTCAGTCCAGGTTCCCGAAAGTGAACCTGATCATCAATCACTCCCGGCATCAGATGCTTGCCATCGCACTCAATCACCACGTCAGCTGAGGAGGAGGCGTTGGCATCGATTTCTAGAATCTTGCCATTTTCAACGAGTAGATTTCCTTGGCGAACCTCGTTGGGGAGTACGAGTGAGCCGTTACGGAAAAGGGTTTTCGGACTTAAGCGATTCATGAGATCCTCGTTTGGCGGAGATCTCAACAGAATAACTCATCTTCACCTGACGGCGTAGTCACGATGGTAAGCGTTTGAATGCTTATCCGATTCGTTATTCTTTTACACGACTCATCTCGCGGCGAAAGGCGTTGAATGCATCACGATATGCTGCTGGGACCTGCTGGATGTTGCCTGAATCATTGATCGCACGAAGATTGTCTGACGACTCTTGTTGATCGATGGTTATGGATTTGGGGTCTCTCAAGCCGAGACTTCGGAGTGTGTCTTCAAGTTCGTCGCGACCCTGTTTTCCTTTTGTTGTCGGAAGTTCACGTATTCGACGCCACCGTTCAACAAAAGCCTTCAACTCCTCCTCGCTCCATTGCAATCGCTTCAAAAGATCTTGATTGGGCTGATCTCGAGTTGATTCGAGATAGTCCAGCACGAGGTCAGTCGCTTGCTTTGCGTAATCCAGGTTCACTTCATCGGGAGACTGTGGATTCGCGAGCGATCCATCACCAAAGACTTCATCACCCATCGCAGGTGACGAAGTAGAAGAGTCCGAGCTGTTTTGGCTATTCTGGGATTTAGAAGGATTGGGCGTCGAGGGATCAGTGTTTTGTGAATTCGCAGACTCCCCAGATGCCTGATTCTGTTCCTGATTATCTGAGGTTTCTGCAGTCGAATCGTGATCAGCAGGATCCGTAGAAGGCTGGCTATCATTTGATGCCGACGAAGGATCTTGCGACGCGTCCCCGGCAGATTCATCGGATGTTTCGGACGCTTCTTTCGCTTGACTACTCAAGTCAGAATCGGCTTGCTGCTGACCTTTTTGACCTTCAGAATTCTCCGTTGATGATTCACCCTTATTGCCCTGAGATGATTCACCCTGACTGCCCTGAGATGTTGACTTCTGCGAGTTCGTCGAGTCGTTTGAATTCTCGCCAGTGTTCCCGTCTGCAGTGTTTTGCGAATCGGATGCGTTTTCGGCATTCCCGTTGTCTGTGTCCGCCGTTTCGCCTGAGTCTGATCCGTCACTGCGGTTACCAGTGTCTGTTGAATCTGCTAGCGAAGAACCTTGTTCTCCACTTTCAGAATCACCTGAGTCATCACCAGATTCACTGCCTTCATTGCTATTCCGCTCTGCTGTTTGGTTTCCGTTGTTAGCCCCATCGTTATCAGGGGATGAAGGTTGATTAACGGAGTTGCTTTCTGACGAAGATGAATCCCCCTGCCTACTTTCCGAACCTTGCAATTCATCTAGGTAGTCTCTTATCCGTTCAAACGCTTCACCATCATGATCAGGTTTACTTTGGTTCGCTTGAGTTGATTGTCCCGAAGGACTTGCCGACGATTCGTTTTGTTGCGGGTTGCTATTGTTTGATTGATCATTGGGCATGTCTCCCGAGCCCCTGCTATCAGATTCGCCTTTTGCAGAACCTTCAGCTTGGTTTGTATTTGCACCTGAGGATTGCTGATTGGAGTTGGAATCTGCTGGGCTTTGGTTTTCGGGCAACGAGTTTGATGCGGATTCCTGCGAACTGTTTGCTTCACTCGAAGCGGAAGCATTCTCGTCTTTGTTTGGATCTAATGGATTGGCTTGTCTCTCTTGAGTCTCCGAGTCAGTATCACTCTGGTCGGAGTCGCCGCCGTTGGCGGAAGCTTGAGAGTTACTTGGGTCAGAAGAACCGCCGGCATCACCGGTTGGCATCGAGTCAGGATTCGAACGATCCGTGGTGTCGGGATTCTGATTTTGTTGATCACCGCTATTGGATCCGGAGCCTGATGATTCATCATTACCTTTGGGTGATTGCGACGAAGAACCTGTCTCGCCTTGCCCTTCTCCATTTTGCTGAGAGGTCGCTTGTGAATCGCCGCTGCCACCGGAACCTGCTCCGCCCGCTTCATCATTTTGGGAGGATCCTGAACCGCTTTCTGGAGAGTTTTTCCGCTCGGATACGCCATCGGCAGCGGGATCATCGGCTGCGGGTAGGCTACTTGGTGATGTAATGTGCAATTGGATCGCATCAGTCCGAACGATGTTCGGTTTCAGCAGATCAGAAAGGTGATCTGATCGATTGTCAGTTGCAATTCCGACAAGTTCGATCGAGTCTCCGATTTGAAGACTTAATTCTTCCGGCCGGATCGGAATGCTGCCGATTTGTCTACCCAACTCACCCGCACTGCTCTCCCAAAGAACTGGTACCAACGTTCGATTGGTTCCGTAATGAATTTCCAGCTCGATGCGACTCAAGCCAAAGTCGGGATCGGAAGCGTGAATTTCGACGAGTTGCTGGGCGTTGTAAGGAAGATTCTTTGGGCTTTGGCTTGGGACAGTAATGTTGATCTCTGGCGGCAGATCCGGAACGATCTCGATTGGGTAAATAATTGGTTTGACGTTTTCTTGTTCGATCGAGTCCCATACTAAGACTCTGTAAGAGGTTTTGTTTCTATTTCCTCCGAGTTCCTGAGTGTCTCGCAGATTGAAGCTGGCGCTGAGGGTGGTCCCAGATGCATCGATGTTCATTTCTAAGGCACCCGCAGTTGCCTGGATGCGACTGCCGATCGGGGCTGGGTTGAACTCAATTTTTGCGCGATTGACGACGCGATTCACTTTGGCGTGCACCGTGATGTTTGTGCCATCTACGGCACGGATGGCACCAACGCTTTTTGAAAAGTCCTGTAATCGTGTGTAAGCTGGCGGCCGGTATTCAATGTGATCGATGGTAACAACAGGAATGTCTTCGACGATAAGTTCGAAAGGGCCTGCTGACGCGTCACCTGCAATGATTCGGTAGTTGATCACCCCAATCGCAGAATGAGGAACCGGTAGGTCTCCGATATAGCGGTTAGATGTCGGGTCAAGCGACAGTTCGAGTCGTTCTTCATCGGACGAATTTGTCCATAGGCAAACTACCGATTCGTTCGCGAATAATCCATCAACGCTTGCGCTGATTTCAACCGGCAGGCCCGCGGTTACCCGGGTGTTACCCGGGGTAACCTGATCGATTTTTACTCGCTGTGGCGCAGCAATGTTTGCCAGAGGTGCGCCCAAGCGTGTAATTGCTTGAACGCTACTTTTGGGTGAAAGTGCGACATACATCGCTAACGCGGTTACGCTGGCAATCGCGATGATCCACCACCGCACCGTTCCGGTTGCTTCGCTGGGTGGTGTGTCATGTTGCTGCAGTTTCTTACCCGATTCAGTTCCAATGCTTCGAACCACTCCACTTTGTAGGCTGTCGTCCCGTGACGCCTCTCGAAGCGTGAGGTAACTGAGTAACGATTGCCTGGCTTCCGCTAAATCACGATCAATGGCTCGTGCTGCATATTCAGGAGCAATCGAGCTCTTCAAGATCGGAAGAATATATCGCCAGATGTAAGCGGATATGATTCCGAGAATAGAACCGAGGGATAACGTCCTGACGATGACGCCCGGTGAGTAGATCCATTGGTCGACAACTATCCATGCAAAAAAAATGACGTTGAGGCAGATCAGAAGACCCAGCGTTCTGCGGGTAAGTTCTGCTCGCCACAGAGCTCGGCAAGTTTCATCAATTCGCTGATCAATGATCTCGTCGACGCGGTTGCCATTCGGTGTGGATCTTCCTCCTCGTACCTCTGCCGAAGCAGCATTGTTAATTCGGCTAGGAGGGCTGGCAGCTGACATGTAAGTCTTCTTGGTGAAGGTCCGAACACTCACCCTCATTGTAGTTTAGATATCGTTAAAGTGCCGCTGGTAATCAGGTGACTCGCATTTGTGCCACAAGAGCACGCCAATTCGACCAAAAGATGGACCAGCAGCCCCAAGACCCCCGTGAAGTCCAAAGCACCCTCGTGTGGTGCAAAGTTTTTTCGTGCAGCCAATTTTTCGTGCAGCCAAACTGGGCGTCTCAAAACACGTGATTTAATTATCGTTTCTATCGGCAGATCCGGAATCGCATCAACCGAAAAAAGGGGGACCTCTTGGAAATCAAACCAAAGCGTCTTCAAGGACGAATTGGGTGGTTTTTCGCCATCTGAGTCGATGGCAGGTAATGGAGTTTCACGCGATCGAATCAATATTTATTTCCTCCATTGCTACCTATGTCCGATTGATGGATTCCTCTGCTAAAATCGCAGCTTCACCCGTGAATTGGAAACAACACTGAATTTGCCATGAGATACACATTTCGTTTAGCTGAGTTGCTTGGGCATACTCCCGATCGTCGTAAACGCCCGGGAACCATCAAATCGATCGTGGAACATACCGGTCTTGATCGTCATCAAGTGGCGTCGTTGTTGAAAAATGAGGCGAAATACATTCCTCTGGATGCGTTATCTAGAATCTGTGATTATCTGATCGATCACGGATATGCATCGGCCGATCAGCTTCCGGGAGCACTGTTTTCCGTCAATGCTGAGAACTTTTGGGAGTTGCTAGCACGACGCGGTGAAATTGAAATCGTTCTCGGAGTACGTCAGGCTCCTTCGAGTCAATCTGCGGACAACGCTACAGTTGTTGCGAGCGATGCAGTACTCTTCGGCGAGCTTCTCAACGGTGTCTCCACTCTCGGAGGGGTGGCCAAGCATCAAGGCTCCGGCGAAGAAGAAGATGGCAAGGCCGTTCCGGCGCCAATGCCTGATCGCATTCAGCAGTCGCTGGTCTGGAGTCCAGGAGAGGTCTCTTTAGCAGATGCAAGAGCTCGAGCTGGAGAGGTATTTGACGGCTTTGTTGAAGCTCAAGGCGATCGAGGAATGGTCTGCATTGGGAGTGTGAAGAGTAATCCTGTCGTCGAGTTACTATTTGCGGATGCTTTTGGCTGCACCCCGTTTGTGACCGAGGATGATGTGGATGACGTTTCGGCCAGATCCTGTCCGTTCTTTCTGCGTTATCGGGATAGTGACCCGAAACCCGACGGCGCCTCTGCGGGCACACGATTGAGCAAAAACGAAGACGCTCCGGAGCCCGGTTTTTACTACGAGAAGGATGATGGCACTTGGGAATACGCTGGTGGCAAAGATCAAGACACCGCGCTCGTTTTCTATCTGTTTCGAGAAGCGTTAGGCCGACTCGACATGGTGCTCAGTGGATTCTCCGGTCGCGCCACTCGATTGCTTGCTAAAACGCTTGCAATCCGAGGTGAGGAATTTTGGCCACCTGTCTACGAAGAAGACGGACTTCAAATTGGTGCATACTTGGTCCAGTATGAGAACACCGAAGCCAAGCCAACTCGGGATGACTTGCTGTTTAATTCAGGTGGAGCGGTGAAAATCATGCCTTTGCCTCGCACAGCCATCGCTCGTCGTATGGCACGCCGATAGCTGCTGAACTCCCCACACTGGTCTTTGGGGCAAATCGAAAAGCTCCAAGTGGATGTGTCATCATTTGGACGTTTTATGGAGCGAGTTGCCAGCTTTCGTCAAAGAAGCCATCTGCAACCACTTCACCTGGGAAGATGTCGTCGTTCGCTGAATCCGTTCTGATAACGGCCCAGTCGGGTAGCATGGCGATTTGCCTTGAGTTGCTCACATTGGAGAACTCTCGATAAGTCATGCCACTGTTGATGACCAGGTACTTGTTTGGGTTTTTGGGGTTGGGGTAACACATCACTACCGCGTGACTGGATGCATCAAATGCTTCTGATGAAACCGTGACGCTGTCGCGACTCCAGGTGATCGGGAGTTCTGATTGGACTTCTCTGAGATATTGATTGCTGGAGAAATCACCAAAGCAAACAAGGTGGTTATTTTGAATCATTTGTGGTGTAAGCTCGGTATCACGCACCACGCGAACCTCTCCTCGCATTAGTTTTTGCCAGCGTTGTTTGGCATATTCAAATTCCCGTTTAATCCATCGCTGGGTAGTACTATTTGCGGCATCCTGGCTGGGTGCAACAAACAGAAATCGATCACAGAACGCGTCATCAATTGGTCCTTGGAGTCCAGGCCGTTTACGCAGTTCATTGTCGACTAGGTCGACGGAAGTCCAATGAGTGCTTTTCTTGAATTCAATTTGCTGGCTCTCAAGCTGCTTTTGTGTGCTGATTGAAACCGATTGTCCGTCAATGTTCACGGCGAGGTTCCCAACGGGGGTTGTCCAGCCTGCTTTGGCGAAATCGATTTTGAATCGGGTGATTCCCGACGTTGTGATATTCAGCTTCTGATTTGGTTCAGCGGCAGCTTGAATTCTGCCAGCCGTCCAGTGTTCTTCTAATCCAGTAACCTCGATCCAATCTGCTTTGGCATAGCGTAATGTGTAAGTGGTGAAGTCGATTGTCGGTTTCGCTGCGTTGGTCTGCTCTGCAGCTAGCTTGGCCAAGACAGAGTCAATTTTCTGTGCGCTCGCATCATCGATTTTGTGACCCATGCCATTTCCGATCACGTATTCAATATCAATGTTGAGATCTGCAGCGTTTTTCACCACACGATCTGCAGCGAGACGTTGTTTGTCAACTTCACCGCTGTAAGCAGTTGTGGAGACATTTCGAAGATTGCCTACCCATGGCAGCACGTCATACCAGTTAAGAAGTTTCTTGCGACTTGGTGTGAGCGGATATGGCGTCTCGTTGGTCCAGCCTTGATAAACCAAGGTGTCTACAAAACCGGCTCCGGGGTTCGCGGCAAACCAATCCGTTGGCCGATGAACTGCTAGATGCCAACAGCCGGCGCCACCCATCGAAAAGCCCCGAATTGCTATTTTAGAAGCATCGATATTCGCGATTTGCTTGATGCGTTCAATGGCCTCAAATACATCGGTTTCGCCAGCAAACTTGAAGGCATTGCAGTGCCTGCCAAACGGGTGAAGGACGATGGTGTTTTCCGGTTCGTATTGACCAGGTCGAGCACGCCTCTCCGTTAAAAATGCGACTTCCGTTTTTGTATCGCCTCGACCATGAAGCCATACGTCAAGCCGGTAAGGACGCTGCGAGTTTTGCTGAAAGTTCTTAGGAAGGACAATTCCGTAGGGTTGAATGGAGTCATCAATTCGAGACCGGAATCCACCTACCAGAGTTTGAGGGGTTTCGGTTTCTGCAGGATCAAATCCCAGCAACTCAAGTCCGAGAGTACCATCAGCCACTGCAACGAGACGTCTTTCCGCTTCATCAAGCAGTTTGTTCGCGTCGTTGATTTCTCTCTCTCGGTAAAAACCATTTAGGTCCAGCGCAAGATTC
>JAKMEW010000233.1 GCA_022425745.1 Rubripirellula sp.
CCCAAGCACTCCCCGAAAACAGTTCGCTGAGTGATTTACTTCGACCGAATCGTTAAAAAATACGCTCATAAGAAGACGGGATTGCTGGAAAGGCAGGAGTGATGGAGAAACCGACGCCGAAAAAAAACAACTGACTCGACAGGGGGTATGGGTACGGTGGCAGGACATGGTAAATTCCTGCCTGAACCAGCCGTTAATGTGCGGCTAATTTTGTCACCTTTTGAGCGATACGACCTGATGTCAGTCGATAAATATGCCGTATGTCCGTGCGGAAGCGGAAAAAAGATCAAATTCTGCAAATGCAAAGAGTCCATCGAAGAGATGGACCGCGTGGTCAACATGGTCAACGGAGGCCAAATCGTACCGGCTCTTGATCGACTCTCTGAGGTCCTGCAAACGCATCCCGATGCCGCATGGGCGCTCGCGGTTCGCGGACGTCTACTATTGGATCTGCGAGAATACGAAACACTCAACGAAAATGCAGATCGATTCATTCGCCTTCAGCCGAGCAATCCTCTAGCATTGACACAGCGTGCTGCCGCGAATCTCTTCCGAGGGCAAGTAGAGCCAGCGACCGAATCAATGCTCTCCGCGCTCACCGAAAGCGGTCGTGACGTTGACGCATTCGTCCTCGATGTCGCATCAGCCTTGGCCTACATGCTCGCTCAGCGAGGAGTCTTCCTCACGTCGCGCGTCTATGCATCACTCGCGATGATGACAACCGGTTATCAAGGTGGGCAGGCTGCTGTTTCGGTTCTCCAGCAACTCAATACCTCGCCGACCATCAATCAGCTTATTAAAGCCACCCCGATGTTGATTCCTCGCCCAAGGGATGTGGAATGGGGCGAGCGTTATGACGAAGCATCATCGCTTTTGGAAAATCAAAAGATTGACTTAGCGGAATCAAAATTCCAATCACTCCAACGCACCCTTTCCAAAGAACCAGCTGTTCTATCGGGTCTGCTGATGTGTGCCATTTGGCGTGGCGATACCGATGCGCAATCAACTCTGTTCAAGAAGCTATCCGAGTGTGAATCACTGGAGCACGAAGAACGCGTCCAAAGCCGAGCACTCTCTGCACTTGTCGATCCAACCTCACCCGATCTATCGACCCTCGTCAAGCGTCTTGAGGGAACGATCAACAACGCGGAAGAAGTCGAACTTTGCCTCACTGCGGACTCAAGGTTCACATCGCTGCCAGGCAATATGCTGGGATCGCTTCGGATGACCGACAGCGAAGTCCCACCGCGTGCTGGCTTCCAGATTCTTGATCGTGACAAGCCGGAATCCCTCGATCAACTACCTCCGATTGATGAAGTACCCGAGTCGATCGCGTTGGTATTTGTCTACGGGAAGCAGACCGATCGAGATGCACGAATTGAAATCCATGATGTCCGACCGCGTGATCTGCAATCGGTCAAAGAACGCATCGCGAGCCTGATTGACGGCATCGAATTGCAAGAAAGTGACAGTGATCCTCTGCCACTTCTTGCTGCGGTTCAGCCTCAAGTGGCGATCATTCCATTCAAAGCCAAACAGTCCGAAGCAGAAAAACTGCAGGCTGAACTGATGGAAGCAAGATTGGCTGATCGCATCGTTGACACGGAAATCCCATTCCTCGGTGGAAAGACACTCCGCGAAACTGCAAATGACGATTCTCTCGCTTTTGAACGAATCGTCGCGGTACGCCTGATTGAACAATACGATGAAATTGTTTCAAAGAGTGAAACATTGATGGATCAGGTCTATCAACTTTCAAACCTTACCGCTCCGGAAAACTTACATCCTGAACCGGCAGACGCGGAAGCCATCGCCAATGAGGATCTCAACCGCGTCCATGGCGACAAACTTGACGCCGAAACCCTGATCTATCTTCTGCAGAGATGTCAGCAGGTATCGGCGACCCCTGCTGCTCGACGTTTTGCCGCACAACTGATCGAAGCAGAACTAACTGAGGAACAGCAACCCGCCAAGATGCTCGCTCATATGACGCTGGTCAACACTGCGAAGCAGAACGATAAAGCATTGGAAGCATTGGAGAAGGCGAAGGCGTTTGCGGTGGCGAATCAAATGCCCACAGCACAGCTTCTCTTAAGCGAAGTCAGTCTTCGTCTTGCAGCGGGTGATCCACAAGGTTTCCAAGAAACCATTCAATCCCTCACATCACAGTATGGAAATGACCCCGAAGTGATGGCTCGCTTACAACAGATGCTAATGGCTTATGGCCTCATTGGCCCTGATGGAGCTCCGCGATCTGGTGGTAGCCCACAAGCCGCTGGCGGGAACCCTTCGGGAGCTGGTGGCGGATTGTGGACTCCTGATCAAGGGCAGCAGCCCCCGACTCAAGAAGGCGGTGGCGGCAGCAAGCTTTGGGTTCCCGGAATGGATTGATCCGCTCTCCATTAAAGAGGCGTCATGCTGTGAATCAACCAGCTGAATCTCCTGATGAACTTCTCATGCGGCAAGCAATTGAACTTGCCGCCGAGGGTCAGGGGCGAGTAGAGCCAAATCCAATGGTCGGCTGTGTACTCGCTCGCGATGGCGAGGTCATCGGCGAGGGCTTCCACAAACAGCACGGCGGCCCTCACGCAGAGATTGAAGCATTGCGATCCCTAGGGTCAGTCAGTGCCACCGGGGCAACGGCCTACGTCTCGCTAGAACCCTGCTGCCATTACGGCAAAACACCGCCATGTACTGATAGCCTGATCGAATCGGGTGTGAAGCGAGTGGTGTTAGCCATGAAGGATCCATTCCCAAAGGTTTCTGGCGGTGGCATCGAACAATTAAGACGGGCAGGGATCGAAGTGGTGTGCGATGTCCTGCGGGATCAAGCTGCCGATCTTAACGCTCCGTACCTAAAACGTGTCAACACCGGTAAGCCTTGGGTGATTGCCAAGTGGGCCATGTCCGTGGATGGGAAAATCGCAACCCATACAGGCGAGAGCCAATGGATCACAAACGAAGAATCAAGACTCGATGTTCACCTTACTAGATCAAGAGTGGATGGAATTCTTACGGGTATGGGGACCGTTCGCACCGATAACCCGATGCTGACTGCGCGATTGCCCACAGAGTTCGGTAAGCCACCTCGTATTGCACAGAGAATCATCTTGTGCAGCAGTAGTGTCCCCGATGCATCGACACAACTAATGGAATCAGCTCGTTCGATACCCGTACAAATCATCGCCGGAGCAAAAATCAGAGATAAAGATCTCAGAGCCAGCAAAGACCTTGGTGCCACTTGCACTCAAGTCAGAGAGTCCGGTTCGAGTGATTTGATTACCGCAGCCCTCCGGCAACTGGGGAAGCAGAGCATGACCAACATCTTGCTTGAGGCCGGAGGAAACCTGCTAGGTGGATTCGCGGACGCAGGCGAAATCGATGAGTATCACGTTTACATCGGTCCCATTCGCCTTGGCAATCAGCATGCCCCAGGGCCTCTCGGGGGCGTGGGCATTGACAAGATTCGGGATGCACCCCGCCTGCAACTTCATCGGACGGATTGTTTCGGCGAGGATGTTAAAATTGTCTACCGCAAGTCAGCCGAAGGCAACAATCGTTAACTTTTGGGCAACCGACGCCATCGGGATGCTTCACCGGCAAGATTAAAATTGGTGGTAACACCTGAAACTCCACATGGCAAGCATGTCTAGTGAGGCGAACAATGTCTAGCAATTTGAACGAGGCCCCGAACTTCGAAAACAATCTCGAGGCTGTGCTTGAAATTGCCTCACAGTTGGATTCATTACGTGAGACCGCCCAGAAAAGTTTGATCTCTACAACGGTTCGTGATCGTGGTTACTTTCTTCCCGCCGAAGAAGATCATGTTCTTGCAAACTGGGGCTCTTACCAACAAGCTCGAGCAGCACTGCATGAAGTGATTGAGTCGATCACGCAGCAAGAAAACGCCCCCGAGCGGGCGACAATGGATCAATTTCTTATCGCTTTTGCTTCCGCAATTCTGCTTATCGAAGCAGCTAGGTTTCTCAGGCACTACCTTGCTGAAGAACCCGCGATACGCTCCAAGCTCAACGAAGCCCAACCCAACTTAAAAATTGGGAAAGACACTTTTGAGAAGATCCAGCGATCGCTCACAGATCCCAGCAATGCACTACGAATCCGTGAAGCACGCGATTTTTATGAACTGCATCAGTCAGAGATTGACGAAGCGGTAAAGAAACACTCTCGACTTGCCCCACTGCATGAATTGATTCAGCAACGACGTGGTGTGCTCGATGTTTCCACAGCGCGGTACGTGAAGAGTCGCATCCGTGATCGCAAAAAGCAACTTACCGAAGCAGTTCTCCAGAAAGGTTTAGCCAAGGCAATCTATGGAATCCAACAACTTGGAGCGATTGCAATCGGCTCACTGTCCACGTCACCAACCCATCAACCCTCGCTACCGGCCGCGATTGCCAAACAAATGGCAAACACCATTCGACGTGGTGATATCCTTGTCACACGAAAAGAAAACGCATTAACGAACTATTTCCTTCCCGGCTTTTGGCCTCACGTCGCCTTCTCGGTGGGTGACGGACGGGTAGTGGAATCGCTCAAAGATGGAGTAAAAAACCGCACGCTTGAGTCCACGTTTCATAATGACGCGATGATCGTTGTCCGTCCACTTCTGGAACCAATCGAAATCGACTTAGCAATCCAAAGGGCATTCAAACACGTAGGAAAGCCCTACGATTTTGATTTCGACTTCACCCGTAGCGACCGCATGGTTTGTACCGAAGTTGTCTATCGTAGCTTCTCCGGAATCAGCGAGATTGAATTTACTTTGACCAAGCGTGCGGGGCGTCACACCTTATCTGCGGAAGACCTACTGGCGATGGCACTTGATGGAGCAAAATTCACCGTTGCAGCTGGCTTTCACCCCGCTGCTACTTCGCACGTTCTAGGCCCCGAAGAAGCAACACAACTTGTTCGCAACACGATCGGCCAAAAGCAACCCAGTCTCACTCGCCGACCGTAAAAGGAAAAGCACTGAAACCAAAAAGCCAAATCCCTTAGCGAGTTTAGCTTTCTGACGAGTCAACGCGTGTGACTCTTCCATTTCCATC
>JAKMEW010000239.1 GCA_022425745.1 Rubripirellula sp.
GCCTAACACCGAACCGATTGACGACCACAACTCCGCTTCAGTCGTTGACGCTCTTTAATAACGAGTTATTGCTGCGTCAGAGCCAAGCCTTCGCCGATCGGCTTCGAGGCGAAGTCGGTTCGGCTACCACGCAGCAGGTTGTGCGTGCTTTCGAGCTTGCTTACGGGCGGCGTCCTGATGGTAGAGAACAGGAACACGCTGAACAGTTTGTGAATGCTCAAGGACTTTTTGCATTGTGCCGTGTGATTTTTAATTCCAACGAGTTTCTTTATGTGGATTGATTTGACGGGTAGGTCTCAATGAAAACGACGATTCAATCCTTTGCGATTTACAGCGTGATGCGTTGGATGCGTGATGCTTGTCCAGGGCGAGTGTTTCCCGCTTGGATTGCTGTATTGAGTCTTGTGGTTACAACTTCATCGTTAAAGGCTGTTGACTTTGAGAAAGAAATTGCGCCGATCTTAGAAACACACTGTATTGCCTGTCACGGTCCAGAGGAGCAAGAGGCGTCTTTTCGTGTTGATCGCCTTGCAAGGTTGTTGCGTGGGGGTGATAGCGGCGAACCGGCAGTAGTTCGTGGTGCGCCGGAGAATAGCTTTTTGATGAAAGCGGTTCGTCATCAAGAAAGTGGCTATGAGATGCCACCGGATGGTAGGCTCGCAGCGGAAGAGATTGAGCGATTAGCAGAGTGGATCCGAGTCGGTGCGCCGACTCCACTGCATTACGGTCCCGAGCAAGAGGAAGTAGTTCTAAAGCATTGGGCATTTCTTCCCTTGGAGAAGCCTCCAGTTAACCGACTTGATGATCTGATTGACCATCGTCTTTCCGCTGCAGGGATTCAATCGTCCGCGAGAGCAGATCGAGTAACGTTAATCCGACGACTCTACCTGACTGTGCTTGGGATACCGCCGAGCCCCGAGGAAGTTCTTGCGTTTGTTAACGATCGCAGTGACCAAGCATGGGAAAACCTTGTAGCAAAGGTTCTCGATAGTCCACTCTTTGGTGAACGCTTTGCCGCTCTCTGGCTTGATCTGATTCGATTTGGTGAATCCCATGGATACGAGATGAATCGGGAGCGTCCAACGGCTTGGGCGTTTCGTGATTGGATCATTGATTGTTTCAATGAGGACATGCCCTACAACGAATTTGTCAAGTCTCAGATTGCAGGTGATGCCTTTGGCCGACCGATTGGAACTGGTTTTTTGGTTGCCGGTCCCGTGGATCAGGTCAAGGGTCAGGATCCAAAGCTCAGGCAAGTTCAGAGAATGAACGAATTAGATGACATGATCAACACGGTTGGAACCGCTTTTCTTGGACTGACCACCGGTTGTGCTCGTTGTCACGATCACAAGTTCGATCCCATTTCACACAGCGATTACTATTCACTGCAAGCTATCTTTGCGGGCGTAAATCATGGTAATGGCACTTTGCCATTGGACGAAACGCAAACAGAGAACGTTTTGGCATTAAAAAAGAGCGAAACTCAGCTCAAGGATAAGCTCCAGCAGTTTGTTCCTCGCGTCAGGCAGGGTGGATTAGTCCGTGCGGTCGATGATGCTCACGCCAAAAAGCTTGTCGAAGTAAAAGGGTTGGCAGGCAAGGTTGAGGGTGCGATCAGTGACTGGTCGGGAGAAGGTTATTCGTGGTGGAACCATGAGCCAGACGTTCCGGTGATTCAATATACACCAAAACTACGTGGACGCTTTCGAATCTGGTTGAGTTGGGGCGCCGGTTTTTCATCCCATACCCAACAGGCTCGCTACTGGTTGCAATCAGCTGGTGGTGAACAGCTGATTGCGGAAGTTAACCAGCAAGTTCGTGCCGACCAACAGCCGAAGCAGTCGGTTGATCAAAAAGGAAATCGTCGAAGCGATGCTGTTGCGCCGAACGTTGTTAGGCAAAGCAAGCAGTGGAGTGGTTTTTATGACGCGGGTGTCTTTGAGCTAGATCCGCAGGATACATTGGTTTTGACAGGCGGTGACGATGCACAAGCCGTGACGGCCGACGTGGTGGTGTTTCAGGAACAGCAGCCTGATTCATTATCCGATGACTCGAATTCATTAGAGCTCCGCGAGTCGGTTTCATCGTTGCTGAACGTCGAAACGTTTTCTCGACGTCAGGCAGACGCAGTTCGCTTCTGGATTGATTCGACCAATCAGGGTGAACCCTGCATCGATGAAATCGAAGTCTTTTCTGGTGAGATGAATGTTGCGTTGTCCAGCAACGGTTCACGGGCATCGTCTTCAGGTGATTTTGTTCACCCGAAACACCGCCTGATTCAAATCAATGACGGTGAATTCGGTAATTCCAAAAGCTGGATTTCATCGCAGGTCAGCGGTGGGTGGGTGCAGATTGAGTTTAAGGAGTCTTATCCGGTTGAACGGATTCAATGGGCCAGGGATCGTGAAGGTCAGTTCACCGACCGGACGGCGATAGATTACCGCATCGAGGTACGTAACTCGCAGGGCAACTGGGAGTATGTTGCGGGGAGTTCCGACCGTCGGGGAAGTCAAACTGGTGCCAGATCTGAGAGTGACTATCAATTCGAGGGGTTTGATGAGGCGGAGCGTGAGCAGGGACTGCGGTGGCTGGAAGCACTTCGAGAGGCTCAATCAAAAATCAAGGCGATCGAGGCAGAGCGAGTGGTCTACGTGGGGCAGTTCGCCCAGCCGGGGTTGACTCACCGTCTTTATCGGGGTGAGCCGGGCTCACCAAGAGAGCAGGTTTCACCCGCCGGTATTGCCGCCTTAGCGGATTGGCGGTTGGATGCCGCAAGTCCTGAGCGAGCGAGACGTGAACGGCTGGCGGCCTGGATTGCCGATCAGAATAATCCGCTGACCGCACGAGTGATTGTGAACCGCATTTGGCAGTTCCATTTTGGCACGGGAATCGTTAGCACACCGTCTGATTTTGGACGCAACGGAGCCGAGCCTAGTCACCCCGAGTTGATCGATTGGCTGGCTTCGGAGTTGATTGAGTCAGGGTGGTCGTTAAAGCACATTCATCGCCTGATCCTAAACTCGCACACGTGGGTACAAAGTGATACTCCGAATGAGGCTTGCTTAAAGGTGGATGCTGATAACCGTTTGCTGTGGCGGTTTGCACCTCGGCGCATGGAAGCTGAGGCAATCCGCGATTCGATTCTCTCTGTGACGGGGGTATTGAATCTTGAAGAGAGCGGTGGGCCTGGTTTTAGTGCTTTCGAAGTTCAGATGGAGAACGTTCGGCATTACCATCCAAAGGAAAGTTTTGGTCCTGGCGATTGGCGGAGGATGATTTACATGACGAAGGTGCGTCAAGAAAAGGATCAAGTGTTCGGTGTGTTTGATTGTCCAGACGCAAGCATGGTTGTTGCCAAACGGAGTCGTTCAACAACGCCTCTGCAAGCGCTGAGCCTACTGAATAGTAGCTTCATGATTCAGCAAGCCGGTCTCTTTGCGGATCGTTTGTCGGATGAGTGTGATCGGGTCGATGATCAGGTGACACTTGCGTGGGATCTCTGCTTTCAGCGAAGGCCGACTGATTCGGAGATGAACGCGAGTTTGGCTTTGGTCAAAGAGTTTGGGTTGCCCGCTTTGACCAGAGCGATCCTGAATGCGAATGAGTTTGTTTTTATTCCTTAATTGTT
>JAKMEW010000279.1 GCA_022425745.1 Rubripirellula sp.
GACGACTGCACCTGGTTAATTGGCGAAAGCATGTCTACATCGACAAGACCAAATCGATCCTAAGACTTTATTTGAGCGACCGTCCAATCGTGGGCGTTACCGGTCACTTTGGTAACTTTGAGGTGGGCGGCTATGTGACCGGTCTGATGGGCTTCAGCACGCTAACCATCGCAAGAGAACTCGACAATCCATTTTTGCATCGATGGGTTGAACGGTTTCGCGGCGCCAAGGGACAACGGATGGTGGACAAGGAAGGATGTGCACCGATCGTCGATCGACATCTCCAGAAAGGAGGAATCCTTTCACTGCTAGCGGACCAGCACGCAGGACCCAAGGGATGCTGGGTCGAATTCTTGGGCCAGATCGCATCATCCCACAAAGCACTTGCACTCTTCTCACTGAGCAACGACGCACCGATGATGGTGGGCTACATGAGACGAGTGGCCGGCAAGCCGATGCAATTTGAGCTCGGCACCACTGGGATCATCGATCCCGCAGACCCACAAGCCGATGACGCCCGAAGCGTGACCAGTCTCACACACTGGTATAACCAAAGACTTGCCGAAGCGATCCAGAAAGGTATCGAACAATACTGGTGGCTTCATCGACGCTGGCGTCAACCGCCAGAGAAAATTGCGAAGCGTCTCGCGAAACAAACGAGGAAGATCGCGGGCTAACGCAAAAGTGAGCCGGTAGGCCCATTCGCAGTCGACTCAAATCGAGGCGTCTCAGAAGCAGAGAACTCACCGAACAAGGCTCCGGTAAAACCGAGGTCACGGAATTCGGCGTGAGACTCATTGGACTCGGACAATAAGTCACTTGCTGCTGTTCGACCCGTTGCGCCCACTGACTCACCGCGACTTCGGCCGCTGTATTCGCCGCTGTATTCGCGGCTGTAGCGGCGATCAAAAAGCAGATGCAAATTAGATACCTCTTCAAGCCCTCGCTCCGTTAAATTAACAACGGGCCTTACCAGCTCAACAAGATGCTCAGCTATTGCACTATGCTCAGCTAATGCACTTTTGGCATGACTGACGAACTCTCCTGACGAGGCGTGACCCGCATCGTGTCCCCCGTCCCACTGTCCCACCAAAATACAATCCTCCTCGCCTCGCTTTTCAAATTCATACTTCCTGACGCGCAAGTAGACATCTTCGATTGGGGAAGTCGATGGGGTGCCTGAAATCGGTCCTTGGCTACCGACGGACTGGGATGTGAGAAATGATTGCGACCCGATTTCGGATGGCAAGGCATGAATCAGTGCAAAACGAAAGGGACTATCGCCTTCTTCCGCTTTTAGACGCATTTTGAATGATGCAACCATTGGCGGCTGAGAAAAACGATGCTGACCATCCGTGACTAAATAGCTTGAGGCCGGATCGCAATGGACCCTTGCTTGTTTCCAAAGAAATGCAACCTGTTGTCCACCGCGGTTAACAACATCCGGATCACATGACACCATGCCCCACTTTGCAATATTTGACTGGTCCGCCTTCAACTCTTCCCGAATCAAACCTTCCCATGCAAAGGGAAATCCGTGCACCGCGACAACATCAAAACGTTGGAACGACGCAAGTATTCCAGCAAACCATTCTGAAAATCTCTGTCGATCCACAACCCCATTGGCCTCCATTTTGGGAGCGGCAGAAGGGTCAAACTGCAACACCAGCAAACCGATCGTCCGATCTCGTTGATCTGCCACCTGCGACACAACCGGCTTCACGGCAGGCCGTGACGGGGCGGAGCCCACTTGGGAACCGACAGAGAGATTTGGCGATGGAGCGACCAAGAGAGTTCGTGCGGACGCTGATGGTTCGACTTTCGCTGCGGTGGCGAGGTCAGCTGCGGAAGCGAGGTGATCTTGCGCGGGGAAGCCGGACACAATATTCGCCGGCTTTGAAAGCGAAACATCTGCAGGTTGATCAGAGTTTGCTGCCGATGGAGCATCAGCCAACGACTCACCACTGCCTTCATCAAAATTGAGACTCAATCCGCCAGTGAAGAACAGAACCAGTACGACCAAGATACCGAGTGATGCTGCGATCGGCCCCAATGCTTGACGCAGTGTGATTCCGCTAACCGCGAACGACAGCCGCGGGAAAGAATGAGGAAGCTTGAACTTTCGCACCAGCCTGTGCCTTACAAATAACGTTCGACTCGATCCGCTTCTCCACCTCGCGAATCTGGTTACAATCCTCCCTAGTACGGTACGCCGCAGCGTTAAATCAAGTGCGGTTCCGTCCCTCACAGCAAGTCAAGTCCTCGCACCATCGCACAATAACCTCGCACCAGATCAACGTTCGTCCACAGAAAGCTCTCAACGCTCATGCAAGAAAAAACCGACTTCGCGATCATTCCTGATCAAAAATCTATCAACGAGCTTTCGCGGGAAATTGGTTTTTTCCCCACAGCTAATGACGCTCCGCAAAGCCTAACGAAAGATCAAATTAGAACCTGGAATGCCGATGGATACCTCGGCCCGCTCGATTTTTATTCACCCGAAGAGATAACCGACATCCGAGAATATTTCGACGCCTTGCTTTCGGACACCCTCGCGGCAGGTCGAGATAGTTACTCGATCAGTAGCGCTCACTTGAAACATGGACGAGTCTGGGACATTCTCACCAACCACAAGATTGTCGCCTGCGTGAGCGATCTATTGGGGCGAGACGTGATCGGTTGGGGATCACACTTCTTCTGCAAAATGCCGGGTGATGGCAAGCGAGTCGACTGGCATCAAGACTGCAGCTACTGGCCGCTAACTCCAACTAAGGCGATTACGGTTTGGCTTGCTATCGATGATGCAGATGCGGCCAACGGATGCATGGAGGTCTACAACGGATCACATACCCACGGTTTGCTTGACTTTGAAAGCAGTGAAGCTTCCGACGGAAATGTGCTGGATCAATCCATCAAGAGCCCCGAAAAATATGGCAATCACAATTTAACCCCGCTTCGGGCCGGTCAAGCATCGATTCACAGTGACCTACTCGTTCACGGTTCGTCACCCAACGACAGTGATCGCCGTCGATGTGGCCTGACTCTACGGTACTGCCC
>JAKMEW010000342.1 GCA_022425745.1 Rubripirellula sp.
CGTCATCGCTCATGCCGTCCATTGCCTGGCCTTCATCTTCTGGTGGAGCTTCAACAACAGCCGTTTCAGTGCTTCCACCGGTGCAACCGGTGAAGCCGATGCATGCTACTGCTGCGAAAAAGGAGAAAGCTATTGCAAGCTTTTTCATCGGGATACCTCGAAACTTTAAAAGAGTAGTTAATTGTCGCACACATCGAGGAACCGCTACCACGGATTCATCCCACTGCCATTCACATGACAAGGCGTGCTACCGAAGTACCGAAGTATATCAGACCGGGTTCGAAGTTTCCATCATCGGAAACAAGTGCTCTAGACGGTTAACCAGCAACGCAGACCGGAGAACTTTCTCGCCTTGGACGCTGGTGCCGGTGTCAATAGGCAGGCGGGGTCTCGTTTCTAGAGCGATATTTTGTCGCGGATGATGTGAGGGGTTGTTTGCCCTTCAATGATCAAAAGTCGATGATTGGTATCGATGGAATTGAATTTTTGGATCGTCCCAGATGGCCAATGAACCTCGATTCGATCAACTATTGACGTAGCTCCGAGGCCGAAGTCCATTAATTTTTGGTCGCATGAGAGGTAACCATCCCCGGCCGTGATCCATTCACTCCACCGCTCATTGCCAGCCTTCAGAACAACTTTTGTACCGATCGCATCTCGCTCAGAATCCGTCCCGATCAACTCTAGTTGAAGCCAGTTGCCTGAGATCTGAGTTTGGTTTTCCAAGAGAGCAAGCGGATCATCAAGGTGGGTAATGATGAAGTCGGTCCGCTGGTCCCGATTGAAGTCAATTTTGGTTACGGAGCGGCCGACGTGCGGTTTCTGCCAGTAGTCAGACCACGCTTCGGTTGCCGTTGGGGCAAACCTTCCTTCGCGATTGAGAATAACTTGTGCGGGCATTTCCAGTGGTTCGCCACGCTCGCGAAGATCGAAGATATGCCCATTGGTGGCGATCAGGTCCATCCATCCATTGCGATCCAAGTCAGCTGCTTTTAGTCCGAAGCCAACATAGGGCGACGACCAGTCTGCATGTCGATACTTGATGGCCAGATCCGTAAACATCTGCTCTCGGAGTTGAAGGTAATGATGGTTGGACTGGTGAGAGAAATTACTGACATGGAGATCAAGCCGACCATCGTGATCAAAGTCTGCGGCAGCAACGCCCATGCAAGCGCTAAAGCCACCGTCGAAACCGGCAGCAAGGCCTGATAGGTCGGCGAGGTTGGTAAAGTCTCCGTTGGGTTGGATTTTCAGGTAGTGGTTCGCTCGACCATCGTTTGCGACAAACACTTCATTCCGGCCATCATCATCAAGGTCACTGATCAGCAACCCGAGGCCTGTCCCCGGTTCGATGCCATCACCGGCGATCAGGTGTTCTCGCCATTTGCCATTGCCGAGGTTTTCATACCAACGGTCTGACGCGGCATAGAACGATAATGGGCTCGGAACGATTGCTTTGCCATCTGGTCCTACTTCCGGTAATCGAAAACCTCCGTCCATCTCAACGTAGGCGACTTCAAAAAGGTCGGGAAAGTGATCGCCGTTGAGATCAGCGATTGCGACAGACGAGGTGAATCGATCGCCGCTTGTACCCAATGATTGGCTCTCATCATGAAACGTTCCGTCACCGTTGTTGATTAGTAGTCGGTTGGGACCCAGATTTCCTATCCACAGATCTGGAAAGCCGTCTTGGTTCACATCGCCCGATGCGATCCCCGACGAGTAATGGTAGTCAGAGGTTTGCGAGTCAGTGGTGATCGAGCGGAAAGCTCCCGACAGATTGCGAAAGAGTTGGTTGGACCTTGTGCTTCGGCTCGAAGGAGGTTCTCCAGATCCTTGCGCCAAGTAAATGTCCGGCCAACCATCAAGTTGGTAATCGATTACCGCGGCGCCACCACCCAAGACCTCATGCAGAGGAATCTCTGAGAGGTTGTTTTCAATATCCGCGAACCATTGAAAATCAATCCCGCGTTCCTCGGCCTGATCAACTAGTTGCAGCGCAATTGCGACTTGGTTTTGTGACGAAACGGACCCCCCAGTTTTGCCCACAGCGGTTTGGGGTTGGCTGTTGGTCTTTGTGTCTTTTCGTGCATAGCTTTGTAGTAAGTCTTTGGGAATCTTGAATTGCTCGCGAGCAAGATCGAGTTGCGATATTTCGAACGCCATACCGATAGCATCCGGGTTTTGGCTTAGTTGTCGGAGTTGTTCGCGGTAGCTGGTGATCAGATTGATTTGATTTTTTGTTGCACCCTGAATTTTCCAGTTAAGTGCTTCAAAGGGCCGCCCGAGTTCTAGGAGTTGGTCAACGATGGCAGATGCCGCAGAGTTTCCAGAGAGTTGTAAAGAGGATGCCTCCTGTTTCAACTGAACGATTAGCACCGCGCGATGTCTTGCTTGTTCCGCGTCTTGGCTTCTTCCCAGAGCATCAAGGGATTTTGCGAGACGGTGCGCTGAACGTTCATCGGTCGGGTCACGCAACAATGCTTCCATCAGTGCCCGCGTGGCAGCAGCGTGTTCGTGCTGATCGAGAAAGTAAGTGCCCAGTGCCGCCCAGAAATCATTAAGTTGCTGTGTTTGAGCATTGCAGGATAGGATCCATTCTGAGAATGATTCATGCTGTTGAGATTCGAAAAGTAAACGTCCCAACAATGCAATCTCTGCCTGTTGTGATTCTGCTCGGGGATAGTTGCGTAGTTGTTCGATGGCATCATGAAGTTGGTCATTTGCGTGCAACCATCTTGCCATGCCAAGGCCGAGTTCAAAGTATTCTTCCGGGTCGGAATTGGGCGGGAGATCAAGTGGAAAGCAAAGGTTGCGTTGCAATAGAGATATCAAGTCCTCTCGATTTGCGAGACCCGCAGCGCAGAGTTGGTCGGCCATTCGCGAGGCGTCTTCGCGAAGACCCAATCGATTGAGAACGGCCCAGAGTTCACGTCTTAGAGGCAGGTTGCTTGGATACTGATCAACAACGCCGCGAAGAACCAGCAGTGCACTGGTGACTTCATCGTTGTTCGCCGACGCTTTACGAGATCGTGTTTTGGAGAATATCGTTTTGGAAAATAGCTTTGCGGCTTGCGCCAGCGTGTTGGTTCCCGCAATGTCGGAGTGGTTTGATGGGGGGGCACCGATTGGTTTTGGTTTGCTCAGAATGGATTTAAGTAGTTCAATCCCTTGGTCAATTTTATCTGCTGAGACATATGCCTTGGCCGCAGCAAATTGCACCATCGGGTGATCTGGTGATTGAATGAGGGCTCGGTCTGCTGATTGGATCGCTCTGTCGATCTCGCCCGCAGCGAGTGCTCGGTTGATCTGTGCTGTCAGTTGCTCGGAGGTGTCGCCGGCAAAGTCTGCTGGCTTATCGATTCCAGCGGGAATCTTTGCTGCTTGCTGGCTGGGGCTGTCGAGTTCAGGGCCACGAAGACCGGATTGATTCACTCCTGAGTCTTGGGGTGGTTGTGTGTCGCAGCCAATCAGGCCGGACAACAAAATAATTGCAACCGCAGTGGCGAGATAACGCTTCGGCAGTGGCAACGGGATCATTTGGCAGAAGAAAGGATGAGTGGATCAAAGCGAGATTTGAAGGTTATTTCAGTTGGTTGTTTGGGAGCGGTTCACGGGAGCTCCACGCCGAGACTTCGTTATCTCGACCATCCTAACGCAACCTATCCAGTGGTAGCAACGAAGCGAGCTTTTTGTCGGTGGGCTGGGCGAATCATTCAATAAATGCTCGACGGCTTTTCCGATTGTCCATTCAGCTTAATTCCATGAAGTTCTTCGGCTCTTTGCGTGATTTTGAACGCTATTCTAGCGATTAAGGGTTGGATTATCCGCCCTTGGTGCTTGTTGTTTTTCATCCCATTTCTAATCGTCACGGAGGCTTCCTATGAAGCTGCGTTCACGAAAGCAACTCGGTTTCACGCTGGTGGAATTGTTGGTTGTGATTGCCATTATTGGCATTCTGGTAGGTCTATTGTTGCCTGCCGTCCAAGCTGCACGAGAGGCAGCGCGTCGCATGAGTTGCAGTAATAACTTCAAGCAGATCGGCTTGTCGTTGCACAACTATCACGCTGCTTACAAG
>JAKMEW010000356.1 GCA_022425745.1 Rubripirellula sp.
GGCCGTTGAGTCAGCTGAATTTCGATACGCTGCCGCAGAGATTCAAGCCAGTCGTTCCAAAGAACAGGAAATACCTCGCACCACACAAAAACAAGAAGATGCATTCGAACGGGCGAAACTCGCTTACGAGAAGGCTATCCGGAATCTTGACGACGACAAAGAAAAACGCGTTCTTGATATTGAGAAAAAAGAGCAGGCCCTACGCGAACAAAAAGAGAAGCACGAGGAGCTCATGCAAGACCGCGAGCATCTGGAAATCAAAGCTGATCACGCTGGACTAGTGATCTACGGTGAGCTGCAAAGAGGAAAACTTCCTGACAAACCACCGCAGCATCAAACGGGAAGCTCCGTGAATGGAGATCAGACCATTCTGACAATCATCGACCCCGCAGAGTTACAAATTCGGACCACCATTCCCGAGGCCAACCTTCATCTTGTCAAACCGGAAATCCGATGCACTGCGAAGTTCAACGCAATCCCGGATCAGCAGACCGACGTCATCGTTAAGTCAATCGACAACGTTCCCTTCGCATCGACTCAGTACGACTGTGTGATCACGATTCCCGCTGATGCGTTACCAAAATCGGTCCGCCCACTCATGACGGCTGAGGTCGAATTTTTTCAGCAGCCAAAGCTGATTGCCTTGCCCGCAAAGAAAAAACCTGAACCCGTGCAACTAAAAAGAGCTGTCGCGATTCCGAAAATCAAATCCGTTCCACAGGTTAACTTGTCACCGATCGAGGCTCCATCAGAAGTGAACAAGGCGGACGCTGAATAATTAGACATCTTCGATCTTTGAATCTTGTTCGCTTTGGCAAATCCCATGAGTTGGCGACCAACACACCATGTATGACTCCCCTAAGCAGCACATAACACCGCACAGCTTGACTGAAGACCAGCAAAGAGAGCCCCAGTGCCACACCAATCACCGCTGTGGCACCGATGCCTGCAATGGCACCAATCTTCTACGGACTTCGTCACATTTGCTGCTCGGTGCACTGTTGCCGTTATCGATTATTCTGCCATCGCTACTGGCTCCCTCGGTCGTCTTCGCTGATGACAACGATTCCAAACCATCCCTCGACACTACCATCGATAAGCAGTCTTCGATCCTCGAGGACCCGACCGACTTTTCTAATCCACCGACCCTCCCCGAGTTACAGCCTCTCGATACAGATCGACTCGAGGCGGCAATTCAGAACGGGATCCAATACCTTGTCGCAAAGCAGAATAGTAACGGTTCATGGGGCTCGCCAACGAGGACCAAGAGCTTAAACATTTACGCCCCCGTCCCCGGAGCCCATCACGCATTCAGAGCCGCAACCACCGCACTGGCCATCTCAGCACTGATTGAATCAGGATCACCCCAACAATCGGTCACGGATTCGATCGACAAGGGTGAACAATGGTTGTTCGAACATATCGATCACCTTCGTAGGGCGTCTGGCGATGCCATCTACAACGTTTGGGGCCACGGTTACGCGATTCAGGCATTAGTACGCATGCACTCAAGAATCCCGGAGGACGCAGAAAGAAAGGATCGCATAGCTGAGCTGATCCGTGGGCAATTTGAAAAACTTCAACGTTACGAATCAGTTGACGGAGGCTGGGGCTACTACGACTTTCGCTACCAAGCAAATCAGCCTACTTCAAGTTCCATTAGCTTTGTTAACGGGGCGATTCTCGTTGCACTCAAAGAGGCCGAGTCGATCGGTATCGCGCCGCCCGAACGGATGACACAGCGTGCGATTGCGGCGCTGCAGCGTCAGAAAAAACCAGACTTTAGCTACCTTTATGGCGAATACCTGCAGTATCGACCCATGCGGGGTGTGAATCGTCCCGGCGGCAGTCTAGGTCGTTCCCAGTGTTGCAACTTTGCACTACAGCAATGGGGAGATCAAAGCATCACACAGAATGTCGTCACCAATTGGTTATACCGGCTCTACGTACGAAATGGCTGGCTTGACATTGGTCGAAAGCGTCCGGTACCTCATGAAGCTTGGATGCAGGTTGCCGGTTATTTTTACTACTTTGGTCATTACTATGCTTCCCTATGCATTGAGACGATCCCCGCGCAGGATCGACTCCCCTACCAAACCATGCTCAGTGAACTCTTACTAGATCGACAAGAGAAGGATGGCTCCTGGTGGGATTACCCACTTTACGATTACCACCAACCCTACGGCACTTCATTCGCACTGATGTCGCTATATCGGTGCCGACCAACTGAGACTAAAGACCCGGTGAAGCCACAGAACTGATTACCAGACAACTGATTTACCGAGAATGGCGAAACACGCTGCTTTATTCCAAGTGTTTCCGATCCCTTACCGCTAAGTTCCTTGCGAACCTCCCGCCATACCTGCAATGATGAATGCGGCGATGGTGCCGCGACAGTGTTTCGCAACGGTTACCGCGAGAGGGCAACCGTCAGAGGGTTGCTGTGAGCCGCACAGAAACGCGTGGTGCGTTGGCGCGTGGTAAGAATCCTCACCGCAAACTTTATCAAGAGCCTTTCATTTCAGAGGAAAGCAATGACCGACGAATCGATCGATCAAGCCGAAACAAACCATTCGGCAGCGGCAGATAAAAGCGTCTCAGAAGGCAATCACGGAACCACATCGAAGTCTGAGCAATTACCGAATCGGGTACTGCTGGTACCCTACCCGAAATTTGTGTTCATGTACCCCACGCTGATCATCTCGATCATCGCCGCGCTGGTATTGCAAATTGCGGGACGACAAAGTGTTTCACCGGATGACACACTGGCGGTCGTGATGACGGGACTCTTCTTTGTTGTGCTCATGATCAACACATTCATTCTGGTTTTTGATTTCCCTCGAGCAACCTCCCTTACTCTCATCGCAGTATGCGTCTCACTAGTTCTCGGTTCGTGGATTGCAATCCTGGCAAAACCCAGTCTTCTACCAGCCATCGGCAACCTCCTCACAACCGTTCGCCCGGTTGCCAATGCCTCATTCTTCATTTGCATCACGGCGGGAATGCTGCTTCTCTATGGAGCGATCATGATCAAGGTTCGGTTTGATTACTGGGAGCTCTCCAATAATGAACTACTCCACCATCATGGCTTTCTAAGTGATCTGAAACGTTACCCCGCACCAAATCTTCGAGTCGACAAAGAGATTAATGATGTATTCGAATACATGTTACTTGGCGCTGGACGCCTGATTCTTCATCCATCCACAGAGAAGCGTGCGATCGTGCTAGACAACATTTTGCACGTCAGCCAAAAAGAGAAACAACTCACACGAATGCTCGGTTCAATCAAGGTGCAGATCAACTCCGGTTCATCAGATTAATTTCGGTGCTCTCTCGTGTGGTGGCACCGTCGAATCCCCTGCTACTTGACCTAACGCCACTTGACCTAACGCCACTAGGAAAACAACCCAATTCTTTTGGGTTTCAAACGTGTGGAATCACGTAAGGGCCCTCCGGGATGACGGCGAGTGATGGAGCTGAGTGTCGGTTCAAACTCGCCTCCACGGCAGACTGTAGATCAGACACGCAGTGGACCCCCGTGAGAAATTTTTCGTCCGCGGATAACCCGTCGGTGTAGAGGTGGACCGTCCCGTGTTTCATTGG
>JAKMEW010000366.1 GCA_022425745.1 Rubripirellula sp.
ACCCAAGCATGCGGTCACGGTCCAATTGCCATTGTCGACTTTGCACTGCCACACATCCTCGCTGCGTGTGAACACGAAACCACTTCGGAGCAACTCCGAGTCGGCCTGCCGATGACGCGTATTCTCGGTCATGTCGTTGTTCCAGCCGTAGCCTGTGGCTCGACTATACGGTTTCCCGAGGTCAGGGCGGAAATTTGCAGGGTCGTTGGCTTCTCGGTGACGGAAATTGAAAAATTTAGCCCCGACAGCAAAGTCGCGTTGATCGGGTAAGCCATCTCGACTTGGGTCCTTTAGCCATGAAAAGGGTTCCCGGTTAAAAGGCAATGGATCCTTTGAATCCTCGATACCGTCACCGTCTGCATCGTTGGTAGTAAGGCGGATGGGTTCTGGGATGGGCTGGTCATGAATTTGTCGCCAGATGGCTTCAGCAACTTCCGCTCGAGATCGCCCCTCAGCATGTAGGGTCACGGGTGGCTTATACCCGACCTCATTGAGTCTTGTAACAATTTGATTGATCCAAGCGTCGGTGGCTAATTCTTCTGGATGAAAACTCGTTGCAGATTGTGTGAGAGGGAGTAGTCGCCGCAAAGCGAGTTGTTGGATCGCTTGGAACTCGCGCAGGTTAGGAGCAACATCTGCAAAGGGCCAAATCACTAGCGGCATTCCCTGTTTGTCATCGAGTAACGCGAACCAAATCTCGGACATTATTTCTGGTTGAAGGAAGAAAGTGCTGGGGGCTTCCGAATACTTCAGGCTTACTGCCGCAACCGCGCCACTCGCTTGACCGACATGCATGGATTGGTCGTGCAGTCGACAGGACGAACTGACGATGCTTGTGTAGCCGAGATTTTTTTGAGCAGCTAGGAGACCGAGATGCTGCTGGGGAATGAGTGAGCGAATGGGGAACACACTGCGGCCCGTGCCACCTCGGCCAAATCGCCGATTCCCTACAAAGCTGGCCTCCCAAGCCCCTCGTGATTCCTCCGCGGTGGTCCACTTTCGGTGAGTTGGGTGAAAATCCAATTCAAATTGCCATGAGAAAACGGCATCGGGGAACATTCGGCTGGCGTAATTCGAACGCTTCCCAAAGCTGACAACGTCCTGTTCGCGTAGCATGTACTGCGCCTTCATACGCAAACTCTCTCGCAAATACGGCTTTGGTGGCAATTTATCCTCGGTGCCAAACTCGTCACTCAAGACCATCGTGCGGAACGATGGAAATCTTTCTTGCAGATGAAAGAGATACTTCAGAGAGTGTTGCTTGGTATCGCGGAAAACAATTTCACGTTGCGCGGGGGACATCGCAACGAGTTTTTTTCGAGACGCACCAGTCTGGTTCGCTTCTAGTGCCTCGATAACCGATGCAGGATACCGGTCGACGGGGTAATCGATTGGTGGGGAGTTCACGAGAATGACGTCGGCGTGATCAATGTTGTGGTTGCCGTTACCATCGATCAACCTGCGGGAACTGTAGGCGAATTCTTCATTGATCCATCCCCACTGCCCGTTGAAATAGGCAGGGTCATAGCCGGGGGGCATTGGGATTCTTTGTGGTTTCGTGGTTTGCTCAAGAATCATGCACCACGTGATCGGGTTCATGTCATTGACGAGAGGCACTTCTCTTGGCGCGGAGGGTTCTTGATACTTGCTCTGCGGATCAACACCGGCCTCCCAGCCGACACCCGCCATCTGGATGACATCACCCCAGTCGGATGCGTCGATCGTCATTTTTGCGTTTACGATGAGTCTCGAATCATCCTTTGAGGACTCAAACTCAGCACCTTGAATTCGCTTGCCGTCAGATGCTACGGATTTGACTTGATAGTTCGAAAAACGCTCAATGGTTCCGCTCTCTTCATAAGGACGCAGCAGTTCTCGGAAGGCACGCTCTGAGTCGATCGGTCGACTGGTGGTGATCACGCGAGTATTTCCAGGTCGTTCCACGCCTCCATAGAGTTCCGCGTTCCGACGTTCGATTGAACGAATCACTTCGCAGAAGATTCCAGATCGCGGGATTGGGACAGTACCGTCATAGCCTTCTCCACGGTTTTCATCGATTGCACCGAGTCCCTCAGCGGAGAATTGCCCCCCGAGCCATTGGATGTCATTGACTAAAACGATCCGAGTAACACCCTGTCTGGCTGCTTGCACTGCAGCGGCACAACCAGACTCTGTTCCACCAACGATTAACAGGTCAACGTTTCTTGTTTCGACCAGTGATTCTGCATGGCCCATCGATGGGATTTTGCTAACGCAAAGAATGGCACATAACAACAAGGCGGCGTTGTTTTTCACGCCTTGACCTCGCTCAGGTGGGGTCATGGTCACTGCATTCTCCGTGCATTTGGTCGATCGCCGAGCATCACCGTATCGAGTCTTCACTGGTGTTTGGTCTGTCGAAATGGAGTTTGGTTTAAAAAGGTAACATCCAGCCACTGAGAAAGAATCGCTTGCCCCGTTGGTTGATCATGGATCGGGTCAATCGATCCCGTGACCGCATACTCGCCAATTATTTGGAATCTCCCCAAACGCAGGTCAAATTGTATGGCCAGCGGATTTTTCTGAACCGCGTCTGTCTTGGGTGGATAGAGACAGAGGTGCTCTCTCAGGTAATCACGGGTGACGACTGAACGCGCATTGAGTTGATTTTCCGTCGCCGTATTGAGATCAATTCCATCGAGGTGGAGCGGATTACTGATGAGAATATCGCATGTGCCGAGCAGAGTTGGCAAGATATCGCTGTGTGTTGTTGGCAAATCAATGATTCGTGCAGACGTGGGTTTCGAATGACGGTTTCCGAGAAAAATCAGTGGGGTACGATTTTGCCATCGATTGATCCTCGTGCCGTGTCCGATGGTTGCATCTTCGAGAAAAGCCTCACCGTGATCTCCGGTTATCACAACGTTGGTGTCTTGAAGGTTCAGGTTCGAGAGGAGTCGGTCAATTGATCTGACACTATTGCAATAACGATTCCAAACAAGGTCCCGATCCGCAGCGGTGTATGGATAGCTCAAGCGGTCATCGGCAAAAGGTTTCGAGATTTGGTCGCGAGGGTAGCTCTGGTAGGGTGCATGGGTGGAGTACAAATAGGCCACGGCGATTCGTTTTTTTGAACCTGTACCCTCCCCTGAAGTTTCGTTCAGGAATTGCTGGGCTGCCAGGAGGGTGTCACGGTCCGTCTTCACACCTCGGTAGGGAGTGGAGCGGAATACCGTGTAGTGCCGAGGATGGATGAACCCATCCATTTGGAAACGTCTCCAATCATTCTGACTCGAGAAGAAACCAGTCTCGTAACCGGCTTGCCTGAAAAACCGGTTCAGCAGCGGCGTATGAGTGACTGGGTGATGGTACCAGTATGCGTTAAGTCCATTGACGATACTAAACACACCATGCATCGAGGCGTTTCCGCCTGAGAGGTGGTTTGTGCAGTAGATACCTCGACTCGATTCGGCAGCAAGCCAAGGCATGACTTCAGGGTGAATGAGTTCAGGTCGCAGGGACTCAATGATGACG
>JAKMEW010000368.1 GCA_022425745.1 Rubripirellula sp.
GCGGCGACAAATTTTCAGCAAGTCTTCATCACTCGCTTGTTTTCTGCCTGAGTGAACTGAAGGTTCCGATGTTTGACTGGCTGCAACGGATGAATTTTGATCTGAATTCGTCTCAGTTTCGCGACTCGGTTCTAATTGGAATCGGCTGCCGGTAAGTTTTTCATAGAAGGTTACCCCCAGTGCGTAGAGATCCGTCCTCGCATCAACCGGTTGAGCGGCGATTTGCTCGGGTGCCATGTAACCCGGAGTGCCCGCAATGCCTGAGCCGAACGCGTCTGATGCGGCGGCGAGGTTAGCGAGCCCAAAATCGGCGAGCAGAGCTTGTCCACTGATTTCATCAATCAAGATATTTTGCGGCTTGATGTCTAGGTGATAGACACCTTGTTGGTGAGCGTGATGGAGAGCGGTAGTGACGTCTGCCATCAGGTTGGCAAGTTCAACTGGAGGCAGGCTAGCTGCGTCGTGTAATGTCCCACCCTCGACCCACTGCATGACGAAAAACACTCCCGCATCACAAACGCCAGCATCGTAGATTTTTACAATGTTGGGATGCTGTAATCGAGCGGTTGTGCGAATCTCTTTCTGAAGTAATCCGAGCACGCGGTCCGCGTCATCTCTGTTGAGAAACCGCAATCTCTCCCGAGAAACGAATTTGATTGCCACAACCTGCTCGGTCTGTCGTTGGATGGCTCGATAGACCTCCCCCTGTCCGCCCGAGGCCGCGAGCGATTGGACTTGGAATCCCGGAACAAAAGGTAAACCAAGGCGATGGCTGTGTCGTGCATCGAAAGCATCAGCAATTACCTCTTGGTACTTGGAGAGTCCCACATCGGCACTGTTGATGCTGAGGGTTTCGCAATTGACTTCATCGATTGGTAATTCTTCACGCTGATGCTGAAGATAAATTGAAAGTAACCAAAACAAGAGCCTTGGGCGTTTTTCGGCGGAAACTTGCTCCAATACTGATTGAATGGGCCGGCTCTCCACAGCCTGGGATAATTCAATCTCAAACTGGTCGCACAGCAGGTCGATTTGGTCATCAACTGGATAAGATCGCACAGTGATGGTCTTCCCTGATCGTGTTATAACTCTACTCACGCATTATACTGCTGGACGCCGCCGAGGTCTTGTCGAGTCTGCCGAGTGAAGTACCAATTGATGGAGATGATACATGGACAATACTCACGCCGAGCAGTCTGTGACGCAGTGGATCGATGGTGCAAAGGTTGGTAACGAGGAGAGTCGTCATGCTTTGTGGACTCGCTATTACCAGCGTCTTGTGAGTTCTGTTCGTAAACGCCTCCATAGCGGTGAGCGAAGAACTGCAGACGAGGAGGATTTGGCGAGCGTCGCGTTCACAGAAGTGTTTCGTGCGTTGGATGAAGGGAGGCTTGAACGACTCGATGGTCGTGATGGTTTATGGCACCTACTGATGTACATCGCGGACCAAAAGTTGATTGATCAGAGACGCTATCAGCATCGCGAGAAGCGGGGTGGAGGCAAGGTTCGTGGCCATTCGGCGTTCGGTGTTGACGCGGATGGTGCCTTCAATGATGTGCCCGATCCGAACCCAGAGTTTGTTGATCAATTCGATTTGACGCTCGGAGAGTCTCTGACGGTTTTGAGAGAGGATTTGCGACAGGTCGCGATTTGGAAATTATCCGGCTATACCAACAAAGAGATCGCTGTGCGTCTAGGATGCGTCGAGGAGTCAGTGAGACGAAAGGTGCTTCTGATTCGTTCAAACTGGGAAAACTAAACAGTTTTTTGAACCGATGCCTCCACGCCACACTGAGGCATCCAAGTCGTGTACGTTGTTGCGGAAGTGTCTGAGTGCGTAAGATGCGATCCGTGATAAATATTGAACCGAATACATACTTGATGGAGGTGCCGCGAATGCTTCGGATGCCGATTGTTTTGTTAATGACTTTGGTGGCCTTCGGCTCTGTACCGTTACGAGCGGAGAATTGGGGATCTTGGCGAGGGCCCCGCAGCAATGGGATTTCGGCGGAAAAGGGGCTCCCTACAACTTGGTCCCCAGAAGAAAATGTTGCTTGGCGAACTGAGCTCCCAGGACCGAGCGGCGCGACGCCGGTTGTGTGGGGGGAACAGATCTTCTTAACCAGCGTCGACGAAGCCGACCTGTTGCTCATTTGTTTTGGCACCAATGGAAAAGAACAATGGCGTCGCAAGATCGGAGAGGGTAATCAGAATGCCCGAGGAGATGAAGGTAATTCTGCCTCTCCATCGCCCCTTACCGATGGCAAGCATGTATGGTCGCTGATGGGAACGGGTGATTTTGCGTGCTTTACGTTGAGCGGGGATTTGGTCTGGGAATTCAATCTGCAGGATCGCTTTGGGAAATTCAACATCCAATTCGGCATGTCCTCGACTCCCGTTTATCACGATGGGCGTTTATACCTCCAGTTGATTCACGGTGACGGCAATCCTGCAACTGAGGAAGCAGTGGTGGCTGCTATTGATGCCGTTACCGGGGAGGATATCTGGCGGAGTGCGAGGGTTACCGGTGCTGCGAAGGAAAACGAGCACTCGTATTCTTCACCGATGCTCTACGACGATGGTGAAACCGCTTTCCTGCTCACCCATGGCGGGGATTACACGATTGCGCACGAACTGGATTCGGGGAAAGAACGATGGCGACTCGGCGGTCTAAATCCACAGGGTGCTGCGTATCATCCAACCTTGCGTTTTGTCGCATCACCCGCTGCTGCAAAGGGAATTGTTATCTGCCCGACTGCCAAGAATGGTCCCGTCTTCGCGGTTTCGTCTTTTGTCACCGGCGACTTAACTGGTAGTTCAGCAGTGAAATGGGTGCGGGAAATGAATACGCCGGACGTGCCTTCACCGATCATTGATGGCGGTCTGGTTTATCTCTGCCGTGAGAACGGGTTCATGTTGGTGCTCGATCAAGAAACCGGCGAAGAGGTTTACATGGAGAGAACCCATAGTCATCGCCACCGTGCTTCGCCAATCCTAGCCGATGGACACCTCTATCTCACCGCTCGTGATGGGACGGTGAGCGTTCTAAAGACCGGTAGGAAATTTGAGATGGTTGCACAGAACAAATTGGGTGAATCGATGTCATCATCCCCGGTGGTGTCCAGCGGAACCATTTACCTTCGCACCTTCGATGCGTTATGGGCGATTCGGAAGTAGAAGTCATCGAATCCGGCCTGCTCGGTCAACTCAGCGTTGACTGGGCAGGATCGAGAACTGGGCAGGATCGAGAACTGGGCAGGATCGTCGATGGTCTTACTTGATGGGTCGAGTCCCGTAACCGTCCCAAACCCACTCAATAGCGTGCGGCAGAAACTCTTCTTTCGCATTGCGGATGCCGTGAGCGGAATCTCGGCAGAATAGGTATTGGTACTCGTAGCCTCTCTCTTTGAGTACCTTTGCCATGCGGTGGTTGGCTTCAACCCAGTCGTGCATGTTGTCGCGCATCACGTTTGGGTTCAATAAGTCACGATCGCCGACCGAGATGAAAAGTCGAATCGGTTTTTTCGCTTCGTTGGGAATCAGGGTCCGATGGAACTCCCACGCACCGCCCGGAAACTTTGGATCGTATGGCCACGCCTGATTGACGAAGGTGCCTGAGGTGGTGAGAACGCGTCGATACAGGTCGGTGCGAAACCATGCCATGATCAGGGACGCGGAACCGCCCGAACTAGAGCCCATCGCCGCTCGACCCTCCGGATCCTTGGTTAACTTGAGATCGAATTGCTGTTCGACGCGCGGCAAAACCTCCGTTTCGATGTATTCCGCGAAAAGTCCCAACATGTTGTCGTATTCACGCCCGCGTTGATGTCCCTGAGCATCACCGCCGCCGTTTGCGATCTGAATTAATACGATTGCTGGAATTCTCTTCTCGGCAATGAGGTTATCAAGAATGTTTGGAAGAAGCTGATTGGGTTTTCCTTTGGGGCCGTCATGCATGACCATAAAGGGTGCAGGTTGATCACGGGTCAACTGCTCTGGGATATAGACCGTGATCTGACGCTGGTAGTCAATTTCATGTGTATCCACAATCAGCGTATTCGGATTGTTGGGGTCAACTTTGCCAAATTCTTTGCGTGCGATTCCTGGATTGAAAATCTTGGTTTCTCGGGAGTCGATGGTGAACTGCCTGACCAGACCGCGAGGAATATCCGCGGTGACTCGGTTTTCACTCGCAGCTTTGTATTCGGGACCGATCACAAAGTTGTCATGGGCGTCCAGCGGAGGACTTTGCCCCGGTTCTAGGATCGTAAACGGAGGCGCCCCAGCAGCATCAAAAAGTCGGGTTGGCGGGTCAGCCTTGAGTTGCATTGCAATTGCGCATACGAACAGAACGACAAGATGCGTGCGAGTGATCATTGGATTCATTCAGGAGAAGGTTTTAGGGTGTTTTCAACTCCGCAGAGTCGGTTCGACTAGCGATCGAAACAAGCGGTCTAGAGTCCGATGTTTTTTGGTGGGAATCGCTTAAAAGTGGCTCCATGAGATTTTAACTTCCCCGCAACGGTGGCCATCCATGGGTCGAGTCGATGACCAACGGACATCTCCTCTTTTGGGTCGAGATAAAGGTTGAAGTACCACGGCGCAAGACCGACATCTTGGACCAAGGATAGGTCAATGTACTTGTGAGTGGCTTGCGGCAAGATGACCTTTACGTGAGCTTTGTATTCCTTCATGCGGGTAGCCATCAGTTGATTGCCCCACCAAAAGTAGACCGATTCACGTTTGGAATCACCGTTCGCATCTAAAAGAAAAGACGTTTGATCGATGAAGTCGTAAAAGCGATCTTGAGGTAGCTTGTCGGGTGCAACACCAGCTAGGTTCATGGTGACACCAAAGAGATCCATTAAATCAAACAGTTGATCGCTGGTTCGGCCGGGTTCAATCATGCCTGGCCAATAGGCGATACCTGGGACGCGAACGCCGCCTTCGAATGTCGTTCCTTTTGCCCCGCGAAATGGGGTATACCCTGCATCTGGCCAAGCATCCATTTGCGGTCCGTTATCCGATGTAACAAACACAAACGTGTTCTTTTCAATACCAGCGGCCTTTAATGCTTGAACCATTGTTCCGATATGAAAATCAACTTCATGTATCGCGTCGCGGTAGGGGTATTTTGCCTCGCTCTTACCCGCAAAGTCGGGATGCGCGAAGTTGTCTGCGTGAACCTTCATGAAGCAGTGTTCGATGAAGAAAGGCTTCTTGTCCGTCGCAAGTTGCTTGATCTTCTCAACCGTGTGACCTACGAGCGTTGCGTCGGCTCGAGCCATATCTTCGATCGATTGAATTCTGGACACTTCATCGGTCTTGCCACCTTTGTAGCCGTGAATGAGTGCGTCCGCTGGACCCACCGCCTCGTAAATGCTTAGGCGTTCAGGATTGAGCGTTAGTCCTGGGTAGCGTCGAGTATCCAGACGCTGCGTGATCTCTTTTTGTGCTGGATAGTATCCGAAGTATTCATCAAAACCGATGTCATGCGGTCTCATTCCTTCAGATTCACCCACGTGCCATTTTCCCGTCAGCATGGTGAAATAGCCTGCCTCACCGAGCAGTGAGGGAAGACTGACCTCATCGGCCCATGGATTTCTGGTGATCTTGTCTCCTGCGAGAATGGGACGAGTCAGACCGGTACGGACGGGTAGGCGACCGGTGAGAATGGCGGATCGCGTTGGGGTGCAAGTCTGTTGTGCGTAGCAGGAAGTGAGTTTAAGTCCATTGGCGGCGAGGTGATCCATATTGGGAGTCGAAGCACCCACTGCCGCGCCGCCTCCATAACAACCAGGGTCCCCAAAACCCATATCGTCGACCACGATCCATAGTACGTTTGGTCTCTGGCCCTGTTGGATTTCCAATGCGGAAAGTCTCTCGCGAATTCTTTGGTCCTGCTCGACGCACGGTATCGCTGGCTCAAAGATGTCTGAAACGACCTCGCTGCGATCAAATTGAGGCGGGTCGGTTGTTTGTGCTTCGCCGTTTGTGTTCCACATCACCGTCAAGGACAGGATGAAGATTGTTAGAAACGGCATTGGAGTTGAAGCACTCGATTGTTTGGTCATGGATTATCGTCGGAAATGAGTTGGGAGTGCTGAGCACAAGAAAACGCTCTGGAACACTCACGAGGATCGTTCGAACCAGCGCTGCGCCACCCGTATTCTAACGATCGCGATTCGGTCTGTGCAGGAGGTAGGAGACCGGGTAGCAATTGCACATGTCTCGCCTGTTTTTGGCTAAAATCACGCCAATTGATAAGACCGCGTGTCAATCCGATGTAGACACGGGCGAGGTAACTTAGGTCGTCTAGAAAGTGAAGTTTAGCCGAGTGCCAATCAAGAAAGCAGTATCGTACTTCTTCAATGGGGAACGCAGGATTTGCGTATCAAAGGTTAATGCAGTTTGGTCATTCAGGGAGAAGTTGTAGAACAGCTCAACGCCTTGGCCGTTCTGAATGCCACCAAGAAGGTTAGTAAAAGCAGGGCGTAGGTCATCGCTGATTCCGTAGTAGAAGTAACCGATTCCAAACCGATCCTTCTCTCTTCCCTCGGCAAGGTTATTACCGGCAATTCCAAGGGTAAAGAGGTAGCGAATTGGATTTGTTCTCTGATCAGCGATCGCGGCGCGTCCGAAGATTCCCCAGCCAATACGATCTGATGACTCGCTGTTTGCAAGATACTGCTCCGCCTCGTAACTCAGCACCCAGGTTCCTTCGCGTTTCTGAATTGGCACACTTGGGAACAAGAAAAGGGGCGACTGTGCTAGCTCCGCAAACTCCCGGGTACTCCAGATCCCCATGAATGAGTGCTTACCGCGTTTTCCACCGAAGCGAGTTGGTAGGGTTACCTCGGGTATCAATGCGACACCCTTTGCGTATAACTCACTTAGACCCGTGGATTCGACGGTGTCATGTGCGTTGAGGGCTAAGAAGTTGAAGACCTTCTCACCATCATGCATCACCGAGAAGCCAGCTCCGAGTGTCGAGAAAGCGATACTGCGCATCCCGATCGGGTTACTTACGAGAGTGAGGTTCGAGAACTGATCGAGTCCTCGTCCACTGGTTAAGGAACCAGACATGTCACCCAATGAGTCAACCTTGCCGAAGTAAAGTGCAAAGTTTTCTGAGAGCGCCTGGATAAAAAGGAAATTGGTGATGAAGAGTTCATCGGAATTCCTAACAGGGGTCTCGGCCGCAATGTTGGGCGGTAGCAGAGATCCGGAGGCCTGAGTGATGGGGTCACCAAAACGATGCTCGGCACGAATCTGCAAAAACTGACCTCTCCCCAAACCGAGTTTTTCTAAATTGAGATTGGCTGCATAGTCACCATGACCAGCAAATTGAAATTTCTTTTGAGCGCCACCGGCAACGTTGCCCTGATAAAAAGTGGTTAGGTTTCCTTCGAATAGAACTCCCTTCCCCTCTAACTCGTCAAGCACGGAAAACCGTGGAAGACGCAACGCATCGAAACAGGTTTCATAGCGTTTGTCGATTGATTTACCCACGGGAAATGCGTCGCAGGATTCCTCGTCAATTTGATCGCACCGGTTGGTTTGTGCTTGGAGCGATACCGGCAGGATGGTGAGTAGTAGGGTGATCGCGATTCGACGCAATACTTCAGTTTGCTTCTGGAGGGTCATTAGAAT
>JAKMEW010000374.1 GCA_022425745.1 Rubripirellula sp.
TGAGTTGCGACCGCAGGACCGCTGTGTGGTCGACGAAATTATCAAGGAGACGGAAAATGAGCAGTTCCGGCTACAGGATTTGGTTCGAGAAGTGGTTCTGAGTCGGCCGTTTTGCTTTTATGAGTGGGAATCGGCTGTCTCGGTGGCGGTTTTACAAGATTCGGTTCAGAGCAACGAGTAAACTAGTTCAGCGGAGTGTTGGTTCGCTTGGAACCACGCGGACGATTTGCGAGGGATGAGGGTCAAGCATGAAGTCAAACAGGCATCCACAGACTAACAATAGCTCATCGAATCAGTTCGGGAGCAGTTCGGCAACGGATTCTCGTTGGCAAATCGACCGTCGGACATTGTTGCGTGGAGCTGGTGCGACCCTTGGTCTCCCTTTACTCGAAGTGATGACGCGTCCGAGTCGTCTGATTGCTGGGGCTGTGACCAGCGCTGCTCCAACACGTATGGCGTGCGTCTTCTTTCCAAACGGTGCGATCATGCCGGACTGGAAGCCGACCGGGCAGGTAAAGCAGTGGCAGCTTTCTAAGACCCTTCAGGCGCTGAAGCCGTTTCAGTCCAAGCTGAACATTATTGAAAATCTCGCTCACGATAATGGGCGAGGTTACGCCGATGGGGCTGGTGATCATGCTCGATGTGCAGCTACCTACCTGACCGCGTCGCGACCAGTGAAGACAAGTGGCAATATTCAACTCGGAATTTCCGTTGACCAGATTGCTGCAACGCGTTTGGCGGGGGAGACAAAACTACCCAGTATTGAACTAGGGCTTGAGCCGAGTCGGAATGCCGGTAGTTGCGACAGCGGATACAGCTGTGCTTATTCTTCCAATATCTCGTGGAGAAGCGAAACGCAACCAATGCCGAAGGAAGTGACACCGAGGATGGCGTTCGAGCGGATGTTTGGTAGCCCAGAAATGGGTGATCGACGGGAACGCAACCTGACGCGGCAGAGCATTTTGGACGTCGTTCGCGAGGATGCGCAGCAACTGCTTCCGCGAGTCAGTAAAACCGACCAGCGTAAACTCGATGAGTACTTTACCAGCGTTCGCGAGATCGAAATGCGGATTGAGCGATCCGAGCAGGAAGACCAGAAGGCGTTGCCTGATCTCGAGGTTCCTCATGGGCGCATTGAAGCGTTCCGTGAGCACGCGAGGTTGATGTACGACCTGATGGTTCTCGGTTTCCAGACGGATACAACAAGAGTCGCCACCTTCATGCTCGATAATGCCGGAGGTAACCGAAGGTACACCGACATTGGGATCAAGGATGCCCATCACCAGATGAGTCATCACCGCAATCAAGTTGATTTGGTCGAAAAGCTACAGAGAATCGACCAATACCTAGTCGAACAATTTGCTTACTTCCTTGAAAAGCTCAACAGTGTGCAGGAAGGTTCCGGCACGCTGCTTGATCATTCGATGGTGCTCTACGGCAGCGGGATCAGTGACGGCAATCGTCATCGGCACGAAGATTTGCCGATCGTCCTGGCGGGTGGTGCTGGAGGGCAGATCGAGACCGGTAGGTTGATCCGGCCCGAAGGTGGAGAGGTTCCAATGGGGAATCTCTTCCTCTCGATGCTCGATGTAATGGGCACTCCGGTTGATTCGATCGGAGATAGTAGTGGCAGATTGAAGGAACTTCTCTAGAGTCTGACCGCTTGGCGATAAGGGGTCCGACCCCTTTTTTAGTCTAAGGGGTCCGACCCCTTTTTTAGTCGCGGAGAGTTGTCGCGGTTTCGATTGGATTGGCTTGGCGGTATGAACCGGAACGGTGGGACGCGTTTTGAAATTCCGAGGTCGCTGCGTGGGCAGTTGATGGGGTTTCGTCGTCGACTCTGGAGTCAGAAGCTGTTTGAGGCGGTCGCGTTAGCGGGGATTGGATTTCTTCTTGGATTCCTGATCACCTACTTGTTTGATCGCTTTGGTGAGACTTCACGCGTCTTACGTTGGTGCGCATTTTCAGCGGCCACCACCAGTGCCTTCGCGATTCCTTATGCGATTGAGCGGTGGATCTGGAAGCGGCGAAGATTTGAGCAGTTGGCGGAGTTGATGACGCGGCAGGAACCTGCCGTTGGTGACCAAGTTCTCGGGGTGATCCACCTCGCAAGCGACCAAGGTGAGCAGAGCCGATCACCCGAACTCGTGAACGCCGCGATCACACAGGTCGCACGGCAACTAGCCGGCCAAGACTTCAGCTCGTGTATTCCATCTCGTCGTGCCCGAAGGCGTGCGGCTATCGTCTCGTGTTTTGCTCTTATCTGCGGGATGCTTTTCGGGTTTTCAGCTGATGCCGCGGCTAATGCATGGTCTCGATTCATGAGGCCATGGTCTGATGTGAAACGTTTCACCTTTGCGACGATCGAACCTTTGGATTCGCCAATGATTGTGCCAAAGGGAGAGCCGATCGGTTTATCGATTACTTTGAAGCCATCGAGTCAATGGCTTCCTGCTCTGGCGAATCTTCGACTCGCATCGAGCGTCCCCTACGCTGCCTCGAACGAGAACAATCGCTTTAAATTCGAGTTGCCAGCTCAGGTGGTGGAAACCCCGTTGGACCTTTCGATCGGTGATTACCGTGAACGGGTTGTTATTCGCCCGGTAGCGAGACCAGAGATGAAAGAACTGGTGGCGGTGACTCGTCTGCCGGAGTATCTGCAGCGTGATACCGCTGGTTCTTTTGAGATTCGAGGTCGCAAGGTCCCGCTACTTAAGGGAACCGAAGTGACCTTGGAAGCAGAGATTTCACGTGAGTTGATCGAGGCCGATGTGAACGGACGACCAGTAGCTTTCCAAGGCGATGCGTTTTCAGCGGAGCGACTGGTTGTGACCGAGGACGTAGAG
>JAKMEW010000408.1 GCA_022425745.1 Rubripirellula sp.
GGTCATATCGATTTGATCGTGATCTACAACTCAGGTCGATTCCGCATGGCTGGGCGCGGCTCGCTCTCGGGCTTAATGCCTTACGGCAACGCCAATGAGATCGTCAAGGAGATGGGACGAGAGGTACTCACTGCGGTAGAGCGAACACCCGTACTGGCGGGTGTCTGTGCGACCGATCCATTCATGATTCGCGATCACCTGCTCAGGGAGCTCAAGGATATGGGATTCGCGGGAATCCAGAATTTCCCAACAGTGGGCCTAATCGATGGAACCTTTCGTGCCAACCTTGAAGAGACCGGCATGGGGTTCAATCTCGAAGTCGATTGCATCGCCGCCGCCAACCAGCTGGACCTACTGACAACACCCTATGCTTTTGACGCTGATCAGGCAAAATTGCTGACCGAAGCTGGAGCCGACATCATTGTGGCTCATATGGGACTGACCACTAGTGGAACCATCGGCGCTAAAACGGCTCTCACGCTGGACGACTGCGTTCCGATCATCAAAGGCATCGCTGATGCGGCAAAATCGATCCGTTCTGATGTCATGGTTCTCTGCCACGGTGGGCCAATCGCGATGCCAGAAGATGCCTCCTACATCCTGAATCGCCTACCCGAGATTGATGGCTTTTACGGAGCAAGCTCGATGGAACGCCTACCAACCGAAATCGCGCTCACAGCACAAGTCGAAGCGTTCACGAAAATCCGGCGTAACAATTGATCACGCCTTCCTTGCAAACGGAACCGGTGTTGGCAGTGCCAGACAGGTCAACTTCCCTGCTAGGCCAACTTCCCTGCGAGGTCAACTTCCCTGCTAGGCCAACGCATCTCTGCGTCAGTAAATCTCGTGAGGCTAAATCACTGAAGGTGTTAACTCTAATCCGCCAGTGTGCCTTGCGATTCCTTCGGGATTCCATTTCATACCCAGCCCGGGCCCGCAGGGAATCGACAACTCTCCGGATGGCGACATCGCGATTGGCTCCAACAGCAAGTCGTCGATGTAATGAGCCGGTGTTAAGTACTCGACCCAACGTGCTTGCCTAGCCGCGGCGACCAATTGCAGGTCCGCGGCTAACCCGACCGCGGTGTTCCAACCATGAGGAACAAACAGTACTGAATGATCATCGGCGAGATCAGCGATACGGTGTTCTTCGCTGATTCCACCCACTTTGGTGACGTCGGGCTGAACGTAGTCAATCGCTTGCTGCTCAATCCACGGCAGGAATGACTGACGTCGCGTGAGAACCTCACAACCGGCAATCGGAACAGTGGATTGAGCTGTCAATCGCTTGTAACCATCAAAATCGTCCGGGCGTAACGGCTCCTCGAACCAACAGACATTGAATTCCGCAAGCATTCTCGAAGTATTCAACGCCCACTTATAACCGTGCGGCCAAAACGCATCGGATCCACCTGCGTCCACCATCAACTCAACTTCATCACCAACCGTAGCACGAGCCGACGCAACGATTCGATGATCCATTTTTCCATCAATGCGACCGAACGGCCCCCAGCCAATCTTGAAGGCTCGAAACCCACGCTCCAATCCCGCCTCCAACTCTCGGATCATGCAACCGGAATCATCCATCAGTAGCGAAGCGTACGGCTTGATTGTCTCGCGATAGCGCCCCCCCAGCAGTCGGCTAATCGGTTGCCTCGTAACCTTGCCCAAGATATCCCACAATGCGATATCGATACCCGAGATGGCATGGGTGATCGCACCGCCGCGTCCCTGCCAGAATGATTGCTGGTGCAACTGTTCTGTTGTAGCGGTTGGATCCAAGGCCGAAGCGCCGATCAGAAAAGGCTTTAACACCTCAACGGCTCCTCGCACCAAAGTCTCTGAGGTGAAGACACTTCCGAGACCCGTTACACCTTGATCGGTGATCACCTCGACCAAGGTATGCAAGTTGGTTTCGTCCTTTAACAACTTTTCATCCCAACCCCCGTCAGGAGTCGCGCCGTAAAGCGGCAGAAGGCGAATATCCTTGATCTTCAACTTCGTCTTTCCCGTACAAAAGGTTCTATAAGCATGCTGTAACAAGGCTGATCATGACGACCAAAACGCCGCTCGCCCACCACCAATCTGTTGTTTCCACCATGATCATGTCGATCACGACTTTGGTCCGCTTGCCTGGTCACCGTGCGAACCTGCTTCAAGACGTTTCAACTGATTGATCACAGCAGCATCCCCCGGCTCCATGGCAAGATATTCACGAAAGATCGCACCCGCCTCATCCACCTGACCAATTCGAAGTAAAGCAAAGCCAAACTGGCGTTTCAAATATCCGTCGTTCGGCTTAGTTGCGACAGCTATCCGGTAATGCTCGACGGATCGAATGAACTCTTCCTGATCATAAAGTAAAGCAGCCAATCGCCATCGAGCCTCGTGATATTTCGCATCGATCGCCAACACCTGCTCCATTAGATCAATTGCCGTAGAGTCCTGCCCGACCGCCGCATACTGAGTCGCTGCGTAAAACAATGCATCCGGATCATAGGATCCAATTTCCGCCTGAATTTCGATCGCCTTGAGTGCCAAAGGCGCAGCCTCGGACTGTTTGCCAGCCCAACTAAGCACTTGCGCTAAATTGGTCAGTGCTTGAGCTTGAAGTGATTGGTCGATGTTCTGCTGGATCGTGACACCGACGCGATTGATGACTCCATCCAATACAACTTCCGAGTAATCCAAATCACCGGCAATTCGCATCGTTTCCAAGATTGCTTCAGCAATCATGCCGTGAGTCGAAACTTTTGGGTGAACATGGTCAAGAAAATACTCGTCGCCAAGAATCGTATGCCCGTGCGTGTTTTGGCAGTGCGATTCCAACGTTTCCGCGAGATCAACCAGCGGAACATCCCACTCAGCGGCCACCTCACGGACAACTCCCTGCAAATCATTCGTAGCACGCAATGGACACACATCGAGATTCACCGCTGACTCAAAACATCGCTTCGACTCAATCACTTCACCTTGATCGAAATAAAGTTTCCCCCTGAGGTATTGTACATCCGCACGCTCCGAATCAATCACTTCACACAAATTGAGCATCTGCTCCGCGCGATCAAGGTCACCATTTTGATAGGCTTCCTTCGATGCTAAGTAAGACTGGACCCAGCGCTCTTCGTCTGCCGTCTTCAGTTGCTTCTCGTGCTGACTCTTGAAGGGCGAAAACCCTCTTAGGTTTGAAACGGGTGTCACCAACAGAACATCCGCTCCCGCCGACCGACACCGCTTGATGATGCCAATCAAATTCTGCTCAAAATGATTCACGACCTGATCAACCTGAAGCGTCTCGAGACGATAAGCGTCTGGGCCGACTGAGTGATCAAGAATTGCGTCAACCTCCTGCTTCAATCCGGATTTTGAATTGAATGGAGCCAAGGCGTTTCTTGCCGAGGCGTCACCGGTAAAGCTGGAGGGGGATGAAAAGTCCGCGCGAATCAGCGAGTCAAAGAGGCCAACGATCCGCGAGTGTGACAACCAAGCCCCGCTCTTTGTCACGACCGTAGAATCAGTGATCTGCGGAGGATACGTGCGTTTCTCTAGGAACTCATTATGTCCAGTGTGAATGATAAGGAGATCAGGTTCGTAGCGAATAATCTCTTCAGCGACGTTCAATAGGCGATAGCTCGCGTAACTGATCCCACCCGCGTTGATCACCTCCCACTCATGTGATGAATCTAGTTCACGAAGGCTTTTGCGCAGCCAGCTAACATAGGATGTGCGATCATCGTAGGGCCGACCGAAAGTTGTCGAACCGCCGAGACAAAAGACTCTCCGCGTCTTTTGCGGCTTCTCCTGCGGGAAGCTTTGAGGATTAAAATATAGAAGCTTAGAACCTGCAGTCTCAAAGAAAGGTTGGCCATCTTTTTGCGAAGGATGGAACAGTCGCGAGGTCGTGCAAAACCCAAGGTAAGGGTCACGCATCTCCGCTGGAGTAAGAACCCCAGACAATCCTAGCAGCGTCTCTGCAGAAAATAGAAACCCACCGAGTAAAATCAGCGTAAAGATGACTTTCCTGCCGGTTGAAAGACGAATTATCGAGTCGTTTTTCCGTTGAGCCAATGGATCTTGCCTTGATCGAATTCTTATTCAACACGCCAAAATACTGAGGCACAGCAAGCCACTTTTTGGTTAAATACAGTTCCCACCGGCGGTTTTCCGGAGCGCCAAACATCCATCCCATGCCGAGTATTCCATGAACCGGCTTCTGAAACGACCCAGCAGAATCTTGCTCGCCGTAACCATTGCGGTGACCTCTCTGCGACTACTATCCGCTGAAGACAACGATTCGTCAAATCAAGAAACCTTGGCTCAGACGCTCAGTCAGTTCTGTATCGACTGTCATCAGGATGGTAGTGATTCAAGTGTCAATATTTCATTGATGCTCGAAGATTTGGCGTTCAAAAAAGACTTAGAAGGATGGACCAAAGTCATCCAGCGTCTTAATGACCGATCCATGCCTCCTGAGGAAAGCGAACAACCGACTCAGAAAACTCGCGAAGAGCTTGTTCATTGGATCAATCAATCGATTCAGGCCGCGATTTGCGATGATGGAGTTACTCCGGGGAGACCTGCGTTACGAAGACTGAATCGATCCGAGTATGCCAATACGGTTCGTGATTTACTTGGGATTCACGTCAATGCGGCACATGCCTTACCGGATGACGGCGCGGGCGGTGAAGGGTTCGACAACGCATCCGAGACGCTTTTCATTTCTCCGATCCACGCGGAGAAGTACCTTGATGCAGCTCGCGAAGCATTATCACACGCACTGCTTGACCCTTCGCCACGCAGTCGACTACTGACAAGTACTCCGAGTGAATCCATGCCCCCCGAAATGGCAGCTGAGCAGATTCTGAGACAGTTTTTACCGCGAGCGTTCAGGCGTCCGGTAACCGACAACGAGTTATCTCAGTACACCGAATTATTTCGCATTGCATTGGCTCAGGAGGAACGTTTCGAACCTTCGATCACCTTGGTACTCGAAGCTGCAATGGCCTCCCCAAAATTCCTCTTTCATCTTGAAAGCCAACCGAACTCTCGTGAACCCGAAAAGTTGAGGTCGCATGAGATGGCAAATCGTCTTTCCTATTTTTTGTGGAATTCGATGCCAGACAAGACGCTCTTTGATCTGGCCAATTCGAACCGACTACAGGACGACGACGTCCTCGCTGAGCAAGTTCGACGCATGCTTAACAGTCCAATCGATGGTAGAGGCCTGCGGCGAGATGCAAAGGTGAGAGAGTTTGCTGCAAGTTTCACCGAACAATGGCTTGGCACTCGCGCTCTGGGCCGTGAATTTGAACCGGCCGCACCCTACGCATCCCAGTATGACTCGGAACTTGAGGGTGGCATGAAGTACGAACCCATCTTCTTTTTTGAAGACATACTATCAGACAATCGTTCTATTCTTGAGCTTATCGATTCGGACTTCAGCTACCTCAACAATCGACTTGCAAGACACTATGAAATTTCGGGTGAGTTTCGTGAACAGCCCAAACGCGTTGACCTTCCGACGGGCAGCCACCGTGGTGGACTCCTTGGGATGAGTGCTATTCTCGCAGTCTCCTCACTACCACATCGAACCAGTCCCGTGATTCGAGGCAAGTGGATTCTTGAAACGCTTCTGGGCACGCCACCACCTCCTCCGCCACCAGACGTTCCGGAGCTTGATGCAGGTCCCAATGCGGTCACATCAGTCAGTCTTCGTGAAAGACTGGAAGCTCATCGCGACAATCCAACCTGCGCGTCCTGTCACGCATCACTTGATCCACTCGGTTTCGGGCTGGAAAATTACGACGTTCTTGGACGCTGGCGAAACGAGGAGAACGGGAATGCGATTGACGCCTCTGGATCATTACCTGACGGAACGCAGTTCGACGGCGTGGAAGAGTTGAAGCAAGTGCTTATGGAACGCAAAGATCAATTCGTGCGTCAGCTTACAACAAAGATGCTCGGCTATGCCCTGGGGCGTGGCCTCACTGCCGAGGATCGATGCGTGGTGGACGAGATACTGCAAAAGGTTCAGCAAGATGACTATAAAATGCAAACTCTTGTGATTGCGATCGTGCAAAGTGTGCCATTCCGATACAAAATGGGAACAGACCCAACTGCGGCCGTGGCCACCACGCAGAGCAGTGAATGACTCAACGCAGAGCAGTGAATGACTCAACGCAAAGTAGTCACTGAATGAATACAGTGTATTAACGGGCTGAACACAAACCAAGAATCAGCTGCAATCAATCGAACAGGGTGCTCCGTGGTCCGAACTCGTTGGGATTTGACCGAGTAACTGATACGACGTTCAAACATCGAGCAAAATTGATGAACCGAAAAGATCGAAGACTCTCGTCAGACCGTCGATTCCAAACGTACTCGCTGCGGGACGAGAATAATACTCGCAGCTGCATCGATCGACGCACCCTGTTGCGTGGAACCGGAGCCGCGTTGGCCCTGCCGTGGCTCGAAGTGATGCGGCCATCGGAAGCGCCATCCGCTGAAAAAGTGTCCGACCGGTCACCCAACACGCCCGTGCGCATCGCAGCCCTATTCGTCCCCAATGGTGTGCGACAAGACTGCTGGACTCCGAGTCAACAAGGCACTGACTTTGAACTCAGTCAATCATTGATGCCGCTCAAAAATGTCAAGAATGAACTGGTTGTCTGCACTAACCTCTGGAATCAAGCGAGCAATGTGGGGGACGGTCATTACGTCAAAACGTCAGGCTTCTTGACCTGCACCACCATCAACAAATCACTGGGTATCGACCTCAACTGCAACGGCAAATCAATGGACCAAGTTGCGGCCGAACGGTCGCAAGACCAGACCCCGATCGCATCTCTGGAACTTGGGATTGATCCCGTCACAACCGGTGTGGATAC
>JAKMEW010000425.1 GCA_022425745.1 Rubripirellula sp.
GTTTTCAAAGGCTGGCGGAGAGATTGGTAAAACAGGGTGTGTTTCTTACCTGTTTGATCGAAAAGGACTGTTTGTTTTCGATGCGGAGGGCGTCGAGGAGGAACAGTTGATGGAGGTCGCCTTGGAACACGGCGGTGATGACGTTGAGTCCACCGACGAAGGTAAGTTTCAGGTTACTTGCGCCCCAGAGGCGTTTGATGATCTCCGTGATGCGTTTGATGCCGCTTCTTTAACGCCGGAAATCAAGGAAGTGACTCGGTTACCACAAACGACAGTGGACGCGGATCCTTCGGTTGGAAAGCAGGTCTTGAAGTTGCTCGAGGCATTGGATGTACATGATGATGTTCAGACCGTTAGTACTAATCTGAACATCACCGATGAGTTGATTGCTGAGTGATTCTAGGCGGTTTCCACGTCCGTTGGAGCGGAATCGGCTAAGCCCAGTAGTGCCGTGACTCGGTAGTAGATCATGTAGAACACTGGCACCAAAATGAGAACAAGGAACGTCGCCAGCATGAGCCCGAAGGCGAGGCTGGCGGCCATGGGGATCATCAGTTGTGCTTGGAATGACCGTTCAAGCATTAGTGGGATCAGCCCAGCGATCGTGGTCAAACTGGTGAGCATGATTGGTCTGAACCGGCGCTCGCCTGCTTGAGTCAAGGCATCAAGAATGCCGATGCCGTCTCGGACTCTTGTGTTGATGAAGTCGATCAAAACGATCGAGTCATTGATTACCACCCCGGATAAGGCAACTAATCCGAACATGCTGAATAACGTAAGTGGAATCCCCAGGGCCGCATGCCCCCAAACAGCGCCGATCATTCCAAACGGGACGATGGCTAGGATTAGTAGTGGTTGTATGTAGCTGCGGAATTGCAGGACCAGTAGGACATACATGGCGAGAATCGCGACGCCGAATCCAACCATTAGACTGCCCACCGATTCGTTGCTTTGTTCACGCTGCCCCTCCCAGCGAATACTGACGCTAGGGAATTGCTTATTCATTTCCGGCACAAAGGTTCGTTGTAAGTCCGTGATGATGAGATCGGCATTCGCAGTGGTTTCATCGAGATCAGCAGAAATTGTGACGGATCGCATTTGGTCCACGCGATTGATTTCCGAGAAACCTCGACTGAGATTCACCTCAGCCAGTTCGGTGATTGGCCTTTCTTGACCATCATTCGTTCGGACTCGAATTTCACGAAAATCAACTAGGCTCCCACGTTCTTGTTCAGGGTAGCGAACCATCAATTTCACTTCGTGACGACCTCTTTGCAGTCGCATCACTTCGGCACCGAAGTAGGTGTTTCGAACCGTCTCACCCAAATCCATCGGAGTGACGCCGGTGGAGATCGCACGATCGTTAACACGGAATTGAAATTCCCATTTGCCGGGCGTGTTGTCGTCGGCAATGTCAAAGACACCGGCGAATTGTCCTAGGCGTTTTTTGATTGCTTCGGTCGCTTCAACGAGTTGGTCGATGTTTCCGCTTGGTGCGAGGAGTTTGAATTCAATCGGTTTACCGCCTGGTCCCACCCCGACAGATCCGTAAGTGACTCGTTCTGCACCGGGGATTTCACCGACTTCTTCTCTCCACATCGCCAATAGCTTATCGCTGTGGATGTCTCGTATTTCTGTGTCGAAAAGTTCCGCGAAAACTTGGCCCACGTGACTTCCTGACCCCCCACCACCGGCGGGATTTTGAAGATTGCTAATCGTTCCAAGATCACGAAAGGTAAGGCGAACTGGGCCAACCGCTTCTCCATCTTCTTGGGGAAAGATTTCGGTTGCGAGGAGCCCATCTCTCTTTGCTCGGGCGGCACCAACTCGCGCATTGACCCTGCGAATCGCTTCCTCAATTTTGCGAGTCGCTCGGTCTGTCTCAGTAGCCGTCGTACCATCAGGGAAGGAGATGGTGGCTTGCAGATTATTGTTGTCTGACTTGGGGAACAAAATGTAGCTAACGATACCGCCGCGTAGGCAGCCGATGGTGATAATGAAGAGAGCAACAGAAATGGCAAGCGGTACAAGCGGTGAACGAAGAGAAAAATGCAACGCTGGCATATAAATGCGATCTCTCGCAGTAAGGAGCGATTTTCCGGCAACCTTGCTTGCCGCTTTCAGTGTCACACCGATCGGGCGAAGCGGGAAAAGTAGGATCGATAGAAAGCGGAAAAATCCACTGTGACTGTACGCCAAGTGGCATGGAAGAACAAAGACGCTTTCTAGAAGAGAAATGACCAACATGGCAATCACCGCAAAAGGAATGACGGCCATGAATTTACCCATGACTCCTGAGACAAAAAACATCGGAGCAAAAGCGATGATGGTAGTCGTTACCGATGCCGCAACACTCGGGATTACTTCAACGGTTCCGTCAATCGCTGCTTGGACTCGATTCTTGCCTCGTTGCATATGTTCATAAATATTTTCTCCGATCACGATCGCGTCATCGACCACGATTCCGAGAGCTACCAAGAACGAAAAAAGACTGAGCATGTTGAGGGTCTGGTCGCCCATCGATAACGCTACTCCTGCACCGAGAATCGAAATCGGAATTCCAAGAGCGACCCAAAAAGCCAGCCGTGTTTCAAGAAAGAGACTTAGGACGAGAAAGACAAGGAAGAGACCTTGCCATCCGTTGCGAAGGAGTAATTCAAGACGTCCTCGCACTTCCGCGCTGCTGTCCCCCCAGAGTATGAATCGATAACCGGAGGGTAATTCCTTGGTGGCCGCATACTGACGAACCATGTCAACCATGGCGAGAAGATCTTCTTCCTTGGTCCGTTCAACGTTGACGACCATTGCGGGCTCACCATTGATTTCACCTGAGGAAGTAATGTCTTGGAATCCATCCTTGACGGTTCCCAGATCATTGACTGTTAGGACAACACCATTTTCCTGCGTGACCAAAGGAAGTTTTCCAATCTCCTCCCCTACCCTACCCTTGTTTTTTGCTCTTAGCAAAATCTCTTGCCCTTCTGCTTTGAGTTGACCTCCGGGCAATTCAATATTCTGGCTGCGAATCGAGGAGGCGACCGCACCGAGTGACAGGCCGTAGCTGCGTAATGTCGCTTCGGGGATTTCGACATCAATCTGGTACGGGCGAGTGCCTTTGATCGAAGCAGATGAAACTGCGGGGAGATTCAGCACGTCATCTCGAACAATTTCTGCAACTTCACGAAGCTTTCTTTCGCCATCGGATGAGCGATCTGCAGGGCCAATGATGCCGATGCGAATGGCCGCTTCACGAAAGGTAACTTGTTGGATCTGCGGATCCTCCGTCAAGGCGGGGAAACTTGGGATGCGGTCAATTTCGCGGTCAATTTCAGACATCACTTTCTGGACATTTTTTACGTCGCTGCGCAGTTCCGCTAACACAACACCATTGCCTTCTTGGGCGATGGAAGTCACTTTTTTGATGCCATCGAGGGAACGGATTGCTTCCTCGATTTTTTGACAAATTGCCTCTTCGCAGTCTCGTGGTGTCGCACCCGGGTAAGGGACGCTGATTGTGATGATTTCGAGTTCGAAGGTTGGGAAAACCTCACGTCGCATTCTGTAAAGAGCGATTGCACCAACCAGCATCAAAGCGCAGACAAGCACGTTCATGCCTGGAGAGTTCGTAATCGCCCAGTTCACCAAGCGTTTCATGACCTGCCTCCTGCACTAAATTGGCTCCGTGATTCACGCTTGGAAGCTTGATCCGATGGCTCTGATGTCCGGGATTCTGGCTTCTGCGGAGCGGGCGTGGAGCTGGTTGCAGCCCGAGCTGGGAAGGAAGTTTCGCTTACCGTTCCGAGTGGAGAGGTGACCACAAACGAATCTCCTCTCCCTTCAAGTCCTGCGACTTCACAAACCCAGAAATCTCGTCCGCTCGCAGCCGATGATGACTGTTTCTGGTCACCGTCATTTAGAACCGGCGGATCTTTTCCTTTCAGATCACCTAGTGATAGTGAATTGACTGGGATCACCTCGTTGCGAATCTGAACGCGGCCAGCAGTCCAGTCTTCGGGACTAAAGGTATCTTCGACGAACGGTTTAGTCGCCAGATTGCTAGTGTCATGATTACCTGCCGGACTGGATTGTTTTTCTTCAGTCTTGGCATCGAAAGATTCACCAGTTGAGGTAACGTCAAGCACGGAATCGTCAGGAGTGAATTCATAGATTCGATTTCCTGGCTGCAGGGCTTTGGTGGGAATCACATAGAGTTGTGTTTTGGGACGAATCATCAGACGGACTCGAACAAACATTCCACGCACCAGAGGCGTTGTGGAATGAGATGGAATTGAGCTTTCGCCTTGGTGAATGAATTCAGAGGGGCGATCCACAATCACTCTGACCGGTACTGTTCTCGTTCTCGGATCGAGTCCAATGCCGTCATAGCTCAGCAGTTTGCCGTTCCACTGGTGAGTCATCCCGTGCCGTCCGGCTACTTCGAATTCAATAATCGCATCAGTTTCTGGCAGGTCGTAACCAATGGATCTTTCCGCATCATCCACGTCTGCTTGATCCAGGATCCAGTAGAGTTGGTCCATTCTCAAGCTTGTGGAAACCTCAACTTTCGAAGTGTTCTCAATCGTGACCAAGGGGCTTCCGCGCGAGACAAAGGTATTGACGTCCACCTGTTCCGTGACAACAACGCCATCAATCGGAGCTCTCACCTCCGTTCGTCTCAAATTGACCTCTGCGGCTTGCAGTTGGGTAGCCGCTAGTTTTTCGGCAGACTCGATTCGCGTGCGTTGTTTACGTTGGATGTCGAGTTGATTTTGTAAGGAGACGAGCTGCTGTGTCGCTGCTAATAGAGCGCGATTCGCTTGATCGATCTCGGTGCGGCTGGCGAAACCTGATGGCAGAGCTTCAAGTCGCTTGATTTCTCGTTCTTGAATCTGGACGTCTTGCTGCGCTACATCGATCAGTTTTTGGCTGTTGAGCATTTCTTGATCAAGTTCCTGAAGACGCTGATATTCTTGCTCTTTCTGCTGTGAGAATCGCTGCACCTCTAGCTGATAATCTTCTGGGTCGATTTTCATCAGGACATCGCCTTGCTTTACAAAACCACCAGCTTCGCATTTCTCAGACTTCGTGATGATACGACCGGAGACCTCTGCCGCGATGTTGGCTTCTTCAAAAGGGACGACGGTACCATCGACCGAAAGAAACAGCGGTGTTTCGGTGGTGTTAAGAAGTCGTATTGGCTCAATGCGGATGGGGGATAGGGCGCGAAGACGCCCGTTGCGACTCGTGTCTGCATCAGGACGCCTAGGCGGTTCCACGGTGCCGAGTGCTACGAAGACGGCAGTTGCACAGGCAAGTAATGCGAGTGGTGCAACGAAGTTGATCAAAATGCCTCGAGTCAGCGAAGCGGCGGGAGGAGAACTGGATTGCATGATTGGAACGTTAAAGAATCGTTTGTTAATGGTTGGGTTGGGATCGATTCGAGGATGTGACTGGTTAGCCTCAGTTTCTCTTTGATCGCAACGAATAAACCTTGGCGGAAGTTGAATTCGAAAGATGCATGAGCGGATGTTCTTAGCGATTTTTTCTTGTCGCCTCTAGGAATTCGGTGATCATTTGCTCGTAGTCTTGGATCGTCCCGCTTTGGATGGAGGCGAGAGTGCTGGCCACGATGTGGACAACGGTCGAGTTCGTGTTGAATTTGGTTTCAAGATTCTCTGGTGTAATCAGTATGCTGATCATGCCGTAGCCGGTTGCATGGTAGGTGCACTGTCCGACGATACTCAAGGCGACCTGTTCGAGTTGGTGAGCTTGAAGTTCCGATTGGCTAAGTTCCCGCAGGGTTTCGATGAGATGCTCGAACTGCGGACGGAAGATGACGCGTACAATGTGTTCGAAAACTGGTGTTGGCCGTTGGATCTCACGCAGTAGTAGCTGAGTTTCCCACCCCGTTTCATCACTCGAAGCCATCCTGCACAGAAGATTACTCACGATCTGGGTGAGACGTTTCCTAGGATCCTGTTCGGCATTATCAGGAGTTGGGAAGCGTCGGTCCTTGCGGCTGCGGATGCTTTCAATGACCGCCCGGTAAAGCCCCAGCTTGTCGCCAAAATGGTAGCCCACGGCCGCTACGTTAACTTCTGCCTGTGCGGCGAGTTCTCGGACGGTGACATGATCAAAGCCACTCTGGGCGAAAGTGGGGCCGGCCGCCGCCAGCAGTCGTTCCCTTGTGGGATTGCGACGCCGCCGCGCATGATCCTCCTCAGCGGACGGAAGGCCGATTGAGTCTTGCTCGAGGGTGGTCGATGCGGTTTTCGGAGGACTTTTGGTCATTCAGTTCTGCGTTCTACTTGCGCGAATCCGACGGTTTCTTGCTGCCTTGTAGGTCTCGGTAATCGTTTTTCGACTCTTCGGAGGACTCACGATGGTTTCAAACGATTGTTTTAAACGGTTGTTTGTCGTCAACCCCCACTGCGTTGTTTCCTTCTGTCTTGGCAGTTCATTTCCCGAGAAATGCGATGCTTGTTCGATGCGGGATTGACGTTGGAGGGGGGGGGACATCATTCTTGGGCTGTCGCATCACCGAATACCGTTCAGTCGAGTCAGGCATTGGGCTGGTGCTTCCATCGTTTGAAACTCGCCATCGGTATGCGAGTTTCCAATTCCTCGGGAATCGTTAAGAGTTTTGTGATGACATTAGCTTCAAGCCTTCAGATTCAGCTTCCAGACGGCACCATCATTCAGCAACCCGTAGACGGCACTTCGATGGATGTCGCGAGGGGGATCAGCGAAGGGTTGGCTCGCTCGGTCGTGGCAGCGGAAATAAACGGGTCGATCGTGGATGCAGATCGGCCCTTTGGTGACCTTGATGGAGACAGCGACCAGTTGTCTCTGCGATTGCTAACCAGTAGGGATCCCGAGGCTCTGGGGGTGCTGCGGCACAGCGCCGCTCACGTGATGGCGCGAGCCGTGATGCGACTTTACGAGGGTGTTTCGCTCGCATTTGGACCGACTACCGAGGGTGGCTTTTATTACGATTTTGATCTGCCGGAAAAAATCAGCGAGGAGGATTTCCCGAAGATCGAAGCGGAGATGAAGCGAATCATCAAGGACAAAGAGCCTTTTGAGAGATTTGCTCTGGAGCGAGACGAGGCTCGTCAACTGTGCGCTGATTTGAACCAAGACTTGAAGGTCGAGCACATTGAGACGGGGCTTGCTGATCAGTCAAGCGTCAGTTTTTATCGACAAGGAGAGTTTGTTGACCTTTGTCGTGGGCCTCACATTCCTGATGCTGGCAAGATCAAAGCGATCAAATTGATGAGCATCGCTGGAGCGCATTGGAAAGGGGATGTCTCCGGTCGCTACTTACAGCGTCTTTATGGAACGGCATTTTTCGACAAGAAAGAGCTTGCTGCCTACCTAGAGCAAATTGAGGAGGCAAAGCGCCGCGACCATCGGGTCTTAGGGCGACAACACGGGCTGTTTTCAATCAATCCCGAGGTCGGACAAGGTTTATGCCTTTGGCTGCCGAAGGGAGCGAAGGTGCGTGTGGCTCTTGAGGACTTCTTGCGTAAAGAGTTGCTCTCGAGAGGCTATGATCCGGTGTACAGTCCTCACATCGGTCGTGTGGAGATGTATGAGACGAGCGGACACTTTCCGTATTACCGTGATAGTCAATTCGCACCGCTCTTCGGTAGCGAGGTGGGAGGCTTGTTGGATGCTTGGAGTCGTCGCTTAGAGGAGGGGACGCTCGATAGCGACGGCGAAGAAAAGCTGATGGAAGCGGCCAAGGTCTTTGGCGTCGAATTGCCCAACTATCGATCCTCCGCGTCGGTTGAGGATCGGCAAAGTGTGCTGCATCAATGGCAGAAGGTGAACGAGCGATACTTGCTCAAGCCAATGAACTGCCCGCATCACTGTCATATTTTTAAGGCTCAGCCACGTTCTTATCGCCAGTTACCGCTACGGTTATTTGAATTCGGAACGGTTTACCGTCATGAGCAAACAGGTGAGCTCAACGGGATGCTTCGTGTCCGAGGGTTGACTCAGGATGACGCACACATCTTCTGCACCTCGGGTCAAGTTGAGGATGAGTTTCGTGCGACGATTGAATTGACTAAGTTCGTGCTTCAGTCGGTTGGCCTAGATGACTATCGAGTGCAGTTGTCACTGCGGGATCCAAAAAGCGATAAGTACGTCGGTTCGGAAGATAATTGGAAGCAAGCCGAACACGCACTGCGAAGCGTCCTTGAGCAATCTGGCTTGGATTACAACGAAGAGGAGGGCGAGGCTGCCTTCTACGGTCCCAAGGCAGACTTCATGGTTCGAGACTGTATTGGCCGCTCTTGGCAACTTGGCACGGTTCAACTCGATTACAACCTTCCAGAGCGATTCAAGCTTGAATACAACGGAAGTGATAATGTTGCTCATCGCCCTGTGATGATTCACCGTGCACCGTTTGGTTCACTGGAGCGTTTCACTGGGATGTTGGTCGAGCATTTTGCGGGTGCTTTCCCGTTGTGGTTATCGCCGGAGCAGGTTCGAGTGTTGCCGCTAAGTGATAAATCGCTCGATTACGCTTTCCAAGTCGCTCGTCAGTTGGAGGCCGAAGGGCTCAAAGTGAGTGTGGATAGTAGCGGTGGTAAAGTACAGGCGAAAATCCGCAACGCACAACTCGAATTGGTCAACTACATGGCGGTGGTTGGTCCGAAAGAAGCTGAGGCGGGGCAGTTGGCATTGCGAGATCGGATTGATGGAGATCTGGGGTCCATGCCGGTGGCGGAGGCAGTTGCTCGTTTGAAGAAGGAGATACAGGAACGCCAAGTTCGCCAAGTCGTAAAAAGTTCGGCTGGAGCCTCTGCTGTTGCAGCGGTCGATTCCGAGGCCGTTGGCAACGAGTATTGATCGACGAATATTGATTACTGACCAGCCCGCAGGATTTCAAGTTGAGCTCCAGTCGAGAGATCGGGAATCGGTCGAAACTTCGAGAAACTGTGCAGATGCTGTGCTGTTGGTGCGTTCTACGGCCCTTTACAGGATTATTGGAACGCCTTTGAGGCTTCTGTGTGGCTAAAAACCGATCGAAAGCTGGGTTGCGTTGTACAGATTTGGGTGAGTCGGGATATTTGCAGCTTATAATCGAGTACGGATCGGATGAACGAGCATTCTTTCGCTGAGGGAAATGAAATGATGAAAACGCGCTACCTGTGCTCGATGCTGCTTCTGTGTCTCTTGATGACCGCCTCGATCTGTAGAACAACAGCCACGGCATTGGATCTCACTGGTGCTCAGACGCGTCTGATCGAAAAGGTGAACGAAACGGTCATCGCAGCGAGCAAGAGTTATGCTGCTGGAAAGTACGAAACGTCAGGACAGCAGATCATCAAAGCGATGGAGCAACTGCAGGACGCGGTTTCCAAAGGTGGCGAAGAAGCGTTCGCGGCGCTTGCACCAGCCATCCAGAGAATTGAAAAGGCTCATACGTTGCTGCAATTTGAGGGCGTTTCTCTGCCTCCATTCCGAAAGCCTGACCCCAATGCCCCCCCCGTTGATAATGCGGCGGCAATGAAGGACGATCCCAAACCGGACAGCGACACGCCATCAAAGAAACCTGAGCCGAGCAAGCCGGAGCCAACCAAGCCTGAACCGAGTCCGGCAGGTGGGGAAATGATGGTCAGTTTCAAGGATGAAGTTGCACCGATTCTCGTTCAGCGTTGCGGTCAGTGTCATATTCGCGATACCAAGGGTGGATTCAACACGGCAACCTTTGCGGCATTGATGAAAGGGCCACCGGAAGGTGTCGTGATTTTTGCGGGAGATACCATCGGGAGCCGCTTGATTGAGACAATCGAGACCGGAGACATGCCTCGAGGTGGTGGACGGGTCACCCCTGCTGAATTGAAAACACTGAAGGATTGGATTAAGTCCGGCGCAAAGTTTGACGGTGATGACCCAGCCGCACCAATTGGCGGAGGCGCCGCCCCGGCAGCACCGGTTAATATGAATTTGGAAGTTCGACGAGCAACCGGCAGCGAGACGGTTAGCTTTGCGTCCGACGTTGCTCCGCTACTCGTTGACAACTGCAACGGTTGTCACCTTGATGCGATGCAGGTGCGAGGTGGATTGCGACTTGATACTTTCGCCCAGTTGCTTCAAGGCGGAGACAGCGGGGCGATCATCAGTCCTGGTAAATCTTCGGAGAGCCTGCTGATTCAGAAGCTCAAGGGGATGGTGGGCCAACGCATGCCTGCTGGCGGAAGACCAGCATTATCAGATGAGTCAATTCAGCTGATTTCCACTTGGATCGACGAAGGAGCAACGCTGGATGGTGACAGCCCTACCCAGCCCATTCGAGTGATGAGTCAATTGGCATGGGCGGCCGCTGCATCCCCTGAGGAAATGAGTGAGCATCGCAAAGGTTTAGCCGATGATCATTTGAAGCTCGTGACAGCTTCGGCAGGAAGTATTTCTGAGTTGCAGACGGATCACTTTCACGTCTCTGGCCCAGTGTCTGTCGGGACACTGGAGCTGGTTGGCCGCTTAGCGGAAGCACAAATGAAATCGGTTCGTTCCGTCGTCAAAGGCGAATCAGGAGAAGCTTTCTTCAAAGGCCGTGCTTCCATCTTCGTGTTCCCCAAGCGTTATGAGTACAGCGAGTTTGCGAAGATGGTCGAGAGCCGTTCGATTCCCTCGGATTGGACCAGCCATTGGAGTTTTGATGGGATTGATGCTTATCTGTCGATGGTCTGTAGCGAGCAGGAAGAAGACGAAGATGTGATTTCAGGTCGATTAGCAAGTGCGATGGTCAGTTTGGCAGTAGCAACGCGTCGTCGAGGGGTTCCGCGCTGGTTTGCCGAAGGTGCTGGTCTAGCCAATTCAACTCAGGCGGGAGCTGCGAGGGATCGAGATGCGATTCGCCAGCAACAAGCCGATCTCTCTCAGGCACTTTCCACCATGCAAAACGCGAAACAATTCTTGGACGGGAAGTTGTCGCCCGAGCACACCGATTTGATTGGCGGAATGGTTGTATCCACGATGATGGATCGTACCCATCGCCGGAGTTTTGATTCCCTGATTCGCCTGTTGGGAAATGGTCAGCCTTTCGAGCCGTCTTTTATTGCTTCGTTCGGTGTGCGTCCGGAAGACTTTGTGAAAAATTGGATCGCTTGGGTGCGGGGCAGTTAGCGGGTGCGGGGCAGTTAGCGAATTCAGGGTGATAAACACAGAATAAAGACGCTCTGGTGTAGCGTCAGCGATGGATATCAAAGAGTCGATTCACAGAAAGCCGTGGTGAGCAAATGATCGTAGTGATGGAGCCAAAAGCAACGGACGAGCAGATTCAGGCCACCGTGAAACGAGTGGAAGAGTTGGGGCTCAAGGCAAACGTGATCGTCGGTGCCGAGCGCACGGTCGTCGCGGCGATTGGCGAAAAGCGTGAGCACTTTAAAGAGTCACTTGAAAGTGGTGAGGGGGTTTCGGCAGTGGTCCCGATCGCCGCGCCCTACAAGATGGCGAGTCGTGAAGTGAGGCCTGAGCCGAGTCATGTCAAGGTCCGAGATTTTGTCGCCGGTGCAGGTAGCGTTGGTTTTGTCGCGGGACCTTGCAGCGTCGAGAACGAAGAACAGATTCTCTCGACGGCTCGAGCGGTCAAAGCGGCTGGCGCTACGGGTTTACGTGGCGGTGCGTTCAAGCCGAGAACCAGTCCCTACAGCTTTCAAGGACTTAAAGAAGATGGTTTGAAGATGTTGGCCGCAGCTAGGGATGAAACCAACCTAGCTGTTTTTACCGAAGTGATGAGTACCGAGGATGTGGAACTGGTTGCGAAGTATGCAGATGTTCTCCAAATCGGTGCACGTAACATGCAGAATTACCGATTGCTCGAGGCGGTTGGCGCGTCGGGTAAGCCGGTGCTGCTCAAACGCGGCGCATCTTCAACCATGGATGAATTCTTGTTGGCAGCCGAATACATTCTCAATGAAGGTAATGATCAAGTGATGCTGTGCGAACGCGGGATTCGGACCTTCGAGGGTCACACCCGTTTCACTCTTCCACTTGCCAGTGTCACTTACCTGCACCGAAAAACACATCTTCCTGTCATTATTGATCCTAGCCATGGCACCGGGCACACCTACATGGTTCCTGATATGGCCGTTGCGGCTTGTGCTGCAGGGGCTGACGGGATCATCGTTGAGGTGCACCCGGATCCAAGTAAAGCGATGAGTGACGGTTATCAGTCCATGACTTTTGATGGTTTTGCTTCAACCATGAAACGCTGCAACGCGGTCATCGATGCACTGAGGGCGGTGGATCAGGAGGCGACTTCGTGAGCGAGCAAGGTGACGGCGATTCGCCGGACCAAGTGCAGCAGCAGGCGGTGAGGTCAACGCAGGAACGCACTCTTGGACTCTATCATCAGTTGATGCAGATCAATGCTGCATCTCATTTAATTCGTTCACTGAGGAAGCTCGGGCTCGTTGATGCCTTGCGTGAGCAACAACGCACGCTGGAGCAGTTGTGCGTGCCAAAATCGCTTGATGCTGGAGTCGTTAGGGAAATTCTTGATGCGGCAGTCGCGATCGGGATCGTGGAGCAGTATCAGGAGGATTACGCACTTTCCAGAGCCGCGCATTTGTTGTGTCAGTACGATCATGACCTGGGGGATAGCCGATGGGAACGGCTTGTTGGGCTGGCTCTAGGTGAATTGAGTCGTGGGTCGCATGATGTCCGGTCACACCAGGACCAGCTTGCGGCAACTCAGTGGATCCACACCCCAGCTGCAATGGAAGCTGCGGAGGTGCTTGATTTCGGAGGTGACTCTTCGGGGGAAAAACTTCAAATTCTCGATCTTGGCTGTGGTTCCGCGGTTTGGAGTAGTGCGATGGCGTACCGCGACCCCAATGCCCATATCACGGCCGTCGACGATGAGGCAGCTTTGGAAGCGGCTGTCAGTACTGCGAAGTCGATTGGCTTGGAAGAACGCTTTCGGGCGGTGCCAGTCGATCCTTCGGAGGTGGAACTTGAGCATGATCAGTACGACTGGGTTGTGATCGCTCAACGGCTCTCCGGGATGGGGGTCGAAGATGCGGAGATTTTTCTGGCCCGAGCCGTTAAGTTTTTGAAGGTTGGGGGGCGATTAGCGGTGATCGATCTGGTCGATATGGGAGGCAAGGTCACGCTGGTTGACCGTCTGGAGTCATTAAGACTGAAGTTGGAGACAAGTCGAGGTCGCATTCTCTCACCTCCGCAGCTTCAAAGTCAGCTCGCTGTTTGCGGATTGGTGGATTGTCAGTTTGCCTTATTAAGCAAAGATCGAGCCAAATTTGGGATCGTCGTCGGCAAAAAAGAAGCCTGAACTGAGCTAAAACTCGCTCGTCTCAGTGTCACCTAGCGTGAATTCAGCCAATCTTGCGGGGAAAAAGCAGACAGATTGCAGGTTTTTTCAGATTCCTGCGTGGAGTGCGTTGACGAAATCAGTGCTGTGTTTCTAACATACGCGACTTACTAAACATCAATCAAATCACTTTGGATTTACAGCGATGGCTGTCCCTAAGCGAAAACATTCTAACAGCCGTAGCGGCAAACGACGTTCACACGATCATGTAAAACGCCGTCAGGTGAGCTACTGCCCTCAGTGCAGCACCGCAGTTCCCACGCACACAATCTGCCCTAAATGCGGATATTATCAGGGACGAACGGTCGTCGAGCATCAAGAAGACTAGGTTTCTGGTCTCATTGGATCTGTCTCGGAGCAGCAATCTCTGAGTGGTGGATCGTTCGATCTGGTTGGTTCTGATTACGGTCAGCACATGATCAACGCACTAGTCGTAGGCAGCTAATATGACTTCTGTAGGTATCTTATTTCCCGGTCAGGGTGCTCAGGCCGTTGGTATGGGAAGCTGGTTGTGCGAGCAACATGCGTCAGCCAAGCAGTATTTTGACCGAGCATCTGAGGTTCTCGGTTACGATTTGGCTAGTCTCTGCTCTGATGGCCCCGTTGAACAGCTCAACGAGACCGAATTTAGTCAACCGGCACTTTTTGTTGCGGGCATCGCGGCAGCTGAAGTTTTGCGAGAGACGCAGCCCGAGCGAATCGAATCGATCACTGCCGCTGCAGGTCTGAGTTTGGGTGAGTACACCGCGGTCTGTTTTGCTGGCGGGCTTGGCTTTGAGGATGGGGTCCGTTTGGTTCAGCGTCGTGGGCAGGCAATGCAAGCGGCTGCGAATGCCGTTTCTAGTGGGATGGCGAGCGTCATTGGCTTGGACCTCGATGTTTTACAAGGTGTCTGCGATGAGGCTCGGCAGGATGGAGAAGTCTTGCAGCCAGCTAACCTCCTTTGCCCGGGAAATATTGCAGTCTCAGGGCACAAGGTAGCTCTGGAGAGACTCGTTCCTGTCGCAGAAAACGCTGGAGCGATGAAAGTTGTCCCGTTGAGCGTTGCAGGCGCATTTCACACGGCTCTGATGCAGCCCGCAGTGGAAGCCTTGGTTGAGGCACTCCAAGAGATGCCAATTGCGGATACTCAGATCCCTGTCTACAGCAACGTCGATGCGATACCGCATCAGTCGGCCGCTGAGATCAAAGATTTGCTCAGTCGTCAGGTCGTTGGTTCGGTTTTGTGGGAGGCATCGATCCGCCAGATGGTTGCTGATGGCATCGAAAAGTTTGAGGAAGTGGGGACTGGTCGAGTTTTGCGAGGCACCCTCAAACGCATCAATCGTAAGCTTCCGAGCGATGGTTTCGGTGATCAGCCTTAACCCTTGAAGCCTCCGTCTTTGTCGAGGTTCCCTCTGATTGCATCTGCGGTGCAAAGTCAGTGCACGGCCGCTGCAATTGTAGGTAGATCGGATTGTTAAGCGTTGCTTGCCGGCATGCTGGGAACGCACTTCTTGCTTACAAAATTCAAACCACATCTGGGTTTGGCGCGGCTCAGGCATCTTTTCATCTCGGTGCAGCGATCATAAATTGTGATCACTCACCATTCATCACACCAAATAAAGAGTGACCATGAAACTTTCGATGACAGCGGATTTGACGGGGCAAGTGGCCATCGTAACGGGGGCGTCGCAGGGGCTGGGCAAGGCCGTCGCTGTTGCTTTGGGTATCAACGGTGCCCATGTGGTGTGTGTGGCACGAAATGCCGAAAAGCTTGCTTCCACGGTTGGTGAAATTGAAGCACTAGGCGGTAAAGCCGAGGCTCTCGCATGCGACGTGACCGATCGCGCAGCGGCCAAGGAGGCGATTGAAGGAACCGCGAAAAAGCTGGGAAGGCTTGATGTTTTGGTCAATAACGCTGGAATTACCCGAGACAAATTGATGAGGGGGATGTCGGACGAGGAGTGGGATGATGTCATCGCTACCAACCTGACAAGTTGCTTCATTTGCTGTCGGAGTGCAGCAGGCATCATGCGGCGTAAGAAATATGGCCGGATCATCAATATGGCAAGTATTTCGGGAATGATTGGAAATCCGGGGCAGGCAAACTATTCAGCGAGCAAGGCGGGGATGATTGGCCTCACGAGGACCCTGAGTAAGGAGCTAATCAGTCGAGGCGTGACTGTAAATGCTGTAGCTCCTGGGTTCATTGCTAGCGAAATGACCGCGGAACTCGGTGATGTCATTCTTGAGGAAGCAAAAAAGCGAATTCCAGCCAAGCGTCTCGGTGAGGCCGAGGATGTTGCTGCTGCCGTGCTATTTTTGGCTTCCTCGGCTGCCGGTTATATTTCTGGGCAGACCTTGGTCGTCGATGGCGGCATGATTGGGTAAATGATGTTACGATACGCAGGCGTAGCGAGAAAAAAAACTAGCTTTGCTAGGAATCCTCGCTCCAATACCTTATCCGTGTATTGACGCGTTTTGCTTGTTTAACCTATCTTTTGCCAACGCGATTCTTGTCGCCGACGCGATCGAAACCGCTATCACCATTACGGGACTTGCGGCGGAGATGGACTCCCCCACTTCCCCATCATTTGTTGCTGATAATTTATAGAGAAATCCCATGGGTAACGTCGAACAACGTGTGATCGAAATCGTGTCCGAACAACTTGGTGTGGACAAAGAGAAGATCACGACAGATACATCCTTCGTGAATGATTTGGGTGCTGATTCCCTCGACACCGTCGAATTGGTGATGGAACTCGAAGAGGAGTTTGATATCAGCATTCCTGATGAAGCTGCTGAAAAAATTCAGAAAGTGGGTGAAGCAGTCGCCTTCATCGAAAGCGAAAAAGGTGAAGACGCCTAGTTGGTTTTCCAGCTGAGTCGGATTCCGCTCGATTGATACTGCCGCCTAGCATCTCAGGACGAGAGACGTTCTGAGTTTTGTTGGCGGCATTTATTTTGCTTGAATTGCCTTGGGCTTGGATCAGAAAGTTCCCTTGGCTGACATCACCTATAGGATTTGGCCGAAGGCTTTTGTGATGCAACAACCAGCGATGCGAAGGATTGTCGTCACCGGCGTTGGAGTGGTGACCCCATTAGGGAACGAGGTACAGACTTTTTGGAATCGCCTCTGTGCCGGTGAGAGCGGAGTTCAAACTCTGACCACCATGGATACGAGTCTCTACAAGGTTCATTTTGGTGGCGAGGTTGCCGAATTTGATCTGTCAGGTGTGGTTGATCCACGCGAGGCAAAACGTCTTGACCGTTTCACGCAATTCGCGGTCTACGCTGGTGCGAAAGCAATTGAGGACGCTGGACTTGATTTTGATCAGACCAATCGCAGCAAGTGTGGTGTGATCCTTGGATCGGGAATTGGTGGGTTAGGTGAAATCGAGTCACAGATCGAGCGCATGATCGCCAAGGGACCCGACCGCGTCAGCCCATTCACGGTTCCTAAAATGATGGTCAATGCTGCGGGTGGAAACCTTTCTATCGCACATGGCCTCAAAGGACCGAATTACGCCGTCGCGACAGCTTGCGCGAGTGCTACCAATGCAATGGGTGACGCTCTTCGAAGCGTGCAGCTTGGTGAAACGGATCTCGTGATTACCGGCGGAACCGAGGCAGCGATCACCAAGATGGGACTTGCTGCGTTTCAGAACATGAAGGCTTTGTCAACGAGAAACGACGAACCTGCTCGGGCAAGTCGGCCATTTGATGTTGATCGTGATGGCTTTGTTCTCGCGGAAGGTGCTGGGATTCTTGTTTTCGAAGAGCTCGAGCACGCCAAGGCTCGTGGAGCCAAAATCTACGCTGAGGTTCTCGGTTACGGAACTACCAGCGACGCTGGGCATATCACCGCTCCGGATCCTGAGGGAAATGGTGCTGCCAAAGCGATGGCGTTAGCGATTGAGGACGCGGGTATTCGCCCTGAGCAGATTAATTACGTCAACGCCCACGGAACGAGCACGCCACTGGGTGACAAAGCCGAGACGACAGCCATCAAAAGAGTCTTTGGTGACCACGCAAAGCAACTCAAAATTAGTAGTACCAAGAGTGCTTTGGGACATTCTCTTGGCGCCAGCGGTGGTATTGAAGCTGTGATCCTCAGCAAGTCGATTATCGATTCGAAGATCGCACCGACGATCAACTTGGATAATCCGGACCCTGCGTGCGACTTGGATTACACACCCAATCAGGCGGCTCCACTAGAAATCGAATACGCGATGAGTAACAGCTTTGGTTTCGGTGGCCATAACGCCTGCATCGTCTTCGCTCGCTACTCGGCCGAGTAATCGAAGAACTACGGAAGGTTCAGGGCCTCGCAAGAATACGCTTGCGTTTCTCGCAGGTGTTTTCTGCTGGGTCTGCTTCTTGATCGCTTCTTTGCCATTTTCGCATCTGGTTGGCGAGGCTTGCTAGCGGAGTTGTTAGACTGGAACGAAAAATCCATTTCTCGTTGCGTCAACTCAGTCATGACACATTCTCTCCTTGATCGCTCCGAGTACGTTGAGCAGGTGTACTTGTTTCAGCTCTTACGAGAGCGATCAGCGGAAGAGATGCCGATGCAGGAGCTTCTTGAGCAGATTAGGTATGAGTTGTTATCGACGACGAAACTACCTTTCGCCATCGACTATCTGCTCACAGAGCTAAAGCATTCAGGTCTGATGTCACCGGCGATGACTCGACTCGCTCATTATTTCACTCCTTTTCAAGCATTCCTTGTGCATCAGGCTGAAGAGGAGACAGGCCGATTTACCATGCAAACCGCTTTGCAGGTGCTGGAGTCTGAAGCGAATTACCGGTTGAAGGAATGCACCGCTGCGGGACTATTCTTTTTTCAGTTTGAAGTGCTCTGCCGAAATAGATTGCATTATGACCGTGGACTTACAGCCATCAGTTTTGATCCCATTTTTTCAAAGGATTGGGCCAGATGGATTCTTCAGTTTCGCGCCCAAGTTGGATTGGTTGAGATCGCGGATCTACTGTTCTTGGCGAGCGAAGAGTATTCCGAGCGTTTGATTGCTGCAGGTCAATCTCTCGAGGGAAAAGGACCGTTCTTGTTTGGCAGAAAGGAAGGCAGGATTGCTTTTGGAAATCGCCGGAAGGAGCCGCTATTTCTTTTCGGCGCCTTGCAGCGACATTTGGGTTATCCGACCGTTCCGAGGCCGCAGCGTCGCGATGAGAATCAAGATGTCATCCCTCAGCTAATGCGTCGTATGGAACGGCTTGAATCTCGAATCAAGCTGATGGAGGAGGAGCGACGGGCATCTTTGGACATCACAAAGTTCTACAAGAAGGCCGATTCTTTTCCGCCTCTTGATTGAGCGGCTGCCGAGCTACTGAATAAAAAAGGGTCGATTACCTTTCGATAATCGACCCTTGAATCACCTATGCTCTCGCGGCGGAGAAGTGCTAGGCACTTTTGGTGGTCGGCATTTGAAAGACATCTTTCTTGCCTGCTACAACACTCTCGTCGATTTTGACGACCGTTCCTTTTTCTTGCTCGGGAAGGTCATACATGATGTCCAGCATCGCTTCTTCGACGATACCTCGAAGTCCGCGTGCTCCAACACCTTTCGCTAGTGCTTTTCGGGCGACATAGTGAAGTGCTTCGTCAGTGAAATCAAGCTCGCAGTCCTCCATGCGGAAGAGTGCCTGATACTGTTTAACCAACGCATTGCGAGGCTCTTTCATGACTCGCACAAGCCCTTCTTCGTCGAGTGGTTGTAGGT
>JAKMEW010000433.1 GCA_022425745.1 Rubripirellula sp.
AGGCAGCGATCGTTCGAGTTAATTCTTAAATTTCAAAATTCGTAAACATAAAACTGATTCAGCTCACAAATCGAGCCAGTACTTAAGCAAGAAGGTGCATAGATGAACCAAAACATCGCACGGGATCGTCGCTTGTTTCTCAAGACAGGCGTCGCCACCGCCGTAGCCGCCAGTCTAAATCACTCCGCGTTAGCGCAGGATCAACGCACTAATAGTTCGAAGTCACCGGGCGAAAAAGTCGTACTCGGGATCATGGGTGTCAACGGTCGAGGTGCCGCAATCGCCAATGGAATGATGGCAGCTGATAACACCGAGATCGGAATGATCTGTGATGTTGATTCTCGCGCCGCTGTTCGAGTTGGCCAGCTTGTCGGTGAAAAGCAAGGTCGTGTTCCTGAGGTGGTGGGTGACTTCCGGAGGATACTCGACAATCAGGGAATTGATGTCTTGGTTATTGCGGCGCCCAATCATTGGCATGCGCCCGCGACGATATTGGGTTGTGCAGCGGGTAAGCATGTTTACGTAGAGAAACCGTGCAGTCATACGCCTGCAGAAGGCGAGATGGCAGTTGCCGCCGCTCGCAAGCATCAGCGGATTGTTCAAATGGGGACACAGAGACGATCTTGGTCTGGAATACAGGAAGCCATTGAGAAGATTCACTCCGGAGTAATCGGGAAGGCTCTGTATTCGCGAACTTGGTACAACAACCGAAGGCCTTCGATCGGCTTTGGGAAAATCGCTTCGATCCCTGAATGGTTAGATTGGGATTTGTGGCAGGGACCTGCTCCACGTCGCGATTACAAGGACAACGTGGTTCATTACAACTGGCACTGGCATTGGCACTGGGGTAACGGTGAGCTGGGCAATAACGGTGTCCATGCTATCGATGTGGCGAGGTGGGGTCTTCAGGTGCACTACCCGATTCGTGTAACGGCGGGAGGCGGAAAGTACCGGCACGAGCATGACCAAGAAACACCCGACACCATGATGGTTACCATGGACTTTCCCGAGCAGAAAACGATCACATGGGAAGGTCTCAGTTGGTCGCCTCTGGGACCTCACGATAACGGCTTCGGTATGAGCTTCCACGGTACGGAAGGTTCACTTGTGATTCGTGGAGCGGGTTACACGATTTATGACATGAAGGGAAAAGAAATTGAGAGTGGAACCGGTGATGCCGGTGATACTTCTCATTTTGCAGATTTCCTCAATTCAGTTCGCACGGGTCGCTTGCCGAATGCTGATATCGAGATTGCTCATCAAAGTACCCTGCTCTGTCATCTCGGGAATATTGCCTACCGAACCAACAGCGTCTTGAATCTCGATCCGGCTAATGGTCATGTGATCAATAATCCCGATGCGGAAAAACTGTGGACCCGAGAATACGAACCGGGTTGGGAACCGAAGGTTTAGGTGACGACGATTGTTCCGTGGTTGGCGATGGTATGTACGGAACCACGGATGAGGCGTTTTAGTTTGGCTCAATCGCCCAATCGACTTGTTGCTTTGAAATCGATTCCCATTCCTTGATTAGTTTCTCCGCGATTCGCGGCTGTTCATTCATGAGATTGTTTGTTTCAGTACGGTCGTCACTCAGATTGTAGAGTTCCCAAGCGGGTGAATCAGCGGTGGCTGCGATTTTCCAATCGCCGACTCGAAGCGAACGATTGTCCTCATGCAACCACCAAAGAGTTCGCGGTTGAGTTTTGGAATGATTGAAGAATGGGGCAAGGCTTAATCCTGGGCGAGGATGATGAGCGTCAGTGGGTTCTCCGTTTTGTTCTTGCGAAGTGATTTCAAGAATCGTTGGCCAAAGATCAATGACATGGCCCACTTGATGACGGATCTCCCCACGAGCCTGGATGCCGTTGCTCCAGTGGACAATGAGCGGTGTTGCGGTTCCACCTTCATGTGTCCACGTTTTGTGATAACGAAATGGAGTATTCGCAGCGGTGGACCATCCAGGACCTAGGCAAAGATGGCTATCCGCAGATCCCATCGGTGCGTCGCGATTGTGCCCATCGCCACGAACCATGATCTCCGCGCTCGCACCGTTGTCGGACAAAAAGAAAATAACAGTGTCATGGAATTGTTCGTGATCTTTTAAGCACTGAATGATTCGACCAATTTGCAGATCCATGCAGTCGATCATTGCCGCATGGATTGCCATTTTGTTGGCTTGAAATTTTTGTTGCGAAGGCGTTAACGAACCCCATGGAACCGGACGATTGATTTCATCTGGACCTAAGGTTTTCATCGCTTCTGGGAAATCATACGGCGGTCCGATATCAACCATTGGATCAGAGAGTTGTCCGTGAACCAGTCCTTTGGCTTGGATGTTCTTCCATCTTTCTTCACGTATCCTCTGCCAGCCAATTCGGTATCGTGCACGGTACTTCTCGATATCCTCAGGTAGCGCTTGGAGCGGGAAGTGAGGCGCGGCAAACGCAAGATAATGGAAGAAGGGTTTGTCGGAGTGACGTTGGAAATGCTCCTCCATGCATTGCACGACATGGTCACCTAGGGCATTGGTGGCGTAATACTCGGTTCCCTTTGCCACGGCTGGTAAAGCTCTGTCATCTTTCCAATGTAAGGTTGGATTGAAGAAGCGATGTTGATCCTTGAGGTAGTAGGATCGGTCAAATCCTGAGGCGATTGGCATGCCATCAAGGTGCCACTTGCCCGTGTGATAGCTCCGATAGCCCCTTTGGCGTAACGTCTCCACAATCAACGGAGCCCACTCTGGTCGCTTGCCACGATTGCCACTGGGAACACCATCGATTTTGTCCCGTCGGATCCCGTGAGGGTAATATCCGGTCAATAAAGAAGCTCGAGTCGGCCAGCATCGTCCAGTGTTATAAAACTGCGAGAAGCGAATGCCATCGTTTGCAAGCTCATCAAGATTCGGTGTGTTGATCTCGCTCCCATAACATCCCAAGTCAGAATATCCGAGGTCGTCTGCCATGATCAGCAAAACGTTGGGTTGCCTACGCTGACCAGACTGACCAGCTAAAGCTGAAGTGAGTAGTAACGTCAAGATCAAGAACCGAGTCGCTAGTTTTCGCATGTGTCTCGCCATGGGTTTAGCAATAAAAAGCACCGTTGATGTGAACTTAACAGGGGTTCTCCTGAATAATGGTACGCCTTGCCGAAGGGATTAGATGGTAGCTACTTTTTGGGCCGCTTGGAAAGCTCGACAGGTATCGGACTACCGTGTGGGTCTATATCTGGGTTGTCGATTGCTTGATGTAATTTTTCTCGCAGATCTCTGTCGGTGTAGTGCTCCATTTTTTCAGCTTGTGGATGGATGCGGCTAGGATCTAATCCAACCTCGTCCAAAAGATATTGTTCCCACAGGCGATGAGATCGCACAAGGTTTTGCGCACGATGGTGACCGCGTTCTGTCAGTGAAATCTGGTTTGCGTTACTTCTCAATTCACCGCGGAAAAGTAGCCATCTTTTGACCGCGATAAATGCAAGTCGATTACATAGCAGAACCTCTCGTATCCAGCGAGATTCTGCTTCCTTTCGACCTTGTTTCTCTTCAACTCGGTAAAGCAGGGCGACAATGTCGTCTGCCAAAATATTTAAGCCAAGCAAAATCTGATGCCACAGTCTGATTGCTATGCCGTCGTGCGGTGCGAAGACGGCCGCTAGCGTGAATAAGCTTCCCGCCGCGACGGCCATCATGCCAGCAGTTGACGTACTCCGGAAACCAAACCAGCTTGGAACAGCAATGGCCGAAAGATGCCCAAGTATTCCCGAGAATGCAGCAATTAACGCACTAACCACAAGCATTTGAAATAGACGCCGTGTTAACAAAAATGCAGTGGCAGGCGGAACGATCATCATGGCTACGACCAAGACACTGCCCACACTCTCAAAGCTTGCTACCGCGGTGATGGCGACTAATGTCATCAAGACGTAGTGGATGGTGGCCGGGGAAAATCCAACGCTGGATGCAAGCACCGAATCGAACGAAGCGAGTTTTAGCTCTTTGTAAAAAAGAGTGATTACGATCGTATTCAAACCAAGTACGGCACTCAGGATTAGAAACGCTCGAGGCATTCGAATACCCAAGATGTTGACTTGTTCAAGCGGCGTTAATTCAATTGAGCCATACAGCACACAGTTCGCATCTAAGTCGACGCGGTCAATCCAATGAACAATTAGAACGAGTCCCAAAGCGAATAATGTGGTGAAGACGACACCGAGCGACGCACCTTCGTCTACTCGTCCGCTTTTTCGAATCCACTCAGTAAAGAAAGCAGTGCATAGTCCGACCACTGCGGCTCCCACAAACATCGGAAAGCTCGATCGGCTCTCTGTTACGACGAATGCAACTGCGAGACCAGGTAACACAGCATGGGTGATGGCGTCACCCAACATGCTCATCCGTCTGAGAACAAGAAAGTTTCCAACTAGCGAGCAGGCAAGCGCGCAGATCACCGCGGTTAAAATAATCCAACCATCTAATTGCCAATTCCAATTGAAATCGCCCATGTTCCTCACTCTCTGTTTCGTGAAGAGTGAGTGGGTTCGGCATGTTGTCGCGTCTGCATTTCGTCCTCGGCAACGTGGTGTGCCAATAGATGAGGGCTTTGTGGGATTGTTTTCTGATTCTCCGATAACAGTGCTTCGAGTTCAGCAACAATCTCTGGTTCGAGCACATGTTCAATGTGATCGGCTTCACGATCGACTCTACTGGGAGCAAAGTCAGCGTGATGAATGAGAAACAACTCCCAAAGCCGATGTTCTCTCGTCAAACGCTCCGCTTCAATTCTGCCTTTCTTTGTTAGGCGTATTTGGGAGCCAATACGTGTGATCCACTCCGCATTCGTTGCGCGACGGATTGTGTCGCTCAGTTCCCTTGGGTTCCACGTACGAGCGAAGTTGAGTTTCTCAATTGAAATCTCTTGTTGTTCAAGTGACGCCTCTTGGCCCTCAGTTAGTTCAAACATCGTCCGCAGGAAGTGCTGCCCTGCTATGGAACGATTCATCCTCATTCTTCGGATGGAGCGAATGATTAGTCCTCGGCGTGAGCCGACTGCCAAGCTAACAGTGAAACATCCAGCGCAGAAAAGAACAATCATCGCTCCGGAGGGTAGGCGCGGATAGATTGCGCTGAGTGCCGATCCGCAAATTCCACTCAAGGTTCCAATACACGCGGAAATGGCAGTCATGCTTCCAAGTTTATCAGTCCAGAAGCGGGCCGCGGCAGCTGGGATGACCAATAAGGCAACAACCATGATGAGACCTACTGCCTGAAGACCCACAATGGAAATTACCACGACGGAACCCATTAGCATCAAGTCAAGCGTTGTGGTGGGGTAGCCTCGCGAACCAGCAAACGTTTCGTCAAAGCAAAGAAGTTTCAGTTCCTTGAAAAAAAAGAGACAGAAACTAAGGCACAGTAATGATGCCACGCTGATCAATACGGTGTCGCTTGAGATCATCGAAGCCGTTTTGCCGAAGATGAAGGACTCCAATCCCGCAGCATGTCCGAGTGGCATTTGCTGGATAATTCCGAGAAGAGCAATGCCTGCGCCAAAGAATACGCTCAGCACAATGCCCAGTGCGGTGTCTTCCTTGATCTTTGTTGAGTTTCGCACCACCAAGATTGCGAGGACTCCTAGTACTCCCGTTATTGTTGCTCCAGCAAGTAGGAGTGGAAGTGATTTCTCATTCCAGCCAAAATGCGTTGCGATTAGGAAGCTGATTGCAATGCCGGGGAGCGTGGCGTGACTAATTGCGTCTCCCATGAGTGCTCGTTTGCGCAACAGGGTAAAAACCCCAACGATTCCTGCCGCGCAGCCGAACATTGCTGTTCCTAAGAGAACTACTCTTGTGTTGTGGTCCTGAAAGGAAAGAAGCCTGTAAGCTTGCTCCCATGAGGAAAGCCCAATCGACGCCAATAGGTGGGTGGTGTGCTGGACGAATTCCGGTAACGAAAGACTGTTTCCGCTGGATGCGATCATAACGATCGCTCCCGTCGCCTCATCGCTTCGGATACTTCGTCGAGCAGTGTTAGACGTCCTCCGTATGTTTTATTTAAATTGTCCTCGTTGAAAACCTTCTCGACTGGGCCATCAGCTACCACGCGCATGTTCAGAAGAATCACATGATCAAAGTATGTAGGAACCGTTTGCAGATCATGATGAATGACGATCGTTGTGCGTCCGTTTGATTTCATCTTCCGCAGCATACTGATGATTGCGTTTTCGGTAGCCGCGTCGACCGCTGCAAATGGCTCATCCATCAAGTAGAGTTCTGCGTCTTGAACCAAAGCTCTCGCTAAAAAGGTTCGTTGTTGCTGACCGCCAGATAATTCGCTGATCTGTCGATTTGCAAGATCTGCAATGCCAACCGATTCCAATGCCTGCAGAGCTTGCGTGCGATGCTTGCCAGCTACTGGACGAAACCAGCCAATCTTTTTGTACAAGCCCATCGTCACGACATCCAAGACGGTGACAGGGAAATCCCAATCTACACTCTCTTTTTGCGGTACGTACCCGACCTGCTGTCTGGCCTTTCGATAGTTTTTTCCAAAGATCTGCACTCTGCCGGATGCCAACGGCACGATACCCATGATCGCTTTCAGGAGGGTGCTCTTTCCCGCACCGTTGGGGCCAACAATCCCAACTAACGATCCTTGGGGTATCTCAAATCCTACATCCCAAAGTACGGGCTTTCGATGGTAAGCAACGGTAAGATCCTGAACGCTGAGCGGCGATTTTGAGGTCGTTGGGATTTGGTTTTCCAATGGTTGCATCGATCAATTGCTTCCCATCATTTCAGAGCAAGGATTATTGTTTTGAAAGATCTACCGGCGGAAACTCATCCAACGTTCCCCCGAGAGATTGAACAACCGTCTTCAGATTGTGGGACATCATGCCAATGTAAGTTCCCTGCTCACTGGAGATGGCACCCATTGCATCCGAATAGAGTTCGCCACCGATTGTCACTTGATGTGATCGGGCGTTTGCGCCTTCGATTAAGGAATCAATGTTCTTAGCGGGTACGCTGCTTTCGACGAAGATCGCGGAGATTTGACGTAAGGTAATCATGTCCACTAACTGATTGATTCGCTGTAGTCCGGCTTCAGACTCCGTTGAGAGTCCTTGTATCCCAGCGACTTCGATCTGATAGGCGCGACCGAAGTACTGAAACGCGTCATGTGAGGTGATGAGCACACGTTTCGATTCAGGAATGGTCGAGATTGCTCGGATTCCGAACTCGTGAAGTTGTTTTAGTTCATCCGCAGCCTTCATTGCATTAACGCGAAATTGCTCTGCTAGATTTGGAGAGAGTTCTGTTAACTCATCAGCAATCGGTAATAAAAGCTTTGACCATAACTCGATATCCATCCACAGGTGAGGGTCAACCTGACCCTGTTCATCCTTAATAAGCTGAGCATCAGATGTCTTTTCAGCAATTGCGATGACGCGTTTCTGAGACGCTAATCGATTGAGGGTCGATGTCATCTTTCCCTCAAGGTGATAACCACTGTAGAAGACGATGTCACTGGCCAGAATACTCTGAATGTCGTCGCGGTTTGGTTTATAGAGATGAGGGTCAATACCTGGCCCCATCAACTGCGTAACGTTGACATGTGAACCACCCACCTTTCGTACCAAGTCGGCAACCATGCCGGTTGTGACCAGAACTTCAATGGCGTTCGATTTAATCTCGCGCTCACCTCGGGCTCGTGTTTGGCCCTCCGAGCAGCCTAGTGTGGCCACCAGGAAGATAAGCGAGGCGGAGAACCAGCGATTTTGAGTTTTAGGTGGAGTCGCGTTTGACACGGGAATACAGCTTGGCAGCGAGAGCGAAATGGATTTAGCGTTGAACGCCGGAAACATATTTGTAGCATTGGCTACACTTCCCTTGTGTTAATTGTAGCTCTGGCTACAATTTTGTCAATTCGTAAATCAGTGCGCGTACGCCCATTTGATTCTGACTCTACCGTCATTCTTCATCCGAAGCTTGGAGTGGTCGTATGTCTGATCATGCCAAACAGTCACTTCCTCACCTCAGGACGCGACACGATCATTCGACTGAGTTAGCGGAAGATTACGTTGAAGCAATCGCAGAGATTGCTGCGGCGCGAGGCTCTTGTCGGGTTGTCGATCTGGCAAAGCATTTTGGTGTGAGCCATGTCACCGTCAACCGAACCATCGGTCGTCTCCAGAACGAAGGTTTGGTCACAACGGAACCTTACAAACCGGTGAGCCTTACCAGGAAGGGTTTACGTTTGGCGGTGCAATGTCGCAAACGGCACGAGATTGTGTATCAATTCTTATTAGCGATCGGTGTCGATCCACAAACGGCGGCGATTGATGCCGAGGGAATCGAACATCACGTGAGTCCAGCTACACTGCAATGCTTCGTGAACTGGAGTAAAACCAAGGATTCTATTTCTTAACGTTTATTGATCCTTACGTTTTTGAGTGGGGATCATTAGCAGGTGGCAGGCCTGTTTCCATCGACTTGACCAGAACATTCGAAGCGAGGTCTTTTACTGTCCTTCGTTCCAAGCTTTTCGCTTCTGCACGATTCCCGAGAAGTTCTAATCCGTGACTGTCGTGATCAAGCTGTCCGATATGACAGATCGGTTCGCCGGGGCTGACCGCGGGGAGTGTTGTCATTCCGAGTACGACACCGGTAAACGGAGACAGCAGGACGTTTTTTTCTTGCCCCAGTAGGCTCGTGTTCGTTGCGAGCGGCTGGTGCTGTTCAACGATTTGGCCGGGCCTGACATGGAATTGAAGAAACCCTCCACGGTTGGCACGTATCCATTTGGTCGTTTTTATCACCACCTGAGTGTCCGGGCGATCCACGTTTCCATCAATCATTTGTAGGCTGCAGAGGATATTTTTGATCCCTCGCACTGCGGTCGCAACAATTGCCGGTTCAACTTTCCATACTTCCCCACCCTCCATGACAATGGTTGGCACTCCTAGCTTTGTTGCCTCGGCACGAAGCGAACCCTCCGGACCAGGATTTGACAGGATGACTTCGCTTCCGAACTCAATGGCTAACTGTTTGGCTAAGGGGTTCGATAGATCAGCACGTACGTTCGGATAATTTGTGCGACGCACCGAAGCCGTGTGAAGGTCGATACCAATCGACGCTCTCGCAACAATTTCACTTGAGATTTTATGGGCGATTCGAGCGGTCAAGCTGCCCTTATTGGAACCGGGAAAGAAGCGATTTAAATCTCGCCGGTCCGGCAGATAGCGGCTGTGTCGGTCGAATGCGAGAAGATTAAGGATCGGGACGAGGATGAGCGCACCGCGAAGTAGTTTCAGGTTGTCGTCGCAGATCAATTCTCGGATTGCACCGGTGCCATTAAGTTCATCGCCATGTAATGCCGCGGTGACGAAAACCACCGGTCCATCTTCTACACCTCGATGAATTTGAATCGGAATTTTAAGAGAGATTCCGCTATAGCTTTCGCTGACCGGCAGAAAGACATTGCTGCGTTCATTGCGAGGAATTTTTTTGCCGCGCCATGTGTCAATTGGCTTTGCGGGTGCTCTCCATTTGTGGTCAGGAATGATCGACATCGGAAGCTGATACTTGGCTGGAGAGTTGCTTTAGTTTCGGGCGTCGCCGTCGACGTGTTTTTTCTGGAATGAGTCCTCGCATCGCTTCTAATTTCCCAAAGCACAGAAGCCTATCCTGAGGTTCCAAAGAGCGTTTGAGTCTCGGGTTCGGGATGACTGTGGAGCCGCGATAAAGCGTTAATACATTGATATCGAGCTCGGGTAGTCCTGATTCGTCAATGGTTTTGCCAACAAACTCGGAACCTTCGGGAATCAATAGCTCTGAAACTCCATAGCCGCGACTGACGGTAAGTCGTTGCCGCAAGTCGACTTCGGGAAAATCAACTTGTGCCGCGATATAGTCGACAATTGCTCCTGCGATATCGAGCTGAGTGCAGGTTTCAATTCCTTCTAAGCCAGGCGACGAATTGACCTCCATGACTTGAGGGCCGTCACTCCCTTCAAGCATGTCGACACCTGCTACCCTCAAGCCCATGATCTGTGCGGCGCGAACCGCCGTTTCACAATAGGTTTCATCAAGCAGTACTGGTTCGGTGCGTCCACCACGATGAACATTGCTGCGGAATTCTTGTCCCTGTGCAACGCGGCGCATGGCAGCGACCACGCGATCGCCAATCACGAATGCGCGAATATCTCGTCCCTTACTTTCGGAAACAAATTTCTGGATCAATACGTTTTGTTTCGTACTCTGAAGTGTCTCGATGATGGCTTCGGCAATTTTCACACTTTCGGCCAAAATCACACCGACACCCTGAGTGCCTTCCAGAAGTTTAATAATGATTGGAACTCCACCTACCCTTTCTATAGCGGGCAAGACGTCACGTTTCTCGCGAACAAACGTCGTCTCAGGAATCCCAATTTGATGCCGACTCAGAATTTGCAGGCAGCGAAGCTTGTCACGCGAATTGGCGATTCCGGCTGAGGATGCTACCGAGAAGACATCCATTTGTTCGAATTGACGAACGACCGCCGTCCCAAAGTAAGTGACCGATGCCCCGATCCTCGGGATAATAGCGTCATAGTGACTTAGTAATTTGCTGCGGTAAAAAAGGTCAGGTTCTCCTTTTGCGAGATCAATTGAAAACCGCAGTGTGTCGAGAACTTTTACGTTGTGGCCACGATTCAGAGTCGCCTCTCTGAGGCGGCGTGTGCTGTAGCAATCTAAGCTACGAGATAAGATGGCTAATTTCATCTTTGAAGTGATAATTGAGAAACGAATATGGGTTCAACAATATGAAGAAAAGTCACGGATTCGCGGTGAAACACCCTGGGTAGTATTGCGCGGCTCTATTTCTTTTTGCGCGATTGAGGTTTTCCTCCCAAGTAAGATCTCGCCGAATCCACAAGCATTTTTCCTCGAATCGCCTCGCGTCCAAGCAGTAGGCGAAAGCCCATTTCTGAGCGATCGGCGAGGGTAAGTTCAATCGGCCAAGATTGATCTAGCCATTTTACGGAGGTTTGGATCACATACCTTTCAGAGGCTTCACCGTTGGAGCTGCGAACCAATCGCTGATCGTGGACTTTCGCTTCGCAGTTTACCGTGAAATCTCTATTTCGTTGGATAGGTTGCACAGAAAAGCGAACGTGCAACTGACCGTCAATTTGAAATGTTTCAATCGTCGGCGCGTGCAAGCAGGATGAACGGGCACCGGTGTCAACTTTTGCTTTGATGCGTCGAATGCGAATCTGCGGAAGACTCAGCCATTCGCGCCAACCAATGACGAGAAGAGGCTCAGGCGGTAAGGATTTATCAAGGGGAGCGTTCAAGTTCGATTCACTCAATCGTAAGGCTCGCAAAAAACAGATCGTTACCGGGCAGGTACCGTGATCGATTGTTCCAAGTTTTTGATTCAGCATCGGTTTGAAGCGGCTTCACTGCTGCTCGGCCAATCAGCTGGTTCTGTACCTGTTCGATTTCTGCACCTTCGGAATTCAACCTTCCGACGCCGGTAAATGCAACCACATAGACCTCATTCCGCTCCAATTTCTGCCTGATAGTGGGAGGAAGGAGGCGTAGATGCTAAAGTGTACCTTGTCGGTCACTCAATTTTTGAGAAATCATGGCTCCATCAAAGCAGCAATCAAACTCCCGCAGAGAATCTGGAAAAAGTGGCGAAGCGTCTGTTCGCCCGATCGGCTCATGGGTCAATCAGCTTCTTGCCCGTCGCGGTTATGCTCAAGTGGGTGTGAATGAAGCGATGAGTGAGGTTGTTGCCGAAATACTTGGTGAAGGTCTCAGAGATGCTGTTGAGGTCGGAAATCTTAAAGCCGGTAAGCTACACCTCTTCGCTACGGATTCCGTCACACTTCAGGAGTTAAACTTTCGTAAACGAGAGATCTTACAAGCGGTCATCAAGGCATTTCCGAACAGTAAAGTGGTTGATCTGCGTTTTCGTGTTCAGTCTCGGTAACCGCTCCTTTTATTTCTTGTTCCGCTGCGGTGCTCGTTTGGGTCTTTGAAAAGCGTCCGTAAACGGTGGCATTTCAAAAGGTACAGGGTTTTCAAGTCTTGGATCGCCTGTACTTTTCATTTCTTGGATCAGTCGATCATGAAGGGATCTTTGCAGCGCGGCTGAGTCTTCACGTTCAGCGAGGTTGTCCATGCAGTGTGGGTCTGCGGTGAGGTCATAAAGTTCTCTACGAGGACGGCGTCCTACGGCATAGTCGAAATATTGTGGTGCTTCATCGCGGCGCGTGACAATCCATGCTTTGGTGGGGCTGGCATCTAGGTCACCGAAGGCGGCGAAAGTATTTTCCTGCAAGCTCAAGTAATCAGGCATGGTCGTTTGTGCACCGAAGTCAGGTCCTGTGCCCATTGGCCATCTTTCGGGTTCAAAATTAATGATGTAGAGGTTTTCGTGCGTGCGAATGGCGCGTTGTGGATAGGGTTTGAATTCTGGTCGCGCAGCAGCAACGTGTCTTTCTCTTCCGGTAAAAATTGCGTCACGATGAGGTTCAATGATTCCGGATCCACCGTGTTCAAAGATCGTTGCTAGAGATTTTGCGATCATCGTATCGGGAATCGCGACTCCGGCTGATTGAAGAAAAGTGGGTGCCAAATCCGGAAGCGAAACGAGGTCGTTAACGATTCTGGATTTTCCCTTGATTCCATTTGGCCATCGTATTGCCAATGGTACTTGTGTCCCGAAGTCGTAGAGATTGCATTTACCTCGGCTGACTCCCGGAATCCCATGGTCTCCACTGACAACCAATAACGTTTCGTCGTAAATGCCGATACGTTTGAGTTCCTCGATCAAGACGCCCAGACCGGCGTCAAATGCCATCACCTCACCAAGGTAGTCCGCAAAATCTTCTCGAACCACGGGAGCATCAGGCAAGTACGGTGGGAGTTTGCCTCGAAGTGAATCGGGATCAATTCCCCAAAGTGCTTTCCCGCTTCCCGCAATCCATTTTCGATGTGTATTGGTGGGGCCAAGCCAATAACAAATTGGCTTACTGCCGTCGAGTTTTTGATCTTCATCAGAGTCAAGAAACGAGCGAACATTTTGTCGAACTTCATTGAGTAGTTCGCGTTTAGCTTGCTCGCGATCCTCCTGACGCATCGCGTACTGGGAAAAACCATTGAATTTTCCTCCGTACTTTTGATATTTTCGCGCCGCCCCGCCATGAGGAGCGTCAACCGGTGACCCCGGACTCCAAACCTTATACGTATGGCCAATACGATATCCTGATTTCTCAAGCTCGAGGGGATAAGACGGAATCGACCCGTCCCAAATAGCACCTTGCAGAATGGATCCTCGGCCGCACCTCCAAAAGTGTTGTCCGCTTAGTAACGAACTTCGGCAGGGTGTGCATGACGGGGCGCTAACGAACGCGTTAGTGAAAAGAATCCCGTCTGTTGCCACTTGGTCAAAGTGAGGAGTTTTAATCACATCATGTAGTTCACCTGCTGAGATCGTTCCGTAGATACTGGCATATTTTCCCCAGTCATCGGCAAACGCCATCACGATATGTGGTCGTTTCTTTGTGGAAGCATCTTTGAGATCGGAACCAATCAATTGCTTAGTGCTAAATGTTAACACCAACGCGACGAGGCTTCTCCAGAGTATAGGAGTGATGGCCAGTGTTTGAGATTTTTCACAAACGTGTGTCCTGAACAACGAAAACATGTCTTTTCTCATGGTCAACTTGTATGTGAAACGATTCAGCAATCACCATTGTGGTTGGTCCGCTATGGGGCCGTTAGCCATGAAATGGTGATTGATCAAACTGATGTTTCTGGTCTTGCTGCGAAAGCTCCAGTTCGGCACGATATTAACATGTTTAAGTGAGCCCGTGCGGCCACGTTCGCTGTGTTCATCACTTGAGCCACTGCACGTGATACTGCTCAGATGTTGCCATGGGTAAGGTTCACGCAAACGATCTCATGAACCTTCTTCTAGAGTGTGTCCGTTTCGATGAATGATGAAGTAAATCAACCGCGTTCATTAAGTGCTGCGGCACGACGAGTTCTTGGCGTCCTCGTTGAGAAAGCAAAGACAACCCCCGATCACTACCCTCTGACGCTTAACGCGGTGGTGACCGCATGTAACCAGAAATCGAATCGTGATCCGAAGATGGATCTTGATGAAGATCAGGCGATGCTGGCACTCGACGAATTGAAGAGCGTGCAAGCTGCTCGAGAAGTGCAAGGCAGTGGGCGTGCCACCAAATATCGGCATGCTGCCTATGAGTGGATGGATATCGACGGAGCTGAGTCAGCCGTGATGACCGAGTTATTACTCAGGGGGCCACAGACGGCTGGGGAGATACGGACCCGAGCTTCGCGGATGCACCCATTTGCAGATCTGGATACGCTTCAGCCAGTCATCCAGCAGTTATCTGATAAGGGCTTGGTGGAGGCGATGAGTCCTCCGGGACGCGGTCAGCTATTCTCCCATACTCTCTATCAGAATCAGGAGAAGCAGTTTCTTCTGGCTAGGCTCGAAAAAAAGCACGCCGCTCTTCCCGCTGCTGCGAACGTAGCAAGTGTAGATAACCTGCAGGGTGTTGATAAACTTGTTGCCCGTTTGGAGGAGGTGACAAGTCGCATTGATGCTTTGGAACGGCGACTCGCAGAGCTCGAAGAGTAGCCGGTTCTCTGTTCGTTATTGCCATTGGCATATCGATTCAACAAAGTCGGCTGAGCCATCACGCTTCCATCCATCGAGCTGGGCTTGACTCTTTAACTGCTGCCCGCGCTGAAGTGGTGCAACAAAGAAGGAACAGTCGACTTCACGCAAGCTGGTCATATCGCCCCATAATTTCTCAAACTGCGCCACTGGGTAAATGTCTTCTTGTCCATTACCCCACCGCTTTTTCACTTCCTTGAGGGTGATGTAGGTGGGGAGTCGTTTTGACATTTTTCTAACGGCTGCTTCACAATCTAATTGATTGGACAGACATGACCGGGTGAGGTCCATCGAGGTCAAGAGCCGGTCAATGTCGATCCAGGTTGTCATTGAATTGTAATAGGTCAATTCAAACTCAGACTCTTCATCCGGCATGGCCAACCCTTCGACGAGTCTCGGTCTGCCATCGACGCGTGCCAGACCACCACCACGGTCATCTAGACGCCGGGTGATGACTTCGAACGATAACGCAGATTGCTGCTGGATATGAGCGCCAAGCATTGATGGATCAACGTTTGCGCCTAAAGTGTCGATGTTGTGTAGCAACAGGTAACGTAGTGACGGATGTTCGTCGAGCACTTGCTTCAACACCCCATTGAGAATCATGTTAGGGATTTCATACCAGTGCCCAACAGGGTGGATGCATTGGTGGGGAAGGTTATCGGTATAGTCGAAGCCTTCACCTACAGATCTAGCCCACTGTGCCAGAGCCTGCCTGCTGCTTTCCAGGACCTTCTGCTGCTGCTCGTCGAGTATCTGCTGAGAGGTTTCCTCCCATAAGAACTGCAGATCACGAATCATCGGAATCGTTCTGAGGCCGATGCTTTGACCCGTGGAAATGTAAAGCGATCCATCAAATCCGTAATGGTTTTCTGCTTTCAGGCGATCCCGAATCGCTCGATCGGTTAGGTGACTTGTTGTGACAATATGAGGAATGTTACTCGAGTAATGAGCGGCGGTTTTGCGGTTCTTGGCTAAATGGACTTCAAGAAAAGAGCGATGTTTGCCTGAAAACCTGTGGAAAGGATGCAACGCTTTGCAAACCCCTGCCCCTTGGGTCCATCGGCTCCCAACGCCGGCCGCGAGAGTGACGACAGCAACCTCATTTTTCCGAATGGCATCAGCTCCGACTTGCAATGTGTCGGGATCCGGTGACTGCCGAAGGTCAATCACATCGGTGCTCTGCACATCGGTGATGGTAAGACTCGTAGAGAGCCGGTTGTGGGATAATCCGATTTTTCCTTTCTGAAGATCTTCACGAATAGCTTCATGTTGCTGTCGGTCAAAGCCACACTCGCTTAGCAATTCTCCGAGGGTTTGTCCGCTTTCAGAAAGTTGAGAAGATTGCGGTAAGACGCTATCGATGAGGACTCGTGGTAGATGGTCCGACTCACTGCGACACCTCTGCCCGATTGAAGTTAATTCTTTTTGGCGATCACGAGACAGATCGCGCGGCGGAAGCCGTAATAAATCGGGGAGTCTTAACGCGTAATATTTATCCGACATCGGATTAGGTTGATCAATGATCAACTCTGCGTGCGTTCCGCGATCATTGATTTTAAAGTCGTAAATCACGGGGTCCATTGCAAATGGCAGAGATTGGGATAGCTCTTGTTTTGTCTTTACAAGCGTCTTGGAAAGCCAGTTTTTTGCTTCTTCTTTGACGGAGGGCTTGAATAGAAAACCCATGCCACCACCCGCCATGCCACCAAGCATCCAAAAACCCCAGAAATCCTCCGCGTAGTGTTCCCTGCATTTT
>JAKMEW010000439.1 GCA_022425745.1 Rubripirellula sp.
TGCACCGGCCACAAGAGTTCCTCACCCATTTTCCGCATCGTCATCGCAACACGCTATTCTCAACACTCAGAATCGATCGGTGGAAGATCATTTATCAATATGCGAATGCCAGTTGGGAACTTTACAATTTATTAGAGGATCCTTTGGAGACTGAGAATCTGGTGAGGATTGAACGCGACAAAGCAAAACAGATGGCAAGTGCACTCATCGAGCGACTAGATTCGCAACAAGCACAGTACCCAGTCGACGCCCGCACAAATCAGATCGTCAAGCCACGCTTGGACTCACTTTAGCTCCGACCCCTCCAATGCCTTCCTGAAGCATCCAATGCCAGCGATAAATCAGCGTTCACTGAATTGGTGGCCCAGATCTGTTAAACTCGGGGCGAATAAAATAAACCACGCGTCGAAAAAGGAATCAAGATGAACCTTCCAATGGCCTCTTTAGGTGCGACTGCCGGTGCATTACTGGGCGCGATCGCTTGGTTTGTCGTTGGCTACGTCTCGGACTACGAGGTCGGTTACATTGCCATCGGAGTCGGTTTCTTGGCGGGTAAAGGCGCATCAATCTTTCGAGGCCCCTTTCAATCACCCCTACTTGGATTCATTTGCGTCGCGGTTTCGCTCGTTGCAATTGCAGGATCAAAATACGCATTGTTAGAAGTTTCCCTCAGTAAAGTTCTGACGGAAACTTTCGGTGACAACTACACAACGCCTAGCGAAGAAGACATGATGGTCGCTGTTGCCGACACCGTTGTCTACGAAATGATGGCTGAGGGAAAGACCTTGCAGTGGCCAGCAGGAATGAGTGTCGATTACGCGACAACTGAAGCAGATTATCCAACTGAGGTCTGGAAAGCTGCTACGGAACGAATCAACCAGATGAGCAACGCTGAAAAGGACGCAATGATCGCAGCTCAGCAAGAGATGGTAGCCGAAAACCTCTCGATGATCCGTAAAGAAGCCTTCGCGAGCCTATTCGGACTTTACGACCTGCTTTGGTTCGGCTTGGCAGGGTTTTGTGCATTTCGGTACGGGTCAGGTAATCGACAATAGCTACCCCCCGCGGCTGAGCAGATTGCTCTGTTCCGCACGACGCAAAACGTCTATCAAATCGGGCTCGCACCTAAACGGAGAGCCATGAACCAACCGTCCCCCTCCTCTCGAAGCCGAACTTCCGGATCGCCTCATCGATTGCCTGAGATCGTGATCGATCTAGAGAAACTGCGACACATCAATTGTGGCTTGGGGCGATTCTCGCTGTATTTAGGCCAACAGCTACTCCAATTATCAGAAGATACATTTCGCCCCACACTTCTGCTCCCAGACGGAGCGGAGTGGCATTTCCCCCAAAACATGGATCGGCCTTACGATGTCATCCCTGTCAAACCATGGAGAAAAGAAAAGTTCCAACGTTGGACGCGTCCGCTACTGCGAAGATTTTCGTCCCAACGTCCAGACCTCTGGCACGTAACGAATCAAGCGTCAAAGTACCTCCCGATTGACCCAAGCGTCCCGGTGGTTTTAACTATCCACGATCTGTACTTCCTTTACACGGAGAAGAGTCCCAAACGCATTAGCCGCAAGCTCAACGATATCCAACAGCGTGTAAATCGTTGTTCTGCAATTGTCACCGATTCGCAATACGTCGCGGATGATTTGGCACGGAACATCAATCTTGGACGACGTCCAGTGCACGTCGTTCCGCTGGGCATGAGTCCAACGCCATCCAAGGCGGCTCAACGACCCGATTGGTTGCCACAGGGTAAGTTCGCTTTCTCAATTGGAAACTTTTTGCCGCATAAGAATTTTCATACACTTGTGAAAATGATTCGACACCTTCCCGATCTCACTCTTGTCGTCGCGGGCAAGAATCAAACCCCTTATGGCGAACAGGTGCTCGATCTAGTGAGCACTGCGGGAGTGGCCGATCGCGTGTTCCTGCCGGGGATGGTGACTGACGAAGATCGTCAATGGCTCTATGAAGAATGCGACGTTTTCCTTTTCCCATCGCTTACCGAAGGCTTTGGATTCCCCGTGCTTGAGGCAATGCAATGCGGGAAGCCGGTCGTGATGTCCCGTCTCACCAGTCTCCCCGAGATCGCGGGTGATCACGGTTTCTACTTTGATTCCTTCGAAGAAAAAGAGATGGCAGTGGCGGTCGAACAGGCGTTGGTTAGTTTTGACAAGGATCCGGACGCTGGCGTTCGAGCACAAGCACATGCGGGAACCTACACGTGGCAGGCAACCGCACAGGGCTATTTAAAAGTTTACGCTGAGATGTTGGGATTCTGATTCACGCCGCCATACACAGTACCGTCGCACCGAAATAGAGACAGCCTGAAAGGGTGACGTTTGAATTCATCTCAAACCCAGAATGCGAAATGCCACTTTGGTGTTTTGATGCCTAATTGGATAGGCGATGCATGCATGGCTACTCCGATGCTTTTCGCACTGCGAGCTAGGTACCCTGATTCTCGGATCACGTTACTTTGTCGGCCCGTGATTGGCGAACTGCTTTCTTCACTCAATTCGTCGGGATCGAACCTCTTCGACGAAAGCATCATCTGGAGTTCTCATGCTGGAACGGATTCCATCGGTAGGATGGGCTTGATCCGGCGAATGCGGCGAGCGAAATTTGACTATGGAATCATGCTACCCGGTTCTCTGTGGACTGGAGTCGCGATGTGGTTGGGCGGTGCGAAAGAAAGAATCGGTTACGCGCGTGACTTTAGACGGCCATTCTTAACACACTCGATCGAAGTGCCGCAAAAAGAAGGAAGGTACCTACCGATTTCGGCGATTGATTACTACCTAAGACTGACCAGTTCGCTTGGATGCAGCACTGAACCTCGTGCGATGAGACTCGCCATTTCGTCCAAAGATCTTGACGACCAGAAGAAGCATTGGCGTGCCCTACGTCTCTCAGAAACACGGCGTACCCTTCTCATCAACTCCAACGCAGCCACTGACCCGGCACGGTGCTGGCCGGCACCTTGCTTGGCAAACCTCGTTCAACATGTCATTGATAACAGCGACTGGCAGATCGTTGTTCACTGTGGCCCTAAAGAGCGTTCCCAGGCCGATTGGATTGCAAACACGCTCAACAACGAACGCGTCGTAAGTATGGGCTCACTCCAAGAACTGCCAATTACCGTCAGCAAGCAAATGATATCTGGAGTAGATTTGGTTCTGACAACCGATAGCGGACCACGGCATATTGCGGTTGCTCTCAATAAGCCGGTGATCAGTCTATTCGGCCCAACGGACCCAGCGTGGACCAGAACCTATAACCTTCTCGAGACAAAGATCATCGCCCCTGTTTTGAATCAAGCGACTGGTCCGAAGCATCATTTTCGTAACAGATCTCGGGGGAAGCATACCGAGCGGGTCGGCGGGAATATGGATGCGATAACAGAGGAGCAAGTCATCTCCGCGGTCATGCAAAAGATCGAAGAAATCGCCGCAAAACCAGTTTTGTGTTGAGTCGTCCCCAAAAGTTCCCGAGACCGTTTTTTTTTCCAATATTTTTGCCGAGTGATCCCAAGCTAAAACGGTGAGACTGTCGGATGCTGTGAATCCGACCGAGCACTGCCCCGCTCGAGAGTGTTTTGCGGCTCCGGTCACCGGTGGCTCCCTGATTAAGGTGAGCGCTTTGTCGATGGAGTCGTTCATTGTCTGGACGAACCTTCGAGCCTAGGCGGGCTCTGGCCCCGCCGGTGATTTTCTTGATACCACCAAAAGTTACGAAGTTTTTGTTGGGATGGTCCTCGCCTTTGACGTGTTCAACCCTGTGCGGCCGAACGCACACGTTGAAATGCTCATTCAAAGGTCAGGATTCATGTGCTCTGAAAACTCGTTCAGCAAAGTAGCCACTCAGCCAACAAGCCCAAGTTCGGCCGCCACTGCGAAACCTCGCGTGGAACGTGGGCTTACGACGATTCTTTTCGTCGCCGCTGTCCTCCTTTGGGGAGTCGGGTTGACAGCTTTATTCTCGGAGAAGATCCAGTGGACGACTTATCTCTTCCTCTGCATTCCAATCCATTGGTTGTTTCTAGTAGCAGCCCACGACGCATTGCATCAATCAGCCCATCACAATTCAAAAATCAATCGCTTGGTGGGATGGCTGTCTAACGGTTTCTTCCTACTTGCCTTTCCGATGATCAAGAGAGCTCACCTGCTGCATCACGCAAAGGAAGGATCAAGCGAAGATATTGAAAGATTCGGATACGAGCGAGGCTGGACGCTGCCTATCCGACTAATGCTTGGGATGTGGTGTTTCTATGCGTTCCTTCCTAAGTGCACTCGCCGCGTTCAGTTTCAATCCTTCCTCGTGCTAGCCTTTGCAGGCTTGGCCCTCGCCATTCGCCCATACGAGGTCTTTTGGGGCTGGCTCGTGCCGATGCAGGTCATGAGCGCATTGACTGCCATCTGCTACATCTACCTGCCGCATGGCCCGCTTGCCAGTTGGGTCCAAAAATACATCCCAGTCATTACGGGTTACCATGAGGATCATCATGATGCACCGGCCTATCCGTCACATCAAATCGGAGACAGGAAGACTCGCTACGCCTTGCGTGAGATTCAAGCACATTCACACAACAGGCAGCAATCCGCCATCCAAAAAGCAACCTACCAACCACAAATCGCAGCACCGCAAGTTGCAGCACACTAACTCCCAGCCGGCCGCTCCACCAAAACCCCATCCGCGAAATCAAACCTCCGAAACTCAGAAGGCAACTCAGGTTTTACCAGATCAAACTGTCCCGCATCATCGGAAACTGTGCGAGCCAAATCCGGAGCGACCTGGCGTATTCCATTCACGACACTGCGAGCCAACAGCTAAGCGCCGTATCCATTGCGATGGGTTCGGTCCTTCAGAGATTCGGTTTGTCCTTCGAAGGTCCCAGCGGGATAAAACTCGAATGCGTCCTCAACCCTTTCCGGTCCCAGTGAGGCATGGAGTTCTAAGCTAAGCCGATTCAAATCGATCACAGGAGCGTCAGCCTGCTTTCCCACACGACGTACTACCTCAGCAAACTCTGAAAGTGTCGGCGTTTGCTCTCCGTTTCGATCCATTCGAAGTCTCTCCATCGACGAGACCAAGATGGGATTACCTCCCTTTTTGCGAAACGCGTCAACGAACTCGTTCAACTTTTGCTAATAGGTTGTGAACGGCCCCGCCCCCTGACTTGAATCTTTTTGGTCGTTGTGACCGAACTGAATCAGTAGACAATCACCTGCTCGCATCACTTCGAGTATCTTCTTGAGACGCAAGGTTCGCTGCAGCTTCTTGATCATCGCCACGCAGACCGCTTACGTGTTCGTCTCGGCCTAGAAGAAATCGTTTCAATTCACAATTTGCCAACGCAGAAATCCCCAGTGCAACGCATTCCGCATTGACAATTGCTCCCTCGTGCGTCGTGTGAGTCCAATCTTCTTGCGTGAAATAGTCGCGATCCACCTTGACGGCGCCGACACTCTCGTAATGCTTCGAGACGATCTCATTGAGATCAATAAAGAACGCATCTTCCTGCTCCGCAGCTTGTCGTGCCCAGAGCCCATAATCCTGATCCGAGCGAATGACTCGCCCATCTTGCCAGCGATCGCGTGGAATCTGCGACAAGACAATCGGCGTCGCCCCTTTCGATTTAGTGTCTGCGATGTATCGTCTTAGATACCAACCAAAACTGTGTACCGTCTCAGCTTCCCCGGTGCGTTGCACCACACCATCGATCGCCTCGTCACCATTCCCCTTAATCGATGCCCTAGGTCGATCGCCATCGAACATTTGCCCGCCATCGTTATGCCCGAATTGCATCAACACGAAGTCACCTGGTCGCACCTTATCAAGCGACTTTTGCCAAAGGCCCTCCGTGAGGTAACTTCGACTACTACGCCCACCGAGAGCACGATTTTCAATCTCGATCCGCGTTAGGTCGAAGTGCCGGTCAAGCACCTGCCCCCAACCGTACAGACCCGATTCACCTTCGCCACTTCCATTTTTAACGGTCGAGTCTCCGATTAACACAAGCCTTGGCTTCGTATCCTCATCCGCAGTGGGGAATGAAGTAGCCACAACTTGACTGATGCAAACACAAAACCAACAAAGATGGGTGGCGGAAATTCGATACATTCGTTCCAATTCTTTCATGGCTTCACGCAAGGTTTCACCATCACTCTCGATGGCGCGGGAGATGATTAGCGGAAGATAAACGGAGATCTCAGTCAGCGTTGACGTTTCTCAGTGATAATCGATGAGTCACAGGACGCACTGATTCCGCCACAGCATCTGCCAAAGGTTGCCGAATCGCTTCGGTTCTTGCGACGACACTTTCGAAATCCGCCTTTGCTTCGCCGCTGTGGAATTCTTTTTTGATTTGCTGCGTCTCGTAAGCCTGCTTTCTAGCAACCGCCTCCGAAACGACCGCAAAAGGCTCGCTGAATGGATTCTCACGAAACTCGGCTGCCAAATTGATCCCCTCGCGTAACCTAGCAGCGCTGAACCTTTTCACCTGATCACCCCAAGTCAATTCAAACGTTCCATCAGGAATTCCGCTTAACCTTAAAAGAAATCGATTCAGCTCTTCGTCAAAGGGAACAAGCGTGAGGCCGGACCGAACAGAGTTATCGTCGTTTTGATTTCCCTGTGAGCAGAACGGGTAGCGGGTACTGGTTAGGGTGATTGAATTACCATCCACAACCCCCACCTGATGCCCCTCAGACGCGTCGACGATTCCCCGCTCGAGATCCCAAGCAATCAAGCCGATCTCTCCGTCCAGCCCAAGTGCTCTTAGGAATGCCCATGCCATCAATGTCTGCCCAGCCCAACCGGGATGAATTCCATCGTTCCCAGCAACAAGGTAGGGCTGCTCATCGGTCGCGCCATGCTGCTGCGGCGCGAGGAACTGTGCTTGGTACATCGGCCAAAATACATCTGCAAAACGCACTCCCTCGCTTTGAGCCACACCCATAGCAATATCGCGGAGCGCACACAAATGGATATTGTGTTGCTCCAGAGTACCAGCCCGACTCTTGACCCATGTGGCAATCTTGCCCGCCGAGCCTGGTGAGCCCACGACCACCCGCACACCGTCTTGCTTAAAACGCTGAACAATTGCACGGTAGTGATCGCCGTACCAAAGTCCATTGTTGATATCAAAAGGCCGGTATCTCGAATCATTCATCCCGTAAGAAAGCGTGGCCACGGTAGGTTTGAACGTCAAGCAATCTTGTTCCATGCGCCTGAGAAAACCATCGGTCTTTTCACCACTCCACCCCAATTGCCGTAGCGTCACGTGAAGCTGAGGTGTGCATGCAGTCAGATACGCTTCGATCAATCTCGAGTACATCTTCTGCTCGGTAATCGAATCACCACAAATGGCTAGCCGGTCACCTGGTACAAGCAAGAGCGGACCAACCGGCGGAGCCTTCCTAGGGTTAAATCCACGAAATGCCTCGTGGTCAGGTCGACTTTCGTACAGATACGGGCCCAACTCAACCTTGGTATTCTCGCCAAATACTACGCTCACGAAAATGATTAAACCTATCGCAAACCATATGCATCTGAGATTCATGCAGCTCTTCCTGTATTGATTTCATCCCTAAAGTAAAAACGCCAGCGAATGCTAGCTAACGAATTCCGTTGAGCGATTACCGACCGTGCTTGACCCGTGTTGGTCAATCTTGGTAACCAATTCCAGAGCCGGGGGGAATATGTCACTGTAAGTATCTGCTTGCAACCAACAGACATCAAGGATTCCCACTCGGGAAGACCATTGCCCATGTTTCTCCAATCTGACCGTTTCGGATTCTTCTACAAAGAGACACCCAAGTGCGGATCGACCACTTTGATCCACCATATCCTGCGAATGCACGGTATTGAACCGGAGATGAATCCGAGACGGTTTCTGCGTAAGCACTCGAGTAGACTGAAGTCGCACGGCCTGAGGTATGGTTCGTTTCGCGGAAAGAGCGATTTGTTTTTTGCGGACCTCAATCGCAGTTATTTCACCTTCAGTGTGGTGCGAAACCCCTACGCACGGACCTGGTCAAACTACTGCAACAAACTGAACAGGTACACAGCGAGGTATGCGAAGCGAGCGTATCTTGCGGGAAAGTTAAAACAGTTCCTAGCAGGCCCTGGAGCTTGGTCGCGAGCAAACGCTGCATCCAAATATATTGCGGAGTATTTACCCCTTGCTGACTTTGTTCGCGGTTTGGGTAGGCACGGCTTACGATTTGACACTCATTACTGGACGCTTTGTGATCTTTTACAACCGCACCGAATCAATTACGACTTTATTTTGAAACTGGAAGCCATTGATCATGATTTGAAGTTATTGAACCAGCACCTAAAAGGTCTTGGTGTTAAAGCAGCCTGCGACCGGTTATCGCAACAGCTAAACCAGTCTGTTGCGGTTCTACCTGAACCATTCAGAGACCGTGAGACGCAGAATTTAGTCCATCAACTCTACCAGGACGATTTTTCGCTGTTTCATTACGCGGCAGATTACCCAACCGCCAGCTTGGCGGCTGTCGCTTAACGCACGATGGAGCGAGCACCCAAACGCCACCTGGTCCCCTAACCGGCAAAACAGTCTTAATCGCGCGCGAGACGCTGAGACACGCAATGTTGGAAGCGACGATTAACCACCGGTCTCTCCCCAAGCATAATACGAGGGTATCTTACAAGGTCGCAATCGATCATTCGCCCTATTTGTTATCCGCTGAATCTGAGTCGCTATTACCATGCAGTGGGATCTACCCTTGTTTCGTCACGGCGCCTACCTGATTCTATTACTGCATCTCTCGCCTTTGTGCGCCAACGAGGTGACACTACTTTGTGAAGATCGGTCTGCACTCGATGCACGACTTCGAATCATCCGGACATGTAAAACGCGTTTGGACATTTCATGGTTTGAGTTGGATGACGACAAAATTGGCCAACACTTCACCCTCGCGATTGCAGACGCGGCAAAACGCGGCGTATCGGTTCGCTTGGTTCTTGATGGCATGTTCGACCACACCTCCACACACCAGCGAGAGCTTCTTAAAGAGAGCGGAGTGAAAATCAAATGGTTTCACCCGACAGGAACGGGTGCTACCAACTTAATGGAACGCATGCACGATAAGTACATCTGCGCAGATCACACCCATCTGATTGTCGGCAGTAGAAATATCTCAAATGTCTACTTTGGATATTCTGAGGTAGAAGCAAATTTCCTCGACTATGACGTCATGATCTCAGGAGATTTTCCTCAAAGCACCGATCAATACTTTGAATCACTATGGACCGGTGCCCAGGTCGATTGGCTACGGACCTACAAGCCATCTGCAAAGCTGTTGCATCATTCAACACGTCTATTCGATGCGAAGCTCGAAGATGCTTACGCTAATCCGTCAACACCGATTCAGTTAGAAATCCCCAGTGACTGCATTTCTTTCTTCCATGACGCGGAAGCAATGAAAGACGCCAACGCTGGCATCCACAAAGATCTTTACAAACTGCTGAACCAAGCGACTGAACGGATTGACATCATTGCGCCCTATTTTTTCCCCTCAAAGGATTGTGTGGCGGTTCTAAAACAGGCCGAGCGGCGTGGGGTTAAAATAACAATCCTCACCAACTCGCTCGACACAACCAATCGCCCAATCAACCATATCGCATTGATGACACAAATGCGTCATCGCCTTGGAACACTTCCGATCTATCAGTACACAGGCGACAGGACATTGCACGCGAAGGGTTTGATCATCGATCAAAGAATTGCTTGCGTCACGAGTTACAATTTCAATCGACGGTCAGAATTTCGTGACACCGAACTTGCGTTGATCATTCGAGACAAGAAATTCACCAACGCACTTGCAGACCAATTTTCGGCCTACTTTGAACAGTCCAAACCGCTACCAGCATTGCCTCGGCGCGAAATCGGCATCGGCTCTAAATACACAACCGATGATATCCGTCAACTACGTTGGCTTGCACGCCTGATCCCTAATCACCTTTAAATAAACAGGTAGCCGTGTTCTCACCTGATTCCTGTCTTCGTCACTGATCCCTATCAGGGCTTCAGAATCGGTGCATCAAAGCCATCGATATCCTCTGGCCTTGCGTCAGTGATCGATGGTTTAAAACTGAAGGTCGTGGGATTGTATCCTCCGACAAAAGAGACATCTGCGTCCGCACGGATCGAATCTTCAAGGCCCATACACCACAAGGTGGCATTCAAAATAAGTCGTCGTACACCCTCACTAAGAATGTCTTCCGACGCACCTTGAGTGCTGCAGAATACTCTCCCTTCAGGTCCACCGCGGTACTGATAGGTTCTCACCCACGCAGCCGGTTGTGGCGGCTTATCTGCGACCGGCTCTGACCCAATTTCCATGCCTTGCAATACCTGATTGGTCGCCAAGATTATTGAATTTGGCATCGGACGCGCGGAGTACGCACCGGCCATCGCATGCATCGCCCCCACGCCACGAAGAA
>JAKMEW010000454.1 GCA_022425745.1 Rubripirellula sp.
GAGAAAAGGTCTTGGCCAATGTCGGCAGCGTTGGACAACCGCGAGACGATGACAATCGCTCCTGTTACGCGATTTTAGATACCGACGCAAAAACGATTACTTATCGTCGTGTTGAATACGACATCGAAAAGACTGCGAGCAAGATCTACGCTGAGGCTGATTTGTCGGACGCCTTAGGGGATCGGATCAAGCATGGACGCTAAGACTTGATTCTTCAAGCGGTATCGATGCCGCTATTGGAGATGGCCTTTTGGGATCGGATCAGTCGGGGACGGTGAGCTCACTCGGATGAAAACAGCAATCGTTAGCGATATTCACGGAAATCTTGCAGCCCTTGAGGCCGTCCTCTGGGATATCGACCAGATCGGGGTGGATCGTATCGTCTCTCTAGGTGATGTGATCGGTTATGGTCCAAATCCCAACGAATGTCTTGATCAAGTGATGGGATTCGAATTCTCCATCTTGGGTAATCACGACAGCAGTGCGTTATTCGATCCTGAGGGATTCAACGTCACTGCAGAGCGTGCGATTTTTTGGACTCGCGAGCAACTCGAGTCGGGGATTGATGGGCCTGAGGCTGCTCACCGCAGGATGGAGTACTTGTGCAAGATGCCGCGTGCGGTGGAAGAGGAGGGTGTCGTTTTCGTGCATGGTTCACCTCGTGGACCCACCAACGAATACGTGTTCCCAGAAGACGTCCAAAATCCCAAGAAGATGGATAAGCTTTTCTCGCTATTCTCGAGGCTTTGCTTCCAGGGGCACACACACGTGCCCGGTGTTTTCTCAGGAGATCATCGCTTTAGTCGACCCTCTGAATTGGGTGAGCGATTTTCTTTGTTGGAAGATCAGCAGAGTTACATGATCAATGTGGGCAGTGTTGGTCAACCTCGAGATGGCGACTCGAGAAGCTGCTACGTCATTTTCGATGAGGAGTCGATTACTTTTCGGCGGGTGGAGTACGACATCGAGAAGACGGTAAAGCTCATTGAATCAATCGCAGAGCTCGATGATTTTCTCGGTCATCGCTTGCGCGAGGGAAAATGACCCACGATGGTGCTGAGCACAGATGGTCATGAGGCTTCTTCGCTAGGCCAGATAAGGCTAGGCAAGATACCGCGGAGACGACCATTCTACCTAGACCGCTACCGCGTTAACCTGAGCACAAAGAGGCGGTTTTGCAGCAGGTCGTACGTTTTGTTGCCGGCGTGTTAACGTAGCGAGATCGCCTGTTGGAGCGGTCGTAGGACATTGGGAACCAAGTAGTCATCTACCAGATCGCGGCCAAAGGCTGAGAGTCGCAAAATCTCGTCCGCATACGATTCATTAGCGTCCAAGCTGTCATAGCGACGAACCGTTAAGTACACACTCAGTTGCTCTTCGCCAAAATCACCCGTTCGCACTTGGTAAGCGGTGGTACGAGTCTCGAAGCTGACTCTGCATTGGGTTCGGCAGTCTTGATCCAAAGCAAATTGAAGTGATGGTTCGGCCGAAAGTAACTTCGTGTTCGGCGCAGTCATTAGCGGCTCAAGTCCGGGTGAGACACCAATCGCTTCGGTGAGTAGCTCGTTATGATTACCTCGAAACGCAAAGTCGAAGCCGAACATCAGACTCAGCGATTCGCAATCCAAGGGGCTGATGGAAAGTTCAAAAGGAACAAGCTCAAGTACTTCACGGTGCTGCTGGATCGCTGCTTCGTAGGATTCGGGGTTCACCACCCCGCTGTTGACTCGCTTTTTCTCGATCGAAACCCATCTGTAGGCACCTGCCTCTTTTTCCTCCTCGAGCACAAACTCTGATTTCTCGCGGGAGTAGAAGTTTTGCATTTTGGGGAATCGACGACGGATCTGCTCGAAGTAGTGCAGTACAGATTCTCGACCCTGTGGGAGTTCCATCTCGGTCGAAAGGTTCATGTTGACGTAAAAGTCATCGCTGAACACACCGTATTGACTCATGCAGATTCCCTCTTCGGTTCTTGGGCCAAGGGTTGCCAAACCCACGAGTGGTTCCGGACCTTGGCTTGTCGTCTGACTTGAGTATCCCCATCACGCTTCGGGGATCCATGCCTGCCGCACCGTTAGTATATCGCTGTGGGCGGGATTTGAAGTCGCGATTTACCGTCACTTTGCGGTTTTTTGCCTCGCAGCAAAATGAGCCTTGAAAAGCGACTTGAGGTACCGGCTACGGAGTTGTTTGGCGTCCACCAATTCGAGCTCTAAGACGGGACACTCTGGATACCCATCCTCCTCGTGTCGTTCCGCCATACGGCAGGGGACTTTCTGTTTAGCAATTAGTTCAGTGTCGAGGTGCGTGATCTCTCCGAGAAGCAGCACCTTGAGGGCGGTGGGATTTTTGGTTTTGATGATCACCCATGGCTGCATCGAATCGTTGTCAGGTTTCGAGTGACTCAGGTGGATTCCAAGCGATTTTTCACTGATACATTCGGTTGAATCACCGCCGACGATTTTCTCGAGTTCTTGCAGGAGAGACTCAAGCAGATCAATGCTCCAAATCGGTTTTGAGTCATCTGGAAAGCCCTTTGGTAGCAGGTGCCATTTTTTACCAATCACTTTCCACGGTTGGAGTTGGTGAGTGGGATTCCGTTTTTTGGGAGCGGCAGGTGTTGCGTTTTGCACGTGATCCGGTTGTGACTTTTTCGCTTTACCTGACTTCTTCGGTTTGGCGGTCACCTGTTTCGATGCTTGCTTTTTAGGTCGGTTGTTCGCATGGTGTGATGCCTGCTCTGATGTGCCGGTGTTTGCTAACACCTCCTTGAGGAAGGGAGCAGTGTGACTGCAAGCGATTTTGCTTGACCGACGTTTAGGGGCCGATGCAGCCAGAGCCTCAGGGGGGCCGGCAAAGATAATTTCGCCTCCCTCACTACCGGCCTCTGGCCCCATGTCGATCACCCAGTCGGCACACTTAATCACGTCCAGATTGTGCTCGATCAAGACGACCGTGTTGCCGAGATCGACGAGTCGTTGGAGGACGTTGAGTAACTTTTGGATGTCGTCAAAATGCAAGCCAGTGGTCGGCTCATCAAGTAGGTACAGGGTGTTTCCGGTCCCCGGGCGACTAAGTTCCGCTGCCAGTTTGACTCGCTGTGCTTCACCACCGGAGAGTGTCGGCGCGGACTGGCCCAGGTTGACGTAATCAAGTCCAACGTCACAGAGTGTTTGGAGGATTGACGAGATTTTGGTGTGCTTCGAGAAGAGCTCAAGTGCATCGGAGCATGACATCTCGAGTACTTCCGCGATGGATTTGCCGTGGAGTCGTACTTCGAGGATTTCGTCGTTGTATCGTTTCCCTTGGCATTCTTCGCAGGTCACCCATACATCGGGTAGGAAGTGCATTTCGATTCTCAGCTGCCCGGTGCCTTCGCAGGTTTCGCAGCGTCCCGCAGCGACATTAAAGCTGAAGTGCCGTGCGGTGAGTCTCCGTTCAGCAGCGTCGGGAGTTTCGGCAAATGCTTGACGAATATGGTCAAACAATCCGGTATAGGTGGCTGGATTACTCGAGGGACTGTTGCCCAAGGGCGACTGATCCACTTGGATTACCTTGTTCAGGTAACGTAGGCCTTCGATTGCGTCATGACGGCCGATTTGAACGCGGCTGCGGTGTAGGCGACGAGCCAACGCGGGGTAAACAATCTTCTCGATCAGTGAACTCTTGCCGCTTCCACTCGGGCCGGTTATCGCCGTGAAGACCCCTAACGGTAGATCTAGGTCGACATTTTTCAGGTTGTTCTCTCTCGCTCCGTTAACCCGAAGGAAGTTCACCATTTCGGAACCGCTCGGCGAATAGACGGGACGCCGCTGTTCCGGTACCGCGATTGACTTTGTGCCGTTGAGGTAGCCACCGGTGACGGAGTCTTCAAGGGGGGTAAGGTTTTTCGGAGGGCCCTGTGCAACGATTCTTCCACCGAGGCGACCCGCACGTGGCCCGAAGTCGCAGACGTAGTCGCTGCTGTTGATCACATCATAATCATGCTCAACCACCAGCAGAGTGTTCCCCAAATCTCGAAGTCGATGCATGGCACCGATGAGACGGTCATTATCACGAGGGTGTAAGCCAATAGTGGGTTCATCGAGAACATAGAGGACGCCACATAGGCCGCTACCCAATTGAGCAGCTAAGCGGATTCGTTGAGCTTCACCGCCCGATAATGATGCTGCACCACGATGTAGCGTCAGGTATCCAAGACCGACGTCGATCAGGAATTGAACCCTAGACTTTATTTCTCTTACTAACTCCCCCGCTATTTTTTTCTCGCGGCGATCAAGTTTCCAGGCTTCCACCACACTGAGAAGTTTGTTTAACGGGAGTTGCACGAAGTCTGCGATGGTACGACCGTTGAATTTCACGGCGGAACTGTCGTCTCGTAATCGTGACCCGTCACAAGAGGCGCAATCGATTTCCGAGGTGAATTGCTCAAGACGACCACGGAGAGTTGGGTTCAGTCGAGAAGCTTCATCCAACGCGGGGTAGAAGCCTTTGAATTGAAAACGAAAGATCGGGATCTCTCGATCGGTCGGTTCGTCGTTCGTCGCCTTGGCGGTCTCCTCCGTTGGCAGATCGGAAGGGTGGACAGAGATCCAGCGGTCACCGAGTCCACGGAAAAGGATTCGACGTTGGGCTACGGTCAGATCATCGAAGGGTCGATCTGAGGGAATGCCATACTGGCGCTCCATTGCACGCAGCATCGCCCGTGAATACCGGGAATCCACATTTGGCCAAAGTAATGCAGCACCATCATTCAGCGACGCCGACGGATTGCTGATTAGTGCCGTTGGATTGGTGCCCGTTTGTGTGCCGAGACCCTCGCAGTCGGAGCACCATCCGATTGCGGTGTTGAATGAGAAGTGATGAGGAGTTAGTTCTTGAAAACTTCTTCCACATTGTTCACACACCAGATGTTGACTGTGATTGATTTCATCCCAATCAGACTCCGAACGCTCATCGTTTGCAATCGCCAGTTGCAGTTCACCGATTCCAAGGGACAGCGCCTGCTCCACGCTATCGCTGATGCGTGACTGCTCGCTCGAGCGGATCACAAGACGGTCGATCACGACCTGAACTCGTTGCTTTTTCCGAGGGTCAAGGGGCGGTGCATTTTCCAGTGGGTAGGTTGCACCATCGATGCGAATGCGTGTGTAACCCGCGGCGCGAAGAGACTGCCATGTTAATGTTGAGGCTTCGCCGGGTTGAACCTCAATTGGGGCGAGCAGCAGCGTTTTGGTGTTCTCTGGAATCGCTAAAATCTTTTCGGTGATCTGATCTGCTGTTTGTGTTCCGACAGCACAGTGGCAGGTGGGGCAGTGCATGGTGCCCAAGCGTGACAGGAGGATTCTCAGGTAGTCATAGATTTCAGTCACCGTCCCCACGGTGCTACGAGGTGAGTGTCCCAGGTTCTTTTGCTCCAAAGCAACCGAAGGCGATAACCCTTCAATGCGTTCAACCCGAGGCTTCTGAACTTGGCCAATGAATTGTCGTGCATAGGAGGAGAGTGATTCGACGTACCGTCGTTGTCCCTCAGCATAAATCGTATCCATGGCAAGCGAACTTTTTCCGCTGCCGCTTGGTCCGCAAAACACCGTCATGGCGTCTCGCGGGATCTCAACATCCACGGACTTGAGATTGTGTTCTGAAGCTGATTCAACACACAGATGGGTTCGCAACTTGGAAGATATGGCTCGCGTCGTTCGATCTTGCGGTTGGGTTCGTTTTTTGGATTTGCGTTCGGGGGTAAGCGTTTTTGCCAATGCTGTCGCGGTAAAGCTTTTCTTTGACCTAGCAACCGTCTTTGGCGTCCCCTTTGCAACAATCGATCCGCCGCCGTGCCCTCCTTCTGGGCCGAGATCGATGATCCAGTCTGCCGCCCTGATGACGTCGAGATTGTGTTCGACAATCACCAATGTATTACCGCGGTCAGCCAATCCTTGAATCACTTTTAGTAGCATCTCAATGTCGGCAAAGTGCAAGCCGGTGGTTGGTTCATCGAGGACGTAGAGGGTTTTTCCTGTCTCTTTTTTACTCAGTTCACGTGCGAGTTTGATCCGCTGTGCTTCGCCTCCGGATAGTGTCGGGGAGGGTTGGCCGAGCTTGAGGTACTCAAGTCCCACATCAACGAGGGTTTCAAGTTTGTCCGCGATTTTTGGAACGTTCTCAAAGAGATTCAGCGCTTGCGAGATATCCATTTCCAGGACATCGGAGATGGAGTGACCTTTGAAGGTCACGTTTAGGGTTTCACGGTTGTAACGCTTGCCTTGGCAGACCGGACAGGTGACCCAGATGTCAGCCAGAAAGTCCATTTCGAGTTTGTTGGCGCCGTTGCCATCGCATGCTCCGCATCGACCGCCATCAACATTAAAACTAAAGCGACTTGCGGTGTAGCCTCTGGTTTTTGCTTCAGGCAGTTTGGCGAAAAGGTTTCTGATCTCGTCAAAAACTTTCACATACGTCGCCGGATTGCTCCGCGGGGTTCGACCAATTGGTGACTGGTCGATGGCGATCGTTTTATCAAGGTGTTCAATGCCTGTGATCTTATCGTGATCACCCACCTCGCATTCAGCGTGATTCAGTGCGTTGCGCAGTGCCGGTTCGAGAATTCCTCCGATCAACGAACTTTTTCCACTACCCGAGACGCCTGTCACGCAAGTGATCAAACCAAGGGGGATGGTTGCCTTGACGTTTTTAAGATTGTGGTGTCGAGCACCAACAATCTCGAGCTTTTTCGCCGTTTTTGCATCGCGAAGTTTTCGGTCGATCTGCGTTGATCTTTGACCGGTGAGAAATTGGCCGGTCACACTCGCTGGGTTATTTTCAATCTCTTGCAGGGATCCAGCAGCGACCACTTTTCCACCTTTGACACCCGGTCCCGGTCCGAAGTCAACAATTCTGTCCGCTGCACGCATCGTGTCTTCATCGTGTTCAACCACGATGAGCGTGTTCCCCGCATCTCGAAGCTTTGTCAGCGTTTCAATCAAGCGGTCGTTATCCCGAGCGTGAAGCCCGATGGACGGTTCATCGAGGATGTAAAGCACGCCGGATAATCC
>JAKMEW010000463.1 GCA_022425745.1 Rubripirellula sp.
GTCGTATGGGGCGACGAGTGGTAGCCTTGGCTTGCGAAAGCCCCGATTTTGAATTAGATGCCGCCATTGAAGGTTCGCAGTGCCCTTTGCTTGATCAAGATACCGGTATCGTCTCGGGTTTTGGGTCGACCAATGTGTTGCTCTCTGACCAGTGGTCAGATTCCACGGAAGTTGTGATTGATTTCTCTTTGCCGTCGGCGGTGAGCAGCTGTGTTGATCAATGTATCGATCGCAACCTTCCTCTTGTTGTGGCAACGACTGGGCTGACGGATCAGCAAAAGACTGATCTGGAAACCGCTTCAAAATCCATCCCCATTGTGTGGGCGCCGAGTATGTCTTTGGCTGTCAATTTGCTGATGAAGCTCTCGCAGCAAGCGGCTCGATCATTGAAAAATGTTGAAGGCGGGTTGGATGTTGAAATACTTGAGCGTCATCACCGACATAAAGTCGATGCTCCCAGCGGCACAGCTTTGAAGTTTGGTGAACTCATCGCATCCGAAATGGGACCCGAGATCAAGCATGTACATGGACGCGAGGGAGAGACTGGAGCGAGAAGTCAAAATGAGATCGGGTATCACGCAATACGCGTGAGTGATAATCCTGGGGAGCATACAATCGTCTATGGAATGATGGGTGAGCGTATTGAGCTTTCCGTTGCGGCTAGTAATCGCGACTGTTACGCTTCCGGATCGTTAGCAGCTGCCAAGTGGCTAATGGGCAAGAACGCTGGCATGTATAATATGTTCGACGTTCTTGGTCTTTCCTGAACAAAGCATGCAGCCTATTCCGATGTCGATCAGCGTCACTGATGCCCGATTTAGGATTCAGGTTTTCCTTAATTGATTAAGTTTGTCTTCAATGAAATCAAGGTGAGAAATCGTGTCAAAGCCCATGCTCAATCGCGGTTTCATGTCGCTTATTACGACCCAGTTCTTTGGAGCAATGAACGACAATGTGTTGAAAGGTATTCTCACCTTTATGGTGATCGACGGCGCTTGGTCTGGCGATTTGGGTGAAGGTGGGCAGGGTATTGTCGGAGTCTGTTTCACTGTTCCCTTCATTCTTCTTTCCGCCTTTGCGGGGCAACTCGCGGATAGCTTTTCCAAACGCACTGTCACTCTTTGGGTCAAAGCACTTGAGATACCCATCGCCGCGCTTGCTGGTTTCGGTTTCTACATTGGAGATCTGTGGGTGACCCTCGCCGCACTTGTTGCATTGACGTGTCAGAGTAGTTTTTTCGGACCTGCAAAGTACGGAATGATTCCTGAGTTGGTGGGTGATGATCAGTTGAGTCGCGCGAACGGCGCCATCAATATGTTGACCAATGCAGCGGTCATCGTGGGGACCCTAGTGGCTGGTGTTGTTAGCGATCGTTACAGTCCGCAAGCCGAAGTGTCAGGGATTTCTTGGTTGCCCGCGGCGGCGTTGTTGGTAATCGCGGCTTTAGGTTTTGTCTCGTCGTGGTTCTTGACTGACCTGAAGAGTGGAGACAAGTCGATGAGATATCAGTGGAATCCTTTTACAACTTATCTTTGCACCATTCGAGAAATGGCAAAGACGCCTCTTTTGATGATCATGCTCGCATGGGGCTATTTCTATCTTTTGGCCGGCATCGCTTTGTTCATCGTCCCAGAATATACCAAGGTGTTGGACATTTCTCGGGCAGAAGCGAGCGTCTTGATGGGTGTCTTGGGGATCGCGATCGGAGTTGGTTGCGGTGTTGCGGGTTTTGTCTCTGGACGCCATATTGAACCTAGGTTGATCCCAGTAGGTGCAATTGGGTTGACACTATTCTTTTTTCTCTTGGCCTATGTCCCGCCGAGTTTGTCGAGCGGTGAAGGCTCAGCAAGGATTGCGTTTAGCAACGTTTCTTGGTTTATCCTCGGAGCGGGTTTCTTTGCAGGTTTTTATATTGTTCCGCTTCAAGCGTTGTTGCAGGGACTATCCCCTAATGCAGAGCGTGGTCAATATCTTGGGACCGCCAATGCAGTGTCATTTGGCTTTATGACGTTGGCCGCTGTTTTCTACTGGCGCGTTCGCGACTACTTCGGTGATCAGCCTCAGTTGATCTTTTTCTTGTGCAGTGCACTGATGGCGGTCGGGGCAGCTTTTTTTATGTGGCGGTTAACTGGTATCCGGCAATACCTCGAATCACAGTTGGGCGTGGATAAGGTTGAGTCACAATAGACAAGGCTTAAATTGCACGCTGATTCGCTTATCGATTGGCGTTTGCTGGTTCAATAGCATGGGCTTTCATCCCGTTCTCAAAGTGTCTTCAGGTATTCAAGTACTTTGCTGAGTTCTTCTTCGCTCAACAGATCCCCATACGTATGACCTCGGTTACTTTTGCCTTTTATCTTGGTGTTGAAGTAATGTCTCCTTCGGGCGATGTCAGTTTCGCTCTTGGGTATGTCGTTGAAAGCCTCATAGCTGAGGCCGACATCGAGTTCATTAATAATGTCAGAACTCCTTCGCCAAAGAGTTGGGCGTTCTTCTGATCGTAATACACCTCGGATTGTGGGAACACTTCCATTGTGAAAGTACGGTGCCGAGGCCCAAATTCCATCAAGTGGAGGGGCGACGTATCCATCGGGTTCAACGACTGTCATTTGCTGATCTTTTTCGCCTGCATGCGCGAACCAACTGTGCGCATATTTGCTTCTTCCTTCCGTGCTCAATGATTGTAAGCGAACAGGGTCGGTGTTGATTAGGTCAAGCGGAATACGGCGATTTGGATAAGTCCAATCATCGCCGTAAGTGCCATGGCACTCCGCGCAGCGCTCGTTGAACACGACGCGACCCTCGTCTGCAAGTCGACGATCGATTTTCCGAGTGTAGCGAGGAGGACGCAAAGAAGAAATGTACGCATAGACGTCACGGAAATCGTCTTCGTGTTCGCGGAAGAACTCAGGACCGTTCTCAGGAATGAGCATGAATTGCATCAACCCACGGTGTCCTTTTTCAGCAAAGCCGTCGATGTATAGTCTCTCTCGCTTGTAAAAATACCACCACGGGGGAGCATCCATATCGTGGTGTACAAACTGTCGTGGGGCAGCGGGGATATAGTTGAGCTCGGTATCTCGCTGATTCATTAATCCCATGCCAAAGACCACAGCATTGGTGGTGCCATGAGTTGTCCCAAGTGGGATCAGGAGAGATCCAAGATCCATGCGAGACAACGC
>JAKMEW010000464.1 GCA_022425745.1 Rubripirellula sp.
GGCAAATAGCTTCCGAGGATAACTCCTCACACACTCCACCATTGTTAACCCATTCTGGACCAAACCTTTACACAAAGTCCAGAGTAACTTTAAGGACATCATAAAAATGTCGCGATCGCGAACTTCAGGTTTCACCCTGATCGAACTCTTGGTGGTGATCTCCATCATCGCTCTCTTGGCATCGCTCGCGTTGCCAGCTTTGACAAAGGCTCGTGAAGCTGCTCGTCGAACTCAATGCTCCAGCAATCTTCGTCAGTTTGGAATTGGATTGACTGAGTTTGCAAACCGTGACCCGCTAGGTCGATTCACCACCGGCGCATCGGACTGGTACCGTGACGGTGACATGGATTCGATCGGTTGGGTTGCTGACTTGGTCAACAGCGGAAACGCACTTCCAGGTGACATGCTATGCCCGACCAACCCGGGCAAGGCATCTGAAAAGCTGAACGACCTGCTCGGTGGAAATTCCGTCGACGGTGCAAAGGAACCAAAACAAGGTAACACCTACGCACGCATGCGTCAGGGTGCCGGTGCCTTGATCATTGATGCCACTGGCACAGTACTCCTTACTGGCTCCGACCGTGTTGCGTATGTAGGTGCACAGTACGTAGACAAAGGCTACATGACAAACTACGCCGCCGGCTATCACCTCGTCCGAACCAACCCAAAGACGATCTACGATGCCAACAGCGACATCGTTGCTAATGGCGGTACTTGCATCACTGCCGATGGCACCGCCTATGACCGAGACGCGTCTGGCAAGTTCAAAGAGCTTGGCGGGACCGCTGGCCCGATCCAACTGAGCGTCATCGACAAGAGCCGTATTCCCGCGTCGCAAATCGGCATTCTCGGTGACGCCGGCCCTGGGGACATCGATGAAGCAATCCTCGTGGCACCAGTTGCGAACACCAAGGTTGAGCTTCCCTCAGGCATGCTTCTTACTGAAGCGTTCAACGACGGGCCTGCTCAGTGGGATGGGTCAAATATCGGTCTTCGCTTGATCAAAGCGAATGACAACCTGAACCTACAGGTCGCTTGCGAGCGAGGTGAGGCAACCACAATCAATTGCAATCAAGCAAGCACTGACGCCACCCTTGGCGGAACTTACCTTCAGGACACTCGTGACTGGTTCGCTATCCACAGCGGCCAAGCCAACATCCTGATGGCAGATGGTTCGGTCATTACCCTCACCGATAAAAACGGTGACGGTTACCTGAACCCAGGCTTCCCAGTCCCCGGCGATTTAAGTGCGGATCAATACGTCACCGTGGGGTACACCGACAGCACCTTGGAAGTATCTCCGACGGACATGTTCAACGGTGTCTTCGTCAACGAGACCTACTTCAAGGGTGCGTTCGAGTCCTCGAATCCGTAACTTCTGTTATCCGTGTCAATCGCGACACGAAACCAATGAGCAGCGGCACTCAGGATCACATCTCGGCAGTGCCGCTGCTTTTATCTAACACTGACCGTTGAAACTAGTAAGTAAAACGGCAACACGAACAACTTGGATCGCTAGATCGATGAATTCGTTCACACGAAACCTGTTGCTTCTTGCGAGTAGCACCACTGTCTTCATAGCAGTCGCAGCGGGATCCACGTACTTAGTCAAATACAAACCTTGGGGGGTTCCTGACGTCCTGAGAGAAAAATATGAAGCTAAGGTCGTTGCGATGGAGCAGCGAAACGAATTGATCACCTCGTGGGAAAGCAAAGACAGGCCCACTATTTCCGTTCGGTCGTTTTACGACCTTGGACCAAGACCCGACCAATCTAGTGAACGATACACTTTCTCCGTCAAGAACAATGGCCATCTGCCATTAACAATTAGCCACTCCAGATCATCGAATGGCGCGAGCTTTGAATTTAGCGACCAGACAATCCAACCAGATCAAGAGGCCATCGCTACGGTTGCTTGGACGAGCAATGCAACCCCCGGGCCGTTCGAGTTTTATTCCATCTTGGAGTCAAATGACCCGCTGCAAAAATCTTTCAGGATCACCTTCCGCGGACGCATCAAAGCAAAAATCATGATGCCGCAGACCGTGTCACTTCCGGCATCGAATGTAGGCGAGGTCTCTCAGGCCACAATTCGACTCACCAGCGAACTCTGGAGATCATTTGAAATTACCGATGTCAAATCAAAAGCAACACTCGATTGGCATGCGTCTGCAACCGACCCAACCAGTAAGCAACACACATCCCGCGTTGATCTCACCCTTATTAAAAATCACTTTGAATACGGCAAGCACGAAGAGAAAATCACCATTGTTACGAAGGGAGATTCGGGTGAAACAATCGAAACTCCAATTGTTCTAAAGGGAAGAGTGAATCACCCAATTACTTTTCAGGGCCCTGCACTACATATAACCGATGGATTGGACATCGGGACGATCGAAGCAGGTCAGGAACAGTCATTTCATTTGAACTGCCGTGTGAATGGTGATCAATCGCGAGAGATCGCAATACTTGATTACGAACCAAAACAACTTCTCGCGAAAATTGAAAAGCAATCCCGTGCTGGCAATTATCGACTGTCCATCACCGTGCCGCCAGACTGTCCGCTTGTGATTTTTAATTCCACCGAGCAGGGCTTTGTAAAAGTAGGAGATCCGAACGACGAACACTTCTCCAACTGGCTCCCTATCCACGGAGTGGTTGCGCCTCCATCCAAATAACAATGATCAAGCTCGCATAGCAATGTCGCAGGAAACAAACACACCCGCCTTTAGAACGACTGCAACAATCCCAAACGGCACGTGCGGTTCATGCACGATGGCAAATGGTGAAAACGCAAAGTATTGTGGCGGTTGCGGTCAATCTCTCACCGAGAATTGTGCAAACTGTGAGAAGCCTGTCTACCTAACGCAGACGTTCTGTGGGGACTGCGGAGCAAATCTTAAAGAATTGGTTGAGATTCGGAAGCAGAAACTCTCGGACCTTCTGGCCGATGCAAAAAAGGCGGCATCCGAATATCGCTACGTCGAAGCTCGCCAAATTTTGAATCGAATTACGGCGATATCAGACTACCGATTCAAACGCATTTCCGAAGTTGCAAATCGCACGTTAAACAAAGTCATCGACATTGAAGGCAAAACGGAGACAACCGTTGCCGAAGCCTGCAATAGAGCAAGCATCGCGCACGAAGCCGGCGACAACAGTGAAGTGATCCGCTGCCTTGAGAAAATCCCCGATCATCTACTTGATGATAAGTTCCAAGACCTTCTGAAAACGACGCAATCTCTAAGTTCCGAACAGGATGCACTCGAAGCTGAATTAAAACAAGAAATCAACAACAAGAACTGGGAGTTAGTGGGTAGTCTTGTCCAACAGTTACTTGAGATCGACCCATCCCATGAGTCAGCAAAACGTCTGGCAAAAAAAATCACCCAGCGTTTACTCGAATCATCTAAGCGATCTTCGAAACAGGGACGTTACGACCGAGCATTGGAAAAGCTCAAGTGCATTCCTGATTGCGAGAAGACGGATACTATTGAGGAAGCATTATCAAATGCCACAACGGACCTGTGGATCTGGGGTGAACTGAACAGCGAGCCGTTTGCTTCGGCTACCTTGACGCAACTTGCTTCACGTCTGTGTGACACATATCCCGAAAACCAATTCCTCAACGATGTGAGAAAAAAACTACAGCAGAGCCTGACTGCAAAACCCGCAAATCGCTCACATTTAAATAGATGGAAAGCTCCAAACCAAAGCTGGATGGGTGGCGAAGCAAACCGCTTATCCCGACCTGAAAATATTCGTTACCAAAACAACAGTGGTTTTGAAAAACAACCTGGCATCTTTAGTGTTGCGATTGGCTTAGCCTTACAAGGATTAGGAAGAAGTCGAGTAGGGGAAGACTTCCTCATCCGCAAAAAGGGTCTCTTCTCTTCGGGAAAGAAAAAGTCTGATATCGCGTGGGGACTTGATATCGGAACCGGTTCTGTAAAGGC
>JAKMEW010000466.1 GCA_022425745.1 Rubripirellula sp.
AATGGGCAGGCAACCAAAGAAGACGTCATTGCATGGATGAAAAATCAAAAAGGCTCTGGAAAAGAAAAAGAAGTTGCCGGCCCCAGTGATGAAGAACTGGCGAAGCTGAAACAGAAACTTGACACCATGGTAAAAGCTGGCACCTTGTCCGAAGAACAGGCAGCCAAGCTTCTGGCAACCATGCAAGGCAGCAGCAAGAGCCAACAGAAGCAACCCAAGGACATGGACGCCTACGGCGAAGAACTCAAAGCGGCAGTTCAATCGGGAAAGATGACCAAAGAACAGGCCATCAAAGCGTGGAACCAGGCAATGGCGGGAACCAAGAATGCGAAAGCGACGGCCAGACCTGCAAAGGGAAAGATGGGCTCGAAAACCGGAGTTCGTCCCGGGTCCTTCAACTTTTATGCAATTGTGATTGGTCGCCTGCGATCCAAAGACATTGAACTGGGTGAAATTGAACTCGATATCGATTACGTCATCAGCGACCGTGCCAAAGTCAATCAGGAACTGATTGGGAATCGAATCAAACTGGTCGGTATCTCAGGCGCATTTCTTGACAACCTGCTGCAGATCAAACGCGGAGAAACAATCAAAATCAGGACCGGTGATTATGACCCAGGCAAAAAGGTGCTTGGTTTTGGATACAAGTTTCAGGTTCTCGAACGAACCCCACCATTCAAACCCGAAGACTTTGGTGTGCCTCCCGCAGACTTCCGGGGATTTGATGGGCAATTGACGGGAAAAATCATCGAAGCCGCAGGATACGAAGTCGTGATGGAACCGACAGAAATCAAGCCGGCCAGTGACAACAAAGCCGGGCAACCTGAAAGCATCAAGGGCAAGCGGATCCGTATCGCTGGCTTTTACAACCAACACAGCGATCTCTTTGCCGATCTGCATGAAGGCGACACCATTCGTCTCAGCGTTTCCCACCGAAACCCGGCTAGCGATTCGCTTCAGGTGACTGCTCAGCTTGAAAAGCTTGAGAAGTGATTACCGTGAAGTGATCACTGTGAAGTAGTTACTGTGAAGTAGTTACTGTGAAGTAGTTACTGCAAAGGGAAAGGCCTTCACGGCCAAGTCGACAGTCACCACAAACCTGAAACCATGAATCTCCATGAGACGTTGTTCACTGATCTTGATGATCCTCGTTCTCGCCCAAGGCTTTTTCCAGACGGCCAAGGCGGATGATATCATTGCACCTGCATCCAAACGGTTTAACAAGCTTGAAACCAATGCAGTTCCTGATTTTCAGAAACACGTCGTCCCACTGCTGGGACGTTTGGGTTGTAATTCGGCGAAATGTCATGGGTCGTTTCAGGGACAGGGCAACTTTCGGCTGTCATTGTTTGGATTCAATTTTCAGGCTGACCATGCCAGCCTGAACGATGCAGACAGAATCGATACTGACTCGCCTGCAGACAGTTTGGCTCTCGCGAAGCCAACCCAACAGATTGACCACGAAGGTGGTTTGCGATTGAGTGTCGATTCCTGGGAATACAACCTGCTGCACCGCTGGATTGCAACAGGTGCGAAAGGGATCAACAGCGTTGATGACAATGTCGAACCTCAATCCACCGTAGCGGACCAGGACCGAGAAGCGGGCATCGCTTTATACGAGAGATCGATCAAGCCGATGTTTCAGGACCACTGCTACGAGTGTCATGGCTTTGACAGTCGTAAGGGGGGCCTGAATTTGACCACACAAGACGCTGCCCTCCGCGGCGGAGAAAGTGGCCCGGTTCTGATCTCAAAGCGACCCGATGAAAGTCTTCTCATGCAGGCGTTGGTCCATGCAGACGACAACCTGAAGATGCCACCAAGTGGGAAGCTCAAAGCGAAGCAACTTGCCGATGTACGTGAGTGGATCAAACTTGGAGCACCATGGTCGAGCCAATTTGGCCCGGATGCGGGAAGAAATGCGAGACAATTGGCTGCGTTGTATTGTGAGCCAGCCGAAATCGTTTTCGCGGAATCTGGACAGCAACAAGAACAACAAATCCGAGTGATTGCCCACTGGGACGATGGTACCCGTGAAGACGTCACCTGCCTGTCGCGATTTCAAACCAACGACGATTCGATTGCCACCGTCGACAATGATGGACTGACCACGTCATCCGGCGCTGGTGATACTCACGTGGTTGTCTTTTACGACAACGGCGTGGCTGCCATTCCGGTACTCCGACCGTACGCTCATTCGGCTGCGGCTCAGATCAGCTCTTCGAACGCGCATGCCGAGCCGCATCCCATCGACCAGATGGTAAATGCGAAGCTCGAAAAACTTGCCCTGACACCATCACGGCTCTGCACCGATGCCGAGTTTCTGCGTCGGGTCAGCATTGACATGACCGGTACGCTGCCGGATCCCGTTGAAATCAGGAAATTTCTGGCAGACTCATCACCTGACAAACGAACTCGCAAAATAGATGAATTACTGGAACGTCCTTCCTATGCAGCATGGTGGGCAAACAAGCTCTGCGATTTCACCGGATGCAATCCAAAATCGATCAGCAGCCTGATCGAAGTGGCCAGAGAAGAAGGCTATATCCAGGCATCACAGTGGTACGACTGGATCAACGAACGTGTCATGCGAAATGAGCCTTATGACAAAATCGTCGAAGGGATCATGCTGGCTGATCTTTCGGGTCGAGGTGAAGGTATGCCAACCTTCTGGACGCGGCAAAGTTTGAAAGAGCCCAAAGACACTGCGATGTCGGTCGCCCATGCATTTCTTGGTATTCAATTGCAATGTGCAGAATGTCACAAACACCCGTTCGACCAGTGGACGCAGGCAGACTTCAATGACTTTGGTCGCTTCTTCACATCTGTCACCACGACCAAGCGACAATCAAGAACCCACGAAAAAACAACGCTCGGTTTATTGCGCAGCCAAACCATCTCACTGGAACCAGGTGACGACCCCCGCGAACCCGTCATGAATTGGATGCGTGACAAGGAAAATCCCTGGTTCGCTCGTGCCTTTGTCAATCGGGTCTGGGCGGGTTACTTCCACATCGGCATCGTCAATCCACCGGACCAATTTACCCCGGCCAACCCACCAAGTAATCCGGCATTGCTTGAATGGCTGACCACAGGATTCATCAATCAGAACTTTGATATGAAATGGCTGCATCGCCAGATCACCAACAGTGCCGCCTACCAGAGAAGTTGGGTCCCCAACCATTCCAACCGGAACGATCGCCGCAACTACAGTCGAGCCATCCCACGGCGCATCCCAGCCGAGGTGATGTATGACGGAATGAAACAGGCAACCGCATCGGCCGATAAAATGCAGGAAGTACGGAATAATCTCAGACGACGGGCCTCGGGTCATCTTTCCATGCGGATGGCAGGTACGCATGCCATGAAAGTCTTTGGAAAACCCGATCGATCCATCAACTGTGACTGCGAACGAGTCAATGAGCCAACGCTATTGCAATCCATTTTCACCCAAAACGACCCTCTGGTTCGGATGCGTGTGGCCGACAGCGATTGGATCATCGACATCCAAGATGCAGAAGCTGCCAAACAGCAGCTGGATCATGATTCACTTGTCGAGCAGGTCTGGTTGAGAACCGTTGCGAGATTGCCCAACAACCAGGAAAAGCAACGTGCCAAACAACACCTCAACACATCCGATACCATCGCTGCTGGCATTTCTGACTTGCTTTGGGCAATGATGAACACGAAAGAGTTCCTGTTGAATCACTGATCAACCCACTGGTTCAAATCACCAACAACGCAAGATTCCAGCTTTGTTTTTGTAAACCGTCACCGTTTTTTTAATGCTGCGACCATGATGACTTTTAAACGCCGCGAAATGTTGCGAATCGGAATGCTGGGAACGGGATTGTCGCTGTCCCAGTACTTGCGTATGCATGCGGCGGAAACACCCAACGCGCCCAAACGGTCTGGTATCTTCATTTTTCTTGAAGGCGGCCCATCCCATCAGGACTCCTTCGATCTCAAGCCTGATGCGCCCGTCGAAGTGCGTGGTGAATTCAAACCGGTCGCGACCAATGTCGAGGGTATCCAGATCTGCGAGCATTTGCCGCAACTGGCAAGTCGGGCTGACAAGTATGCGATCATTCGCGGAATCACACACAATGTCCCTGACCATGGTCTTGGCAAAAAATACCTGCTGACCGGAAACAAGCCATCCCAGACGGTCAGTTACCCCGAATACGGCAGCGTTGTCAGTCACGAGCATCCCTCGGACCCCAACCTGCCAACCTACGTTTCCATCGACGAATCGTTTGTCGGGCCCGGCTATCTGGGCACACAGTACAGCGCTTTGACAGCAGCCAAACCACGACACGGGATACCTTATTCGGTACGGGGCATTTCATTGGAAGAGGGCCTGACCGTCGATCGCTATAAATCACAGAAGCGACTTCTTGATGATTTGGACATCGCATTCAAAGGTTTTGAAGACCTTGATGATCAAGTCGCCGGAATGGATCGTTTCACTGAACAGGCCTACGACATCATCAGTGCTCCCAGAACACGTGCGGCATTTGATCTGTCTCAGGAAGATCCTGCCGAAAGCGATCGATTTGGGAAGCATGAATTCGGTCAGTCCCTGCTACTGTCTGCACGCTTGATTGAAGCAGGCGTGCACTTTGTCACCGTCCGGCTCCGTCCGGCGGAATTTGATTTCGACACACATAGCGAAAATTTCCCGCGTTTGCGAACGCTTCTTCCCGCCTTTGACCGCGCGTTGGCAGGTTTGATTGACCGTCTGCAGGAACGTGATCTGTTGTCATCCACCGCGATCATGGCCGCGGGCGAATTTGGTCGCACACCGAAAATCAATGCCAGCGGCGGCCGGGACCACTGGGCTCGTGCCATGTGCGCTGTTATGGCAGGTGGTGAAATGAAAGGTGGTCAAGTCGTGGGTGCTACCGATGCAACCGCCTCGGAACCCGATTCCATAGGGTACAAACCAGATGATGTGGCAGCCTCATTCTTCAAAAATATCGGTATCGAATCCAAAACCGAGTTCGCCACGAATGTGGGCCGTCCCATCACGTTACTCAGAGACGGCAGCCCGATTCGCGAATTGTTCTAACAATATCAGCGTGGCTGGGATCAACATTCTCGCTCACCCGAAATCATTGACGCGACAACGCTTTGCGTGATTGGCATGCCGTACACATGCAGCTAGAACGATCCCGCGTGTTAGACAACTACTGATAGTGGTTTGAATCCCCCGTTAAGGCCCAAGAGTAATGGAAACCGTCTGCTACTTCTATTTGTCCGGCGACTCGATGCATCTGAACGGACGGGAACCAGGCGTCATCCGGCCCATGTGGCGTCGTCTTCCTGACTTTGGGCCGGGGAAACACGAAAACCGTTCCAAAATCGTTCTTGCGATGCTAGTTCAGGGCTTTGGGGTGGCCTGACGGCGCGTAGCGCAAGCTGGACTGGGGATCCCGCGCGCCGGACCGGTTTCGTAGTGGTCCTTGCCACCGGCCGCAGTGGCGGAGAATCTGCTCGATCAAGTCGTGATGGCAGCGCTCGATGAAGCTGACAATCTTCATCCGTCCTTCGCAATGCGGGCACTCCAGCGGGTCAACCTCGTACACCCGTTTGATGAGCATGGCCCACGCGGAATGTGTGCCGCCCGTCGCCGACTTCGGGGTGTCAAACGCCGAACGATCGATGGTGAGCTTGTCTGATTCGGATTGGCCGGATCGTTCACGTTTCTTGCGGATACCACGTTGCCGGTGTGAGTACCAACCGTAGTAGTGAACCAGGTGCTCGCCCCGCTCGGGAATGTGTTGGGTGACTACGGCCAGGTTCACCGGCCACGTGATGTGCGTCATGCGGGCCATCGTAACCTGGCTTCAGATGTTGACGCCGCATGTCGAATTTCGAATCCTTCTCGGTCTCCGTGAGACCGGAAGCAACACCCTCGCCGTAACTTTTCGTCAACAAAGACTTTGCAACAAACTTCCGAAATAGACATGATTCGAGGAGGGTTGCTTTGGGCGTGCTTCCTCCGGTCACCGCTCGACCAAGCAACACGAGTTGACTCTCAACGGTGGTTATAAAGCTTTCTTTTAAGCCGCGTGATAACGTGCTTTTTAGTAATGACTTACGTCAATGAATGATTGAGCAAGACTCTCTTCGGCGGTCGCCACATTCTGTCATCAACGCATGATCGAATCCGATGTTCGAACTCGATCAACTTCACTCTCGGGTTCTCACTCGTTTCGGCCCTCGTAAGTTAGCGATGTCGCTATTGGGTGGGGCAGGTGAGAGTTGAACCATTCAACGCAGTAAAACACGGCAGAACGAACTCGGAGGCCCAGCTAGATAAGCGACATGAGCACTAAACGTTCATTAACCATTGGGGCGCAGATTAGAATCTGTCCCGCGCGTGCGACCGAAGCCACGCTGTTTGCGGAATCAGAAAGCTAGGTATGATGTTACGTATCACGATTGGCTATCCCACCGCGTCGAAGATTGATGTTCGATTACTTTGCCAAGATTCGTATCGTGATGACGAATGTAATTGATGTGAATCCGAAGCCGGGGACACCATGCAACCTGAACGATATCGACGACCTGCACTAATCTGGAAATTGTTGTTTCTGGTGACACCGCTAACAGCGGCGTTTATGGGATGCAATGCAGCTGCACGCACGTTCACACGGCAGGCCAGACCGCTGGCTTATGTAGGGCAAGTGCAACTAGGCATTCCCAAAAACAAATCTGGTCGGATAGTCGTGCCATTGAAATTGATTGGCGGGAATTGGACGCAGAACTCCGCGCTTGTTCCCGTGGACGTTGATTCGACCGTCAAAAATAAAGAAATTGAGATCACGATCTTCACCGCAGTTGCCACTGGTAATGCTGGTGATACAGGTCGAGAGCTAGTTCTACCTGAAGGCAGTGAAGGACAATACGCGGTTTATTATCGCGATCCTGACGGTTCAAGGCATCGTATCGGTGAAGTGCAGATACAGGAATCACGCCCGCATTAAATGCCGGTAATCGGCGACCGATTGTGCCAGCATCCGTGCGTTTGTTTGCGTCGCCGTTCTTGCTACGGTCACCTCTCGACCATGCTAGAATCGCATGACCAGTCATTAGCTACGAGTAACAATGTAAGCATCGTCAAAGTTTTGATATCGTGCCCGTCGCGAAATCCTTTACGAAGAAACGGGCATAGGCTCCCAAATACGATGAATCAGTAGGACCGTTCGATGCGAATTATCCCAGCAATGTTGTTGGCCATGGTTGCGATCGCTGGCCAGTCAAAGATGGCCTTTTCTCAGCAACCGATTTCTAAGGGGTCGTGGACTTTCAAGAACGACAAGCTGGACAGTGTTACATTCGATTACGGGACGGAATTGACGGCCGAGGAAATCGATCAAATCTCAAGCCACACGAGTCTCACTCGTATGGTTATGGGATATGCAGGAGTGGACTCCGAATATGTCGAAATTGAAGGCGATCTCCTAAAGCTTGGGCGATTGAAGAATCTGCAGGAAGTTCATCTGTGCATTGACGCTCTGAATGATGATGACCTCAAATTCATCGCGCTGCTACCGTCACTCCAAACTCTCGAATTTAACGGCGACAACGGCTATGATCCTGTCCATAACATTTCGACGTGCACGGACCGGTGTGCTGATCACCTTCGCTCCGCAAAGACGCTCCGAAGCCTGATGATCCATGATGGGCAATTCACAGATAAGTTTGTCGCGAAAATCACCGAGGGTCTGCCAAACTTGGAAGTTCTAGCATTAAATTCGGCAGAACTGACGGACGAGTCACTTCGACTGCTTTCGGAGCGCTGTAAGAAGCTGAAGTCACTTTCGATCACATCAGACCACTTCACCCTCGAAGGCCTCAAGCATCTCAATAAATTGAAGAATCTGGAGGAACGGTCGGTAAGCTCTCCGGACTTACGTAGGAGAAATAATCCAAAAGAAATCTCAAAACTACTGGGTACCTGGGAATATGTCTCGGCGGTTTATGAAGGAAAGCCAATTGACCTCGGGAAGAACGACACGATCACGCTTACAGCAGACAGTTGGACGTTTCGACGGAACGGGAAGCTTACTGTTCGTTCGACTTGGGAAATCGATTCTACGAGGAGCCCAAAGTGGCTGACGCAATTGACCAGAGGAGGCAAAGTCAATTTCCTCGATAGATGGGTCTACAAGTTCGACGAGGAACAGTTGGTGCTCTGTAAATCGTCTTGGGTAGACGAGCGTCGACCAACGGAGTTTGTCTCTCGAGAGGGTGAGAAACAATACCTGATCGTTCTCCGGCGGATAGACACGGAAAGCAAATTCGACTGACGCAGTCTTCGGGTAGGAGGTCGGTAGATTAGGTGCATTTTGATAGTACTCTGATTTTGGGTGTTCTTATGCCACAGAGTGGTTTTTTCGACCGGGCGCTGGGACCCATCTCTGTACGAACTGGCCACCCTTACGTAACGGAGTTGACGAGAAGCTGAAAATGGGCATGCTACCTCTGGTCACCGCTCGACCATGCACCATAAGTTGACTCTCAACGGTGGTTACAAAGCCTTTTTTTAAGCCGCGTTATGACGTGCTTTCTAGTAACGAATTACTTGAGATAGTTACCTTTGCTTGGTACGCATACCACGAGCAAAGAATCATTTTCAATATGATCATTTCGCAACAGCCCGAGTGGTTACTGAATCGCTACCGGACGCTGACCAGTCTACTTCAGGTACAATGAAATTCGCGTGCTGCTTAGAAGCTTTCAACATAGAATCCGAGTTACGTTGGTACGTTAAGTCACCGTCCCAGACTGCGTGATGAAATAGAATAGTGGGCTGGTCCCAAGATAGATCGCCTTCCGTGACAACAGGGGAAGTGCTGAATGCGGCATTAAGGTGGACCGATTGGATAGCAGTGAGAATTAAATCCGTTTCACCAGTCGACACACCGAATAATAGTGCCAACGTATGCGGGTCATCTTTTTGTGGCTTTAAAGTGAATCCGACGCTGATCGTGGAAAGATCATTCTCATCACCTTCTCTCAAAATAAATTCCTTTGCAATATTCATTTCGCCATCATGTAAATGCAAGAGTCGAAATCTAATTGCCGCAACGCCGCGAGCAACTAGCGTCCATTGATGCTCTTGACCCAATTGAGATTGATTGACGTGGGAAGCGATCTTTACATTGGGTCTGTTCGCATTCGCCTGAGTCCACCTGATTCGTTTGACTACTTCCGGCTGCAATTGTCGAACGTCGGTACACTTAATTGTGGATTCCCATTGAAGCGATTTGGACGTAGCAAGATCCGGTGGAATGGCGAAGATTAGATGTTCTTGCTCCCCTAAATAGATAAGCTCGAGCTTTCCAACTTGATCGACGAACACATCGCTGGAAATGGTTTTGGGTTGCTGGTCTGCTCGAGTTAAAAAAGTCGAGGGCATATTGCAGAATTGGTACTGGAAAACTTCGGATGAACCGACACTGAAAGTGCGTGAAATGATACTTTCGATGTGATTTGCAACGACATGAGGTTCTCCAATTACTTTGATTACAAACTGGGAAAAGTTCGCACCACCTTTACTGCTTTCTTCTGAAATCTCGTCGATGGTTAAATCCAAGGAACTAGCGATTTCCCCCAGCTTGTCCTCGAGATCGAGATTCTGATCGAACCAGTAGCTTTTCTTAACGCTGGGAACTCTTAAGGAGACTCCATTCGGGATCGGCGCAAGGACAACGTGATTTTCAGCTGTGCCGATTGACCCGAGATTGAGAAACACGAGATCGTTAGGTGACATTATCATTGATTCGACATAGTCGCCAATACGCCCAAGTGGCAGGCGAACTTCTTTGTCCACATTTGATCCCGTACTGATGTCGCTTCTCACGCCTAGTGGTAACGAAATCAAAAGCCAACCGGCCAAGAGCATTAGGCATATCCCCACTATCAATGATCTATAGATTGCCCTGCGGTGTAGCTGCGTTATTAAAATTAAAGCTCTCAGTCCAGAGGAGTGTGTTCGTGAAATCCCGCCAGGTGATATTTCAGTCGATCGAGAGAAAGATGTAGTTTGATCAGAAAGCAGTCACCGTAAAACCATTGCCTAGGGAGACGGTCATGCTCCGGAAATGACTCGAAAATAACAATAACGCTCCGTCATCGGTTTTGTTCCATGCTTGTAAGAGCTAGATAAATTCCGACACTAAACAAAATGGAAGCGGATGTTGCAACAAATGCGATATGCCAATCAGTCCTAGAATTAAGGTAGTAGCTCACAGGACCGCTAGAAAAGAATGTCCCAGCCTTTGGTAGTAGCAGAGATGAGAAAATAAATACGGATGAGTTAATAGGTAGAAGAGACCACAGAAGGCGATTTCTGTTCACTGAATTCCTTTATCGGAGACGAGTCTTTGAATCGTTGAATTGAAATGTGCTGAAGGCTGCCAGACGGAAAATTATAGCACCAACATGCTCGTGAATTACCAATAAAACATTCAGCGTTCGGGAGCAGTGAACCTTCATCTTTGTCCGTAATGATTTCTCCACATCACCCGTTGCACGCCCCATTCCATCACCCGAGCGATCTGACGCACCTTGATCTCCGTGACCGTGTCCGGCCCCGACTCGATGCGAGGTAGGAACAGAATCGCTTCTTGAATCTCAGGGGCCAAGTTGGTCAACCACATGATGTGCGTCATGCGGGCCGTGGTGACCTGAGCGTAGTTTGCAAGCTCCGACTGGTGCTTGTATGTTTTCCGCAGGGATTATGCTAGGTCAAGGATTAGCAAATGAGAGAAGTGAACAAGTGGCGTTATTTACGGACGTGGATTCTCATCGTGGCATTTTGCTTCATGGCTGGACGTACGTACGGGCAGAATAAACATCGAGTTGATGATCACCTATTGTTTTATTCAACATTTGACGACACCACAGATGTCAATTTATTTGGTCCGGATAATGATGCCGGTTGGATTTACACTGCGGATTCGACTCGACGGTTTAGGGTATTAATGAACAACCGATGCCCATCAGTAACAATTGCAAAAAGCGAAGGGAAAATTGGTGATTGCCTGAATTTCGCGAGCACAACAAAGGATGTTCTTTTCTATCAGGCATCTCCAAATTTAGAGTCGCCTCGCAGCGACTGGTCAGGCACGGTTAGTTTTTGGATGAAGCCGGAGCTCAGTAGATTGAAAGCCGATACCTGTTATCCAATACAACTATTCGATGGAAACTGGGACCATGGTGGATTCTTCGTTCGCTTTTGCGGGGAGTCTTTATCGGCCTTTGAACTTGGAACCGTGTCTGGGAGAAATGTCGGTCAACTGATGCCGTTCCCAGAGGACGTTCCCGAAGAGCAGCGTTCGATCCTGACTGTCGATACCGCGTTAGTGCCAAACGATCAGTGGACGATGGTGTCGTTCACATTTGAGAATATCAATTCGAGTCGTCGAGAGGTTTCGATTGTCAAACTTTACATCAATGAAAAATTGGCCGGAGAAATCCGGAAACCGATTAGGATCAATTGGATGGAACCAGACGGCTTGGAAGGTGAACCAAACGCTTCCGTCTTTCTTGGCATCAATTATGTTGGTAGTGTCGATGACCTACGGATCTACTACCGACCATTGAGTGGGTCAAGGATGAAGATGCTTTACCAAGCAGCACAGTAATTATGCCGATGCGTAACGATTATTATCTGTCGCGTAAAACGATCTCAAATCAATTTACGGTATCGGTTCGCTTTAAGAGCGGTGATTACATTACCGCCGATGCAACGCGGGCCTCGCTGAAAAATGCAATGTTTTTGAGTGGATGAAACATGGATTCAATTGTTCGATATCGCTATGCAAAAATTGAAGGTCGCTAGCAGTGGTCTAGTATCGTAAAATCCTGACCGCGATTTAGATGGTTTCGACACTTGCCATCTGGACCGTCTTGTCCAATTGTGGATGGATTACGTGTTACGTAAGTGTAATTAGAATGCCCGATGATCGGTTTTTCCTCGAGAAATCTGTCCCTTATTTACTTGGTTTGCGTCTGCCTGGTGTGTCGACTCTGCGACGCCCAAAACGAGAAGCGGACTCCACCGTCAGAGGATCAACGTCTCGAGGTGATGAAGATTCTACAGGAGGTCTATAAGCCAGAGTATGTGGCAGCTGAGACGACCGAGGCCAAGTCGGCGCTGGCCATCAAGATACTTGAGACCGCGAAAGAGACAGCGGATGATGCGGCCAGATATTCGATGCTAAAGCTGTCCTCCGATATCGCAGTTCAGGCAGCCAATACTGCAATCGTCAGTGAGGCAATAGACCTCATGGATCAGCTCTTTGAGATTGACGAGCCTAAGGTTCGGCTTGCGGCACTGATGGCTACCATCAAGAACAATACCAGATCATCCGAGCCATCAGCACTGGTCGCTGTTACTGATTATTGTCGTAGTGCGATCGATCGTAATGATTACGTCGCGGCAACGCAGTTGCTGAATTTATCCATGTTGCACTTTCACGAAGCCACTGCGCGGCAGATACTTCAAGGAGTATCTGAAGATATCAAGGCAATTCAACAACAATTTGAGGGTGTTCGTGATCAACTCCGAGTGTTGCTCGAAGATCCTGATGATCCGCAAGCAAATACGGCAGTGGGTAAATTCCGTTGCTTCACTCGAAACGAGTGGGTCACTGGTTTGAAGAATCTAGCGAAGGGTAGCGATCAAACGCTAAGAGAAATTGCGACGTTAGAATTGGAGGGCCTTGATGACGTTCAAAGCAAAGCAGCACTCGCTGATCGATGGTGGGAGTACGCTGATGAATTGGAGGCGGAACAAGCTAATCAAGCGAAGTTGCATGCGGCAGCATATTACGAAAGCGTTTTAGGTTCCCTGCAGGGTTTGCAACAAGCTAAAGCGGTAAAGCGACTACAAGAAGCGGAATCATTAGGGGATGTTATATCGGTAGACATCGTCGGCATTGATGCAGTGCCAATGAAAGTAGATATTCCCGAGCCAATGGAGGAGTGGAAAACGACTTACGAGATGCCTGCTAGCTTCAGTGACGTAGCCGTGGGTGGGGCAGGGCGGTACTTAATCTTTCGCCTCGATGCACTTAAGAAGCTCGCGTTTTTTGATGTTATGAAACGAGAAATTATCGAGTACGTGCCGATCGAATCTAGTGACGTTCGTTTCACTGCCGGAGCAAAAGAATTTTATATCGCGACGCGTCCCCAAAATGTTCTGGAACGATGGAGTCTTGAAACATTCAAGCGGTTATCAACCGTTAAGTTACCCCTAGAGAACCCCGTCGAAGTCATCATGACTGGTTCGGCGTCTGAGGGTCCGATTTATGTTGGAGCCCAAAACGAGATGGGAGCTTTTCTCAATACTAGATCTCTCAAACCGATTTCTTATCAAGTTATTGATCATCGTTATCAGAGGGCCGGTGAGGTTCAGGGCGCAGGTCCGGAATCCCGAGTTCGCGCGAGTGCTAATGGGCGTACATTTGCAATGTGGAGGACGAATGTTTCACCCGGAGGGTTTCGCACCTATGTCCTCAGTGATCCTATCGCCCACACGTTCTATCAGCATGACACAATGGGCTATATCGAGCCGAGTCCCGATGGCGAACTGATGTACACCTCTCGCGGTGTTTACACCAATCAAACAAAAGATTTCCTCGCCAATAAAGGTAATTTTGCAACTAGCTTTAGAATCCCCGCTGTAACCGGTAATTACGCCATTGGTGTTCTGCGAGATGACGATCAAAAAAACAAGGATACCAGTTTGATTCACATCCTAGTGAGTGGTCAGGCAGACCCGATTCTAACCATTCCCGACGTTGCGATTCGTGCGGGAGAATATGGAGATTTCCACGGTCGCGAAATCCTTACATTGGCCAGGCGTGTCTATTTTCTACCAAACGCGAATTTGTTGATTACTTTGCCTGTCTCCAATAAATCTATTGTGCTTCATTACCTCGATCTGGAACAAAAACTGAGGGAATCTGGAGTTGATTTTCTCTACGTTGCTTCGCGAGCCCCAGCATCCGTGAGGTCTGGCGGTTTCTACAAATATCAATTAGACGTCAAGTCTAAGAATGGAAACATCAAATACGAAGTGGTCGCAGGTCCTCCAGCAATGAGAGTTAGCAACGATGGTCTATTAACCTGGCGCATTCCTCGAGGCAGCAATGAGCAGCATGAGGTGATTGTGTCTATCAAGGATGGAAAGAATCAGCAGGCTACACACACTTTCACTGTGACGACTCTTCCGTAATTAAACTTTGTATTGATGTGGACGCGAATCATACCGTACTCATAACGTTTTCCGACCCAAATGCGAGCTTTGGGGATCGATCATAGTTGAGCAGGCAAAGCAAGAAGTAGAAGCCGAGGATATCCGTCTACTGCTCGTTTCTGATACTCGCTGTTTAAACGAATATGAGCAGGTCGATCGTTTGCTCGTCTCGCCTCACATGGGCGGGAGAAACCTGGAGTCGTTACTAAATCGGACAGTCAGATCAAAAGCGAATGAGTTTGACTCTCACTACTTCCGAAGCGGCCAAGATCAACGCCATGGTGATTTAGAAGTTCGAGCCACAGGTTACATAACGGCGTTGGCTTGTCAGGCACGATGTGAATCTTATGTCGATGATTTCCACCGGCGACAATCGTAGGCAGATTGCTGCAAGTGTGATTGGATGAATCTCCAAAGTTGCTACCGATGACAACGGTGGTGTGATCCAGTAAAGTCCCGCTCCCTTCTTGGATACTGTCCAAGTCACTCAAGAACTGATTGAGATGTTTGACGATATCCCGCTCGATGCGGCTGAGCGGTTCGAGCAGATTTGGTTTACCTCCATGATGAGATAAGGTGTGCCAACCGCCCGTTGCTCCAGGAACTTTGATTGCGCCGTAGATCCAATCCAGACTAAGCGTGATCACACGAGTTGAATCGGTTTGAAAAGCGAGCCGAGAAAGTCTGAGAAGATTCTCGATCTTCGTTGAAAACGCAAACTCAGGGTTTTGATTCAGCTCTTCAGTAACGACAGGCTTAGCGGTGTCGAGCCATGACGATTCGTGTGCGATCTGCTTTTCAAGTGCAGTGATCACGTTACGATAGGTTTCAATCTTCGATCGATCAGAAGTTTCACTAGCGTTCTCTAGGTAACGGAGATCTCGGCGTAAGCAGGCGATTACGTTTCGGTCTGTATCAATCCGCATGCGTTTTTCCGACAGATCTTCTTCACCAAATAGTTTGTTATAGATTTGATTGCCGTCGTGTAGCGGAGGGATCGCCACGCCTTCACTGTTCCATGAACATCCCCATCCGCGATTGTAGATACTTAGCGGTAAAAACGGGAAACGCGTTTCACCACCCATTTTGCTCGCTAGTATCTGATCAGCTGAAATTGAGTTCACAAAATTTGGTGCTTCTGGTTTTGGAACTCCTGTCAGAAACGATTTCTCAGAGTCGTGGTTACTGGTTTCCATACCGGGATGGTAGAGATTCTCGAAAATCGTCAACTTATCATTGACGGCAATGTCCTTTAGGTAATCAGAGGTGGTTAGATCACCGCGAATCTTTGGAAAGAAGTACGGCTTGTAGAACCCGAGCGAATTGCAGATGAACATGATTCGCTTTGGAGCTGGCTTTGTACTTGAGTCCGCACGCAGGTTCAGTGAGTGAATCGCCAATGGTAGCGCAGATCCAAATTTCAGGATGTCGCGTCGGGTTGGTTTACTCATTGATGCTTGGCCTGGGTTTGGACGTGCAGTGCGTCAAAATAATCGGTGTAAAACGGAGGAATTTCATCAGCTTCCTTCTTCCTCGGCGTTACCTTCGACCGAATACGCTAGCACTTCTGTCACGATGTCTTGCATTGCGCAGCCTTTTGATTCGATCATTGCCATTAGGTAGAGACGCTGCTTTAGGCTGGGTTGTATACCGTAAGCATACTCAAAGAATTTTTTCGCAAAGTTGTATGCAATCTGTTGCTCCTTCGTAGCTAATAATTTTTTTAGACCGAAGACATCTGCGAATTCCTCACCATCGATTGTACCCTCAGAATCAATCTTGGAGGTCTCCTCAGAATACCCCTGCAATCTGAAGGTGAATGTTCCTCGGTGTGGTAATTCTGCGGAGTATTTGGTTCGCCATTGTCCAGTCGCATCAAAATTTTCCAATGCGAAACCATATGGGTCGATACTTTTATGACATGTGTAACAAGTGTCGCTGTTTTGGTGCTGTTCAATCTGTTCACGTAAAGAGGCAGCTTGGCTTCCGTGTTCCGGTTCGATTGCTTTCACCGTCTCTGGCGGAGGCGACAAGGGAGTGCCGATAATATTTTTCGATAGCCATGCGCCGCGCAGAATCGGCGATGTGGCAAAACCGTCGGTGGTCACCTTCAGGATGCTACCCATCGTCAGCAGTCCACCGCGTGGGACCTCTGGGCCGAACGATATCTTTCGCAGATCTTGGCCGGAGATAGCATCAATGCCGTAGTGATCCGCAAGTCTTTGATTCAGAAATGAATAGTGCGAAGAGATCAATTCGCTGGCTGGGCGATTTTCGCGGATCAAGTAGCTCAGGTAAGCTCGCGTTTCCAAAGGCAGGTAGAAATCAAGCAGATCATCGTATCGAGGGTAGAGCTTTAAAGATGGAGCTACATTGTTCCACGAACGTAAATTTAACCATTGATTACAAAGCGACTTTATCATCCTTTCGGTACGAGCATCTGCTAACATCTCTTTGATTTGATCACGTATTGTGACATTAGATTCATCCGTCACATTATCCGGTATGGACATCCAAATCGCTCGAGCGAGCTTTGCATTCTGGGAGTGCTGCAGACTTGAATGCTCTCCCGGTACCATCAAAAACCGGTGGGAACAGATCACAGCTTTGAAGCCGATTTTTGCAGCCTCGATAAAGTTTCCGTCACGCGCGAGTGACGCTTCGGATAGCTCAAGATACGGCTGTAATTCAGACTCGGATAATTGTGATGAGAATGCCCGCTCCGCAAATCGTTGGATAACTTTCCGAAGATCTTCAATGCGGTTTGAAACAATTGCGATCTGCGATATCGGGAGCTGTTCGTCGAGCGAAACAATGACGTCTAATTTTCCGATCGATGCGAGTGAACGACCATCAATGCTGAATGATTGTGTTGCAACAAACTTGATAAAAGGGGCGTCCGTTGCAACTGGAAATAGAATCGGTTGTTCGTTTGCAAGGCGTGTTTCCAGATCCCCATTCACAATAGGCTTCCCCCAGTTTTTCCCATCTCCAGAAGTGTAGATGTCAAATTTCTCAATTTGTCCATTGCCATTTCCTCCCGACCAAGTTGCGTAGGATAGGCCGCTGATCGGGAAGCGTTTTGGGTTGGTAAGAATGACAAAATGTGGAGGTTCTGCGTGAGTTGGAGTGAAACGGGTGTGCCAGAAAGTTCGATTAGAACCATCTTGCATCTTTTCTTTCTCCATCCCCTCCTGAAAGCTGCTAACAGTGACGGAACCGCCAATTTTGGAAAGTTTTGTCTGATAACTTGGCATCGCAATCGGTGGACTCTTTGTGCCAGCCTTACGTTCACTTCCTCTTTGATCGGATGTTTTGGTTTGGAGTCCCCCAAATAACATCTCGTAGCGACTTGGCGGCCAAGCATCCTGAATCGGGCCTCGTGCTGTCATAGACCGAATATAAGCACCTCGAGTTGGATTGCTTTCTCGAAAATTATCTTTGTGAAAGCAATGTACTGATACCTTCTCTCCCGGTCGCAGAAAGACTTGGATTGTTCGTGGTTCAACGACGTTGCTACCAACCGAAATCACATCTAGCAATCGCTGTGGTTGAGGTCGATCGTCAGCGTAGTAATATTTTCCGGCGTGTACCTGGATGCTGATATCGTCCTTCAAGTCGCCAACTTTCGCCGCATCAAAGGTTAGCTCGTACCAGCCTTCGACGGGCGGATCGAAGTTGTCGTAAAAAAACGAATAGCTGTTGCCGTTGTTCGCGCGAGTCCACGAAAATAAGACGCCGTCTTTGTAATGACGAACGTAGATGTTGTAAGTCTTGTGGCTATCAAGCAGTTTATTCGTTACCCACGTCCGTTCCTGGATAAATCCTTTTCTTGGTAGAGCATGCTCAAGCATTTGGTCAGCGACCGCAAAGTAGCTACCCAGCATTTCGCGGCTGAGCCCAATGCGTCGATCTGAATCGAAGTTCCGCGTGCCACGATCTTGGGGAATTTCTGCAGCCAAATCGAGATTTGAACTAAGCAAGTCGTTCACACTGTGAACGAACTCGTGTCGACTGAGCCTTCTGAATGGAATTATTTTTAACTCTTTCTGCTGTCCTGCAAGCCAAGCCAGCATCTTCTGACGCTCTTGATCGGTTGGTGCTTTAGCATCCGCTGGTGGCATCTTCTGAGTGATCAAGTTTTCAAATGCAAGAGTTGCATCAAACGATCCACGCACAATTTTCTTGGCAAAATCGAAGTGACCTTCGGCTCCATCCCCTGAGTGACAATCAAGGCAATACGCGGCGAACAATCGCGTCGCTTCTTCAGTTTGTGACGCATTCGGTGAATATTCTGCTGTGACATCAAGTGCCACAAGAATCGTGGATCCAATGTACAACAGTAAAACGCGAATCGAACTCATGGCATCTTTCGAAACATCACATACCGTTCATAATGATTATCGCCGCAGCAGCACCAACATTGCTCGCCTGTCTTGTTTCTTCCCACTTTTTAACAAGGTAGTCCGCAGCTTCTTCAGGTTCAGCCGTTTTCAAAATCTGAATCACTTCATAATTACTTCCGTAAAATAGCTTCAATGTCGATTCTCGGTCAGCTTTCTTTAATGCCTGAATCGCTTTGTAATCCATGATCTCTGTGATGAAATCATAGCCACTCAGTCGGCGTAATTCTGTGTAAAGACGTTCACCATAAGGTCGTGTACCATCAGGCATGTTCTCTATCCCTCGTAAAGATTGGCTAAGCTCCACTAACAACCTAGCACAATCACAACACACCTGTATCACCTTTGGTTCATTCATCATCCTTTGGGAACCAACTTAGGGCTCGATGTTGCGCCGCGGGTATTTCTAGGGATCGAATCGCTTTGCGTAATCGGCGTATTTGCTCGAAGTACGAATTGCGATCGACGGGCTGTTTTATTGTTTGCTGCGCGGTGAGAAGTAATGTTTCAAGCTGCTGCGTCGAAAGTGCTCGCAATCTCGCTTGACTGATTGCTTGGCGAGTGTGTTCGATCATTGCAGCCAGACCCGGTTGGTAGGCAAATCCATCCTTGAGTACCTCGGAAACGGGTTGGCCAAGTCGTAATTGTTGCATGCTTGGAATCGATTCAGAGGTGATCAGGAAGTTGTTCTCATCAATCAAACAGATCACACCGTGCGTCATACCGGGAGGAGCTTGGGCGTGGATACGATTTTGGTTGATTTCGGCGGTCGTTTGAAACCACTCTTCGGTTTTTCCTGGGTTGATTGTGTACAGCAGGAACGCTTCGACGATCTTCGACTTTTCGGATTCAACTTCTATGCTTAGCGCTGTTCCCTTGCTTTTAGTCGCTATTACCCTTGGGACTCCTTTTTGGCCAGCTAATGTTCCTGAACGAAAAGCTGCATTTTTGTAAGGGACGTTGCCGTTGTAGTTGTCCAGCCAATGATTCAGGTCGGCCAGCATTTGCTTAGCAATTTCGGGGTTCTGCGGCGCGACGTTAGCTGTTTCGCTCAGGTCTTTCTTTGATCCGTCGTCATGGTAGAGACGAAATAATTGAATACCAGGAGCAGCATTTAACGAGCCTCCGGTATTTTTCATCAATTTCCACGGACCGCGGCGGATAGTTGAGAAAGCTGCATTGAGAACCGGATAGTGGAAATAAAGCGTGTCTCGTGGTTTGCCATCAGCTAACCGAGGCGTTTCCTGCTGACCAGTGATTACCGGCAACAGGTTGCAGCCATCTAGATCCAGCTCATCACGACCACTTCCGGCAATGGCCAGAAAAGTGGGGAACAAATCGATAAGGTTGATCGGTGTCTTTGTATTGACGCTACCTGCTTTGATGTCCGGCCCCATTACTAGGAATGGAATCCGACATCCGCCTTCGTAAGACCATGCCTTTCCTTCGCGAAGTGGAGCGTTATCAGTCACCTTCTCGAATTCGGTTTCACCAGTGGCATTCTTCCAGTTTCGCAGTTTCTGCGCGCCGCCGTTATCGCTGCTGATGAAGACGTAAGTGTTGTCGATCAGTTTGTGATCGATCCAGCGAGGATCGTCAGTTGTTTCGAGCGTGTGAACGATCTGCCCGATGATCCAGTCCACCGAATCAACCGAACTGGCGTAGTACGGATTATGTTGCCCCGGTTTGTCCGGATCTGAAATCGATCCCTGATCCGTCGGAAACGCAATGCCGAGCTTCTGGCAATAATGCGCCAGTCGCTTGCGATCGCGAGTCATTACCGGGCCGTGAACGAGGTTTGGGCAAAGATTCAGGAAGAACGGCTTTTTGCCACGAGCGACCTTCTGAATCCAGCGCTGCGAAAGATCGGTCATACTGTCATACGGTCGCTCGTCATCAAGAAGCGGAAACCGCGGATCATTGAACGCATCTTTGAGCCGATTCTTTGGCTGAGCGAAAAGACCAGAGAAATTGGTTTGCTTCGGATCATCCGCATCATAGATTTCTGGATCGTTGTAGTGCTTGTCACTATCAAACGAGAAATCGAACCCCACCTGAATTGGTGCTGGATAACCTGATGCTCCATCAACATGCCATTTGCCAACGTGCGCCGTCGCGTAACCAGCCTGCTTCATCGCCTGCCCGATCACCGGTTTGCCGGGCATGAGACGACCAACGTAGTAAGGGTCAATCATCGTGTTGCTGTCACGTCGCAATCGCGGAACCTGGCATCCCATGTTCACGTGGTAGACGCCGTTATGCGGTGTCCATTGTCCGGTTAGATAAGCGGCTCGCGATGGAGCACACGTCATGGCGGGGGAATACGCCTGCGTGAAGCGGATGCCACGCTCGGCAATGCGATCCAGATGCGGTGTTTCGTAGAACGGTTCCTCGTCGTGCTGGTCGCGATAGTAGCAAGCAACGTCCTGCCAACCGAGATCATCCACAAGGACGTGAACGATGTTTGGCTGCGAGGGACGCTGGGCGAGTACCGGAGACGCGGAGCACGCGGTGATGAAGAAAAATAGGAATCGAAGCGGGTGGTTCATATTGGGCTGTCTGCAATCAATGCTGGTCGTCTCTATTTCGCACTGACGGCGATCGAGTACTCGGCGTACGTTTCACCAGTTCTACTGAAGTGATCTGCTCCGGGCACATCGGGGTAGCTGACCAGAAAGTTATTTTCGTCGATCAGGTTGATGATGTAGTGCGTTGTTCCTGTCGGCAATACGGCGGTGATGGTGTTATCAGCGAGAGGAATTGAAGGGAGCCGAAACCACTCTTCATTTTGGTCATTTCCGTTCAGGGTGTAGAGCAAATCAGCGCGAACAACTTTCGCTCCATGCTGCTGAAACGTGAACTCGACGTTCTGGCCGTCCTGCTGGTGCGAAGTCACCGTCGGCACAAGTGTGCCCTTTGGTCCGACACCCCGAAACGCAGGGTTGTTATACGGATAGCTGGCTTTCATCTCTTCAAGTGTTTGCGTTAGGCGAGCATTCATCGATCGAGTTCGCTCAGGATCAGATTCCGCCAGATTGTTCGCTTCTTCGATGTCGGCACGCACCTGCCGACCATTCTGCGTCTTATAAAGTCGGTAAAGTTCCAGTGGCACAGCATTCGGATCATGCCGGTGGTTGTAGTTGCGAACCAGTTTGTAATCACCGATGCGAATGCTGCTTTCCAGCGCAACGCTATTGGGAAAGTGCCAAACCATTGTGTCACGTGGTTTACCCCCAGCATCCGTAACAAGCGATGGATCGGTTGGATCTTGTGAAAGCAGATTCGCGAGATTCGCGCCGTCGAAGTGTTTGCCGCCAGCCGGATCGGCCCCGACCCAGGACAAAATCGTAGGATAAAAGTCGAGTCCGTTCACCATCACATCGGACTGCTGTCCCTTCGGAATATTTGGACCGGTGATAATCAGAGGCACGCGAGTTCCGCCTTCCATCAGTGAAATCTTCCCGCGATCGAGCGGGTAGTTGTCGGTATAGATCTCTCCGGGGTGACCTTCCATGCCGCCGTTGTCAGAGGTGAAGATTAGGTAAGTGTTTTCGCTGAGCTTATGTCCTGGCCAACGAGGATCTTCGGTTTGCTCGAGGTAATCGAATATTTTACCGAGGTAGTAGTCCAGTTCTTCGACCATGGCACAGTAAAACGGATTCGTCTGGCCCTTTCCTTTCCACGACTCAGGATCATCTTTGTCTGGCTGCACGCCCAGCTTTGCGCAGTACTTGTCCAGCAGTTGCTTGCTGCGTGTGTGAATGGGTGAATGAACGAGCCACGTTGCGTAATAGAGAAAGAAGGGTTCGTGATGGTGCTTGCGCAAAAACGTCAGCGAGTCTTCGCTGTTCTGGTGATACGGGTAACCGTTTGCGTCTAGCTTGTATGGGTCGTTGGCTTCGCTGGTCGCATATTCGCTGATTCGGTCTGGCTTCATTCGTGAGCGAGCACCGCGAGAACTTCTGCTCCACTCGAACCCTTGATCCCTGGCATCCGGAAAGGCATTGTGCTGGATCGCCATATGCCATTTGCCGGTGTGGCCTGTCGTATAGCCTTCCTTTTGAAGTGCATCAGCCAGCGTGAACTCATCGTCCGGCATGCGGCCGCTGTAGTAGGGCGGCATCATCGAGTGAGCGGTTTTGTGGTGTGGCCTTGGCGGGTTTCCTCCAACCACATGGGTCTTTTGAGCTCGCGCCGGATGCACCCCACTCATGATCGCACACCGCGATGGGGCGCAGGTCGGTGCAGGGGAGTACGCTTGCCAGAACAACACGCCTCTCTTTGCAAGTGCGTCAATGTTTGGCGTCTCCATCGGGGATGGTTTATCAATGTCGTAACACTTAACGTCTTGCCACCCAAGATCATCGGTCAAAATCAACACGATATTTGGCTTGGCAGGCCGAGTGTCCGCATGCGTTGCTTCAACGTGAGTCAGAGAAAGTAAACAAAGCGTCACAAAGGAGTAGATATTTCTCATGAGGTATACAATTTGAATCGATCTAGTCAAGCTGTTCAGAATGTACGTTACTAAACGCGAATGCCTGAAATTAAAACCTTTTTACAATTACTTGTCACGAATCAAGCGGCCGTGTTCAGAATCGCCAAGTTTGGCAGATGCAAGCGTAGATTGATGGTTCTTTCGTCGTTGTTGTTCAGTCCGCTTCTAACCAAATGGACCGTCGCGGTTTACTTTGGTCATTAATCAGTGTTTTGAGAGTTGATTCTGAAACGGCGTAACATTCTAGTTTTGAATCACGAGATGGAAAGCAAAGCGACTCGAAGGAGACGGGTGGGCAAATCAAGAACATTACTTGTGATGCGTCAATCGTCATTGCAGTAGAAATCGCGTCTTGATTGGAAGAGTGAAGGTTCACATTAAGCGGGGGCACAGCTGAACCCATACGCCATGATTCTGTGATTCCCTTAACCGTTGGAACAAAAAAATCGTATTGAAAATGTTCACGCTTGAAGCCCCGCTGAGTTGCGTAATCAACCCATGATTCATTGTATTTGAGACCAATTCGAAACTTCGAATAGTCGAATGATTTGTTGTAAACAAAGACCCGAATCTTATTGAGTTCCTTTTTTTCGATACCGCTCGTATCAGGGAAATTATTTTCCTCCCGATCGAGTTCCAAGAGTGCGGAGGGGTATCGCTTTTTCATCGACGCGACTGCTGTGAGCAGTCGGCTTCGAAAACGAGTGGATAGATTGGAGAGATCCAATTTTCTGTAACCCGTATATCCACAAAAAAAGACAGGCATTTCTTCAGGTCGATCGTACTCCAGAAAGTTGAGTTGTCCGCTGTGGAGTTGGTTCCATTCTGATAGGTCGATCTCACAGTAGAAGAAGGCATCTCCTGGGATGAAATAGCTGTTGTTTGCGGCGCTTGGCGCGGCGATTAGTAATGAGATCACAGCGAGAGAGAAAATTCGAAACATGACACGAGCCTTTCAGGCGAAGAATAGGTACAACTGCAATGCCGATGCGGTTCGCTGCGTGAATAAGGCTATCGATGGACACCGATTGATTTCGCATCTCTAAGTAATCATAGTCGTAAATGATACAGAGGTTGTAGTACGACAAGCTGGCGAGGTCGCAGTCGTTGCTTAACCCCAGTTCTTCATCTGGTTCCGATGATCGCTTCGAAATTTTAGTACTCCACACACAGGAATGTGCGTTGCCTCACTTGGATCTTCGTCTTAAGACCGTTGCTAAACAGATACAGGCGAATTGCCATGTCGATATCGGTTCTGACCATGGGAACCTGCTGGTCTCTTTATTGAAGTCGGGTCGGATACAGATGGGAATTGCAATTGAAAATAAGCGACAGCCTTTCGAGAACTCCAGATATGCATTGATAGAACTGGCGGGGGAAGCGAGATTTGCTGACGGATTGAACGGTCTTGCGGCAGGAGAGGCCGATAGCTTGAGCATTTGCGGCGTGGGAGGAGGTTCGATCGACGCCATTCTGAGAGAGCATCCCGAGAGAGTTCCACCTAAAGTCGTGTTGCAACCTAATCGAGACGAAAAATTGGTTCGTCGTTGGGCCATTGATAGTGGCTACCATTTGGTCGACGAGCACATCGTTTGGGGACACTGGCCGTACGCAGTGATGGCTTTCCAATCTGCATCTGGCAACGATCCCGCGTATTACGATGAGGATCAAGAAGCGGCTCTGATGTTCGGGCCAATTAATCTTAAGCGTTCTACGCCGCGGTTCATCAAGCGTCTAAATGAAGAACGACAATATTTGCTCAATCTGGAAGGCTTGAGTGACGCGAGTCGCTATCGACTAGAGTTACTCCAGAAGGTTCTGCATAGAAAGCAGGATGAAACGAACCACTAGCGGAAGTCCATGATTATTTTTTCTTTCCGCTTTTTTCCCTACTGAATGCAAGGTCCTCACTCTTGGTTCGGCGCGAAGACTTCAAAGGTTTTTTCTGCAACAATCGTGTCCTTGAGTTTGATCCACATGTGCCAACGCCCGAGCTTATCCTCAATCGGATCCCAAATCGTGTCACCGAGGTAGAAGTCCCATTCGTTTGACCTGACGTACACCGAACCATCGAAGGGATCGCGTTTGCGGCCTGCGGCGTCGAGAATACCGGGGTGGTCAATGCAGAAATCAAGTTCTTGGTTCTTGGCCCCTTTCACGCGGACAACAAAACCGAACTCAATATTAATTTCAGCAGGGACTCGCGTCGTAACCTGGCAAATTTGCGGTAGATCTTTTGACTCCGAATCCCACTTTGTATAGATGCCGTAGGTTCGCATCCGGACTTCCGTTTTCCGTCTCGCCATGTTCATTATTCTTCGCGTATCAGCCTACTTATTTGTCCGGAAGAGCTTCTTCTCCGCTGCGCTCATGATCATAGAAAATGAACAACAAAGACAGGCAATCTCATGTCTGAAGAACCTACCAGTAAGCTGACATCTGATAGGTCTGACCGCTGACTGGGTCATGGTAGTAATAGTGCATTCCGCCATTACTCGCTGAATATCCATAAACAACCGTTCCCTCGGGAACCTTCCATTGGAGCCGTCCTAACGGTTTGCCAATTTGATCTTTGCTGACGGGGCTTCTCTCATCGCGAAAAGAATCAAGTACTTCTCCGTCTCGAGCGAACCGCTCGTTTAAAAATTGATTGAGGTCTTTTTCGCTGACTTTGTAGGTTGCGTAGTGATCAAGGAAGTCTTGTTGAAGTGTGATATCCGTAGCAGTCGGGGGTATCAGTTTGCGTCCTCTTTCTGTCCACAAGATTGTATTTCGGTTGGCATGATGGGTATTTGTTCCGTAGATCCAATACAGCGCCGATCCAATCAGCAGCAAAATCGTCAGGGCGATGCCACAAGCTGTAAGAATCCAGCGAACGACTGATATTTTGGTTTCACTCATCGATCGGATGGGAGCATCAATGTTAGATAGGACTAATAGGGCTGGTCAGAAATCAATTCATGCTGGTTACGGGTTCCCATGGCACCCCAAAGACCGAAAACACTTTTATTTCCAGGCGCGAGTTGATCGATACCATCAAGTGTAACCGTTCCTTTTTCTTCATAACCGCCGCAGTCAATGGAGTCGGTCAAAAAAATGATGGCTCCATCGCCCATTGCGCAATGAGCACCACCTTGGTGGCGACTGCTAGTCGGTGAGATGCCGATCGTTTGACTACCACCGCCGTAACAGAGTTCTTGATTAGGTGGTCGGATCGTATTGAATCCGGTCATGAGCGGCATTGCGTCAGCCCACCGAAAGCCTCGACCCTGTGCATTTGTATTAGGAAGGGTGACAGTGTCCTGCCAAAAGTTCGGTCTTTCATAATCGCGTTGTTCTGAGCAGAACTTAGCGTTGCTGAGGACGCCGTCTTTCCAGCCGTTGTTCAGGGATGGAGTTGTTCGACAGTCGCGATCTCCGAGGTCGGTCGCGATTTCTCCCAACATGATTGTGCTGCTTAGGCCATCGGTGACATCGGCAAATCGCGTGGTACCGCGCGGCACAAACATTCCTCTGCCGGTCGCGATCATCAAATCTTTGCCTGCAGGAGACCAAGTAGATTCGCGAAAGACCCAACGTCCCTCATCCAACCCTTGGATGGCATCACCGAGACATGCTGCATAATTGGTGCGACCAAGACTCGGGTTGCCGATGCCGGGATCAGAGGGGCAGCGGTAGCACCGAATTTCCGAGTTCCAAAACGGATAGGAGCCAATCGAGGGTGAAGGACCCATTGGTGGATACAGGTGCTGCTCCGTAGAATCTTGATCATCATAGGTGAGATCGATTGTAGAACCCGAATAAGGATCGCTTGAAGCCTCGAGTAAATCCTTAGATAGCGGAGCACCTCGATAGGAGTCGTTGATTGAGTTCCAGGACGGTGTCTCCCCGATAAACGGTAAAATTGAAACAAGAAAACTCAGTCGGAATTGGTTTGAAGTACTCGGGTTGTTTTGATTTGTAAATGTCCCCGTTCCGTGGGGTGGGAGAATATCAAAAGCTGAATGGTACTGATGAACGCCTAGTGCAATCTGTTTAAAGTTGTTGCTGCAGCTCATTCGTCGTGCTGCTTCACGAGCGGCTTGGACCGCCGGCAGAAGCAAACCGATAAGAATCCCAATCACACCCACAACCACCATCAACTCAAGAAGAGTGAATCCGTTATAGTGATGTCGTTGTTTCATTTTTCCCCTTTCAGAACTACTTTCTACTATAGCAGTTCATCACCATTGAATGTCTTAAACGAAGCCTGGAGTTTTTGATTGATGCCGTTTCCTGCTTCCTTCTCAGGGCAACCAACGGCAGAATTAGGCTTTGCCGCAAAGATGGTGGATGATTGCCTGAATGAGGCAGTCGACATTCAGGCGAGCGATCTTCATCTCCAACCTAGGAGTGATTCGTGGGAAGTTTTCTACCGAATTGATGGCGTCTTACATCTCGCGAAAACGTTTCCTGTAGATCAAGATACGGACCCGGTCGCGAGGCTGATGGCCTTAGCTAATTTGCCGTCCTACATGGGTGGTGTTCCTCAAGAAGGAACTTTCACATGGAAATCCACAGATGGATCGATCCGTGAAATGCGTTTGAGTACTTTCTCAACTGTCCATGGGCGTCGTGCCGCAATTCGTATTTCCAGTCATGCCGGGACTGTAAGAACTTTGGACCAGCTTGGCGTATCTGAGGAGACTTCACTCGCTCTTGGAGGGGTCTGCGAAGGCAAAGATGGTTGGTGTTTGGTTGCCGGACCAGCCGGCAGCGGTAAGACAACCACTCTGTATGCGTGTTTAGCATCGATCGCTGCAAGTAAAAATCGTCGTAGTGTCTTAACGATCGAGGATCCTGTCGAGTCGATCATCGATTCAATCAGCCAGAGCCAGTTGCAGCCTAACAGTGGATTAACACTTGCTGCCGCAATGCGGTCAGCTGTGCGGCAGGACGCAGAGGTTTTATTGGTTACTGAGATTCGTGATACCGAAACAGCGGAAGCGGTGCTCTCAGCATCGATGACAGGACACCTCTGTTTTTCGTCCATTCACTCTGCATCGGTCGGTTCCACCTTGCGTCGGTTGGTTCAGATGAACTTACCAACCTTCGCAATACAAAGCGGTTTGCGCGCCGTCCTGTGTCAGCGATTGCTGCGGTGTCTGTGCCAGAAATGTAAGTCACCCAATCCCAGCGGTCATGAATGTTCAAAATGTCACGGAACCGGTTACCAAGGCCGACTCCCGGTGATGCAACTAGTTGAGTTCGACGGAGCTGATTTTAGTCATCAGCTTTTCCAAAAATTAGAGCAAGGTGCTACAGCAGACCAACTTGATCGATTCATTCAAGCCAAAGGATTTGATTCCCTTAAGAGTCAGGCGACGCAACTAGTTCAATCTGGGGTTACTGATGAGGCCGAAATATTTCGTGTTTTTGGAGGGAGACGATCAGAGTGAAGGGCAATTCCGAAGAAATAAAGCTGGATGATGATTCTCTCGCATTTCTGATCGCTGAAGTCGCAGCGATGGTAGAGTCCCAGCAATCTCTTTCTAAAGCGATGATCCATTTAGACGATCCTTTGCTCGGAAGGTTGGGTCGCGCAGTCCGCTCCATTCGCTCAGAGTTGGATCAAGGTAAACCGATTTTTGAAGCTTTTGGTGTTCTATCGGGGAGACATGATCTCGCGGTGAAAGCAGCTTTAGCCATGATGGTGCAGATGCGATCCAGTGTTCCGTTGTACGCATTAGTCGATTTGATTCGAGAAAAGACATCTCATCGGCGGCAGTTGAGGATCGCTGCAGTGGAACCAATGATCAACTCTATGGTAGCTGCAGTGATTTTTTTTCTAATCCTCCCTTGGATGGTGGTCTCTTTGTCCAGTATCGGTTTGATTTCAATGGGCGAAGGAGTGGGCGAATCTGGTATTGTGAATCTGGTTCTCGGTGAGGCTTTCTATGCTGTGATAAGTATTGTGGCGGTCTGTCTGGCTTTACTTGCTATGGTCTTTGGTTTTTTGGGGAAGGTATCCCGTGACGGTTTGATAGACCACGATTACGGCGTTTTCTGTGACTGGATTGCCTTGCAGTTGATGAACCCTTCGAGCAACGGTCAGGTTCATGACCAACTCTCGGGCTCGAGCAGGGTGGATATCGCAACTGGTTTAGAGCAAGCCGCCGACATTGTCGGTTCAAACTTCAGCCAGCAGTGGAGGCAGGTCGCGGATCAAATCCGGATGGGCAGTGTATCGCTCGAAGATTTACGAATTCCCGCCGGGTGTCCCGCACCGCTAAAAGAGTGCGTGTGGAAGTTGGTTTCGGGTGATTTCATGCCAGACCGCGTAACAATGGATCTTGTTAGTTTGAGTCGCTTGTATCGCAATGCTGCCGCAAAAAAACAGAATCGGTATCTTAAGTCAGTGCCGCGATTTCTCTCTTGGTTTCTGATGATCTTATTGATCATGACACTGTTGAGGCTGATCTTGATGCCGTTAGTGGAGAGCTTGAGGGGTATGGTGGCGTGATGTCGGATGACTTGCATGAACAGATCACCATCGAGCAGCAAGCTCGCATTGACCGTTGGTGTGATATGAGGGCCGAGGTTCGTCAGGGTCTCATTCGTCTGCTCCTACTCGGTTCTTTCTATTTGTTGCTTTCACTTAGTATGGGGGCATTCTTAATCAAAATGATGGAGTCGGTCGGGCGGGAAATGCGGTATTTTGAGGGGTACCTTTCCTATCGACCTCGAGAGCTCGATGTTAGCTGGATGTCTAACGTTATTGTCTTCTACATCACTGTGATTACGATCTCGGTTCTTAGCTTTTTTGTGCTGATCTTGTTTTTAATCAATCGTCTTCCCTCTAGGCTCTGTGGTTGGTTGATGGGAGTTCCCGTTTTGGGGCCGGTAGCACAATGTCTCTCTGGTGCGGAACTTTGCCAATCGATTTATGTTTCTGTAAACAACTCCTCTCCATTTAGTGAATCCCTAACAAGAGCAGCCACTGAAGTTCAAAGTCCCGCCATTAAGAATTGGGCGACGCTTTCGGCGGGTCATGTCAAAGCCGGTGGGAGCCTTGCTTTAGCTTTGTCAAACCTTCCGATCAAAGCACCTCC
>JAKMEW010000474.1 GCA_022425745.1 Rubripirellula sp.
CTTTTATTTCATGGCGTCGCGAGATCGGGATGAGAACGTTGCCGGGTGAATATCGGTGGGAAGTTCCTTCGTCGAGTTCCACTAACGCATCGAAAAGTGAAGTCGTGTTGACGCTAAGTCTTGGGGACTGGTTGAAAAGTGACGCAGCGACAGAGCGATTGGTTGATGCGATCTACTATGACCCGTTTGCTCCATCGGCGAATCCAGAGCTATGGCAAGTTGAGCATCTAAAACGCGTGCAACGAATTTTGTCACCCAGAGGTCGACTGACAACTTATTGCGTGAGTCGCGAAGTTCGCGACAATTTTGCTGCAGCCGGCTTTCATGTGATGAAGGTTCGCGGACCCAAGGGAGGCAAACGGGAAGTACTGATCGCGACACTCACCGATTAAGCAATCGAGTTAAGTTATGCGGTGTGGATTGCGCGTTTGTCCACCGCAAGGGCTGCTTCGTGCATCGCTTCAGCAAGCGTCGGGTGTGCGTGACAGGTTCGGGCGATATCTTCGCTGCTAGCACCAAATTCCATGGCGGTGGCAGCTTCGGCAATCATGTCTCCCGCACGAGCGCCGATGATGTGAACACCCAAGACACGGTCGGTCGTAGCATCAGCGAGAATCTTAACGCGGCCGTCGATTTCACCGAGTGTTCTCGCTCGTCCATTCGCTCCGTAGGGGCATACACCCTTGTTGTAAGTCACACCATCCTGCTTGAGTTGTTCTTCGGTACGTCCCACCGAGGCGATTTCGGGGTGAGTGTAAACGATTGCCGGTATCACGTCGTAGTTGACGTGGCTTTTCATTCCCACCATTCGCTCCACGCACACGATTGCTTCTTCCATTGCCTTGTGCGCTAACATCGCTCCGCCAATGCAGTCTCCGGCGGCATAAACACTTTCAACGGCCGTTTCAAAGTTTTCATTGACGGCGATGAAACCACGTTGATCGGTCTCGAGGTTGATTGCCTCGAGGCCGAGATCATCCGTAGCAGGGGTTCGACCGGTGGCTAGTAGGACACGGTCGCATTCAATGGTATCGCCGTCTTTGATTTCGACGACGCATTTGTCCCCCTGTCGCTTGGCGGATTGGACAAACGTTTCGGTACGGATGTCGATTCCCTGTTTCTTGAATCCACGGTGAGCCAATGAGGCAATCTCGCCGTCGATCCCGGGCATGATGCGATCGAAAGCTTCGAGCGCGATCACCTCACTCCCGAGGCGATTCCAAACACTTCCCAGTTCCAGTCCGATGTATCCCGCTCCGATGACCACAAGTTTCTGAGGGACGGTGGGGAAAGAAAGCGCCGTCGTGCTATTGCCGATATACTCACCATCTTCTTCGACAAAGGGTAATTTCGCAGGATGACTACCGGCGCAGATCAACACTTGATCGGCCTCGATTGTGACACTCTCCTCACCCTCAACCACGATTGTGTTGGCGTCTTGGAAGCGGCCACGCCCGCGGTAGGGAGTGACCCCCTGTTTTTTGAAAAGCATGTCGATGCCGCCGGTAAGGGTATCAACAATTTTTGCCTTTCTCGCCATCAAGGCATCAAGATCCAAGCGAACCCCCTCGACCTGGATGCCGTGATCCTTGAAGCGATGCTGTGTCTCTTCGTAGAGATGGCTTGATTCAAGCAGTGCTTTACTCGGGATACAGCCCACTCGGAGACACGTTCCACCAAACCTCGGATTCTCGTCGATGCACGCAACGTCAATCCCAAGCTGCGCCGCTCGAATTGCTGCGACATAACCAGCGGGACCACCCCCAAGTACAACGAGTTCGTGTTTGACTTTTGTCATGGCGCTACTGGATGCCCTGATTTGAAGGAACTAGGTGTTAGACACTGGATATGGGAAGTTGCCTCTGGGAGACCGCACGTCTCATGATCTTCCTCAAAGGATTATGAAGTCAATTGCATCATTTCATCAATGTCCTGTCCAGACGTGGTTGATTTTCTCCGCCGCCATACCGCAGGACTTTTGTGTGATTCCCCTTCCCGAATGCTTGAATTCTAGTGGTTTCATGCAGTTGGGAGTAAACGCTTGCCGATGATTCGGTTACAAAAGGTGACGGCGGAAGGGATCGGTTTGGGTTCCGGATCGACCACCTAATTGATTCTTCTCCATGTCCGTGACCTGACCACTTTGCCAAGACGAAAATTACGATCGATTGCCGGTCCTGTAATGGCCGCCATCCTATTCGGATTGGCGGTGCGTTTGCTGATACGTGAATCACAGAATATTACTTGGCTGGAGTTCAAAACGGGGCTTCTGGGTGTTCCGCCGGTCTATCTCGGGATTGCCTTCTTTCTAGTAGCGCTCAACTACGGTTTGTTAACCGGATACGATTTGCTGGCCCTGCGTTATGTGTGCCGCTCGCTGCCACTGCGTCGGGTGGCTCTGGTTTCGTTCTTGGGTTACAGCTTGGGTAATAATCTTGGGACGCTTTTAGCGGCCACGCCGATACGATTTCGCTTCTATGCGCGATGGGGGCTATCGCCGAGTCAGATTGTGGTTCTGATCACCATGCTGGGGCTCACATTTTGGAGTGGTCTTTGGGTGCTCGGTGGAGCAGTGTTGGTGGCGGTTCCGGTCGAGTTGCCTGAGGAAGTCCCATTACCCTTCGGAACCAGAACCCTTGGAGCCATCCTGCTCTGTTTAGCCGCTGCTTATCTGACCGTCTGTTTCGTCTGGCGGAAACCGCTTCCGATCGGGAAGCTACGTCTCCGGCCACCCGAACCCGGACTGATGGCGGCCCAGGCATCGGTTGCCGCGATCGACCTCCTGATCTCGGCAACGACTCTCTATTTGGTGATGCCTGCTGATACTCTTGTTCCTTTTTCTTTGGTGCTGGCCGCATTTTTGGTTGCCATTGCGGTTTCTCTCATCACGCAGGTCCCCGGAGGTCTCGGGGTCCTTGAAGTCATCCTGCTGACGCTGTTACGAGACTCCGCTGGTGATTCCGTTTTGGCTTCCGTCCTGATTTTTCGCCTGCTGTACTTCGTCCTGCCCCTGTTCTTTGGGATGCTAGTGCTGGTCGGACACGAAATCTACGGTGGTGCCGTTGAGGCACGGTTGGCTCGAGAGGAAGACTGATCCGGATTTGACCGAACCAAGCAGTGAGTCAGCCGTCCAGAATTGCGGTATGCTTTAAGGGTTATTTGGATTGGTATCGGCAAGATGTGTTGTCTGTTCTCAATCCGCAATTGTCTCAATCCGCAATGGATTGCTGTCTGGATTCCGGTTTTAGGTCTTGGTATTTGGGTTTCAATGTTACAGCCTAACCATCGCTCCGGGGTGTCCCTTGCAAGCTGGGGATCAACCACCGGTCACCGTGAATTGAGTTCGTGTTTTTTCGCGGTGCCTGCCACGATTCTGCTGATTTTGATCGTCCTCGTTGGTCCGTTGACGACTGTCTCTGGCAATGATTTAGAGATCTCGTACAACCGTGATGTTAGGCCGATTCTGGCCGAGAAGTGTTTTCAGTGTCATGGGCCCGATAGTGAAACCCGCGAGGCTGACCTTCGTCTCGACCAACAAGTCGACTCGCATCGAGACCTTGGTGGTTACGCGGTTGTTGTGCCTGGGAGTGTAGAGGAGAGTGAGTTGATATCTAGGGTCATCTCGAATGATCCCGAGACTGTGATGCCACCTCCGGAAAGCGGAGATCGGTTGTCGGATACTGAGACGCAAATCCTCAGGTTATGGATTTTGCAGGGAGGCGAGTACGAGTCACATTGGGCTTTTGTGCCCCCCAAGATACACCCCGTTCCGGATGTGATGGATGTGAACTGGTGCAAAGGTGAGGTGGATCGCTTCATCTTAACGGAGCTTGAAAAGCAGGGTTTAGACCCACAAGGTCAGGTTGATCGAAGGCGTTTGATTAGGCGGCTGTCGCTTGATCTGCTTGGTGTCAATCCGGATCCTGAAGAGGTTGAACGCTTTGCGGCGGACAAGCATCCTGCTGCGTTGAAACGTTTGGTGGACCGGTTGTTGGCTTCACCGGAATATGGCGAGAAGTTTGCCAGTTCATGGCTTGATCTTGCGAGATACAGCGACACCAATGGCTATGAAAAGGATCGCCCGCGTTCCATTTGGCCGTATCGGTCATGGGTAATTGACGCACTCAATCAAGACATTCCTTACGACCGATTCTCGATTGAGCAACTTGCTGGCGACATGCTACCCGGTGCCACACAACAGCAGCGAATCGCCACTGGGTTTCATCGCAATACGATGCTTAACGAAGAGGGCGGGATCGATCCGCTGGAGTATCGTTTTTACGCTTTGGTCGATCGAGTTGCAACAACGGGAACGGTATGGATGGGCATGACGATCGGTTGCGCCCAGTGCCATACCCATAAATTTGATCCGATCAAACACGATGAATACTACGGATTGATGGCACTTCTGAATCAAGCCGATGAGCCTGATTTGATTGTGGACGATCCCCAGCGTCAGGCGATGGTGAATCGTACAGAACAGCGTCTTGATCGTTTGTTAACGGATTTGATTCAGGCTCGTCTGCCGAGTTATGAGAAGTGGTCGGAAGAGGAACCGGGCGATGACCCGATCCATCAAGCTTTTCAAGATTGGGTAATCGAGCAGATTAATAATGCACGGCGCTGGCATACCCTGCGGATGACGGACTACGAATCAACCATGCCAAAGTTGAGCCGTCGCGAGGATGGGTCCATCTTGGCGCGAGGGGATGTTACCAAACGTGATGTTTACCGCGTTCGGTTTGCACCGCTGCCTGAGATGGTCGGCGCGAGATCTTTGAAACTAGAAGTCTTGCCCGATACATCACTCCCAGCCAGTGGTCCGGGTATGGCTTATTACGAGGGGCGACGCGGAGATTTTTTTCTAAGTGAATTGCGGGTTTGGATTGATGGCGAATTGGTCCCGCTAGCCTCAGCTTCCCACAGTTATGGG